>NZ_FSRL01000001.1:0-309750 GCF_900142295.1 Vannielia litorea
CCCCGATCGCCATGGAAGACGGCCTCCGCTTCGCCATCCGCGAAGGCGGCCGCACCGTCGGCGCCGGCGTCGTCTCCAAGATCATCGAGTGATCTTGCGCCCGGGCGTTTCGCCCGGCGGCTAAAAAGACAGCAGGGGCCGCCTCGGCAGGAGGCGGCCCCGTTTTTTTTGCAGAACCGGGCAGGACAAGCGCCGATCCGGCCCTATCTCCCTGCGCAAGGTGAACGGCACGGTTCACCATGCCAGCTCAGGGAGGCCAGCACAGATGTCGATTTCCTTCACGCTCAATGGAGAGGCGGTCAGCGTGGACGCGCCCGAGGAGATGCCGCTCCTCTGGGTGATCCGCGACCGGCTCAAGCTCACCGGCACCAAGTTCGGCTGTGGCGTGGCCTCCTGCGGGGCCTGCACGGTGCATATCGACGGCCAGCCGACCCGCTCCTGCCAGACCTGGATCTCGGATGTGGAAGGTGCCGAGGTGACCACCATCGAGGGCATCAACGGCACGGTCGCCGAGGCGGTGCAGGCCGCATGGCGCGAGAACGACGTGGTGCAGTGCGGCTACTGCCAGTCGGGGCAGATGATGCAGGCCATCGGCCTGCTGACCGAGAACGCGGCGCCGAGCGACGATGACATCGACGCGGCCATGGGCGGCAATGTCTGCCGCTGCGCCACCTACGTGAGGATCCGCGCCGCGATCCACGATGCCGCCAAGCGGATGGAGGGCTGAGCCATGAAGGATTTCAAGACGTCTCGCCGTGGATTCCTCGCCGGAGCGACCGCCGGAGCCCTTGTCATCGGGTTCGGCCCGAAGGGCGCATTGGCCGCGGGCCACGAGGGCACGCTGATGCCCAACCCTTTCGTCCGGATCGCGCCCGATGGCACGGTGACGGTGATCCTCAAGCATTTCGAGATGGGGCAGGGCACCACCACCGGCCTCGCCACGCTGGTGGCGGAGGAGCTGGATGCCGATTGGGAGAAGGTCGACATCGCGTTCGCCCCGGCAGATGCCACGAAATACGCCAACACGCTCTTCGGGATGCAGGGCACCGGCGGCTCGACGGCCATGGCCAACAGCTACATGCAATACCGCCAGGCGGGGGCCGCAGCCCGGGCGATGCTGCTGGAGGCGGCCTCGATGGAATGGGCGGTGCGTGCCAGTGACATCGTGATCGAGAACGGCGTGGCCACGCATGGCAACTACCGCGCGACCCTGGGCGAGATGGTGGCCCTTGTGAAGGCGGGAGCCGAGCCGCCGACCGATCCTATCCTGAAGGAGCCGAAGGACTTTCGGCTCATCGGAAGGGATCTGCTGCGCCGCAAGGACACGCCCGGCAAGACCGACGGCAGCGCGATCTTTGCGATGGACGTGGCGCCGGAGGGCACTATCCATGCGGTAATGGCGCGCGCGCCGCGCTTTGGCGGGACGGTCGCCAGCTTTGACGCCACCGCCGCCCTCGCGGTGCCCGGCGTGACCGCGGTGAAGCAGACGCCGAAGGGCATTGCGGTTTTTGCCGAGGATACCTGGGCTGCGATCCGGGGCCGCGAGGCGCTGACAGTGGAGTGGGACTTCTCCGCCGCCGAGGGCCGCTCGACCGAGGAGATGGAGGCCGAATACGCCGCCGCGCTCGATGGCGAGGGGCCGGTTGCCCGCAATGACGCGGGCGTGGAGGAGGCGCTGGCGTCGGGCACGGCGGTGGAGGCGGAGTTCGACTTCCCGTTCCTTGCCCATGCGCCGATGGAGCCCATGGTCTGCGTGGTGCAGGTCAAGGACGGCAAGGCGCATATCTGGGATGGCTCGCAGTTTCCGACCATCACCCAGATGGCAGTGGGCGCGGTGACCGGCGTGGGCGCGGAGAACACCACCATCGAGACGGTCTATGCCGGCGGCTCCTTCGGGCGCCGGGCCAACATGGACAGCGATTACCACGTGGAGGCCGCGATGGCCGCCGTTGCGCTCGGGACCGATCAGCCGGTGAAGCTGGTCTGGACCCGCGAGGACGACGTGCAGGGCGGCTACTACCGGCCGATGGTCAAGCACCGGGTGAAGGCGGCGGTCGACGGCGAGGGCAAGCTCGCCGCCTGGCGCTCGCAGGTGGCCTCGAAGTCGATCTTCGCCGGCACGCCGATGGAGCAGATGATGGTGCACGAGGGCGTCGACCACGCCTCGGTGGAGGGGGTCAGCGACACGCCCTACAGCATTCCGGCGATGCATGTTTCGGTGCGCAACATGGAGACGCCGGTGCCGGTGCTCTGGTGGCGCTCGGTCGGCAACAGCCACACCGCCTATGCCATGGAAGTGGCCATGGACATGGCGGCGGAGGCGGCGGGCGCGGACCCTGTGGCCTTCCGCGAGGGGCTGCTCGGAGGCAACCCGCGCCTGCTGGGCGTGCTGAAGCTCGCCGCCGAGAAGGCAGGATGGGGCAGTGAGCTGCCCGAGGGCTGGGGCCGGGGCGTGGCGGCACACTTCTCGTTTCAGAGCTACGTGGCGCAGGTGGCGGAGGTTTCGACCGACGCCGACGGCCGGGTGAAGCTGGAGCGGATCGTGGCGGCGGTGGATTGCGGCGTGGCGGTCAACCCCGACGTGATCCGGGCCCAGATCGAAGGCGGCATCGGTTATGGCCTCGGCCATGCGATGCGCCAGAAGATCACCTTCGACGGCGGGGAAGTGGTGCAGAGCAACTTTCCCGATTATGAGCCGCTGCGGATCGGCGACATGCCGAAGATCGAGGTGCATATCGTGCCGTCCGCCGAGGCGCCCACGGGCATCGGCGAGCCGGGCCTGCCGCCTGCGGCACCTGCGGTGGCCAATGCGATCTATGCCGCGACGGGCAAGCGGATCTTCCGGCTGCCGATGGTGGATGCGGGCGTGGAGTTTGCCTGACCACCGGGGCCCGGCCGTGGCGCGCGTGGGGCACGGGCGGGCCCTGCCAGGGTGCGGCCGGGGCCAGGGGCGACGGGGGGTGACCCTCGGGTGTTGATTTGATGTTGCCCAGCGCCGCGGGGCGGGTAGCCTCGCGGACATGGATCATATCGAATTCGCCTATTGTCTGAACGGTTCCGACGCGGGAAAGCGGCTGGACAGCCAGGATCACATCGTCGAGCGGCTTAAGGCCGACGAACTGGCCTGGCTCCACCTGATCGCAGACCACCCCGACACCGACCCCTGGATGGAGGAGGTGCTGGACTTCGTCGAGGCGCCGACCCGCGCGGCGCTCACCGCCAAGTCGACCCGCCCGCGCGCCTCGGTGCAGGAGGACGGGCTGGTGGTGATCCTGCGGGGCGTCAACCTGAACCCCGGCGAGGAGGTCGAAGACATGGTCTCGCTCCGGGTGTTCCTGAACCCGGCGCGGATCATCACCCTGTCGCGCCGCCCGCTGCGCACGCTGGCCGAGCTGCGCGAGCAGGTGGAGGCGGGCGAGGGGCCTCAGAGCGTGGGGGCCTTTCTGACCGGGATCGTCGAGCGCATGGGCGGGCGGATCGACGAGACGATCTTCGAGCTGGCCGAGCGGGTCGACGTGCTGGAGGACGAGGTGATCTCGGCGCCCGCGCCCGAGCAGCGGGCGCAGGTGGTGGACGAGCGCCAGGAGGTGATCGACCTGCGGCGCTACCTCGGGCCGCAGCGCGACGCGATCAGCCAGCTGGCCAGCGGCGGCCATGCGATGCTGTCGAAGCAAGACCGGCGGCGGCTGGCGGAGGCGCATGACAAGCTGGTGCGCGCGGTGGAAGAGCTGGACGCCATGCGCGACCGGCTGATCGTGCTCAAGGAAGAGATCGACGCCGCGGTGCAGGACCGGCTGAACCGCAACCTCTACCTGCTCTCGATCCTCTCCGCGATCTTCCTGCCGCTGGGCTTTTTGACCGGGCTGATGGGGATCAACCTGGGCGGCATGCCGGGGGCGGAGGGCGATTGGGCGTTCTGGATCTTCACCGGCGGGCTGGTGGTGGTGGGGATCGCGCAATTCTGGGTGCTGCGGCGGTTGAAGTGGATCTGAGCGCCGGGTTGCGCCCCCTTCACCGCAGGTGGCGCGATTTGCCTCTTGCCAAGTGCAGCCCGCTTTCATATTCACGGCACCGGCCTTAGGGGTATAGCTCAGTTGGTAGAGCGACGGTCTCCAAAACCGTAGGTCGCGGGTTCAAGCCCTGCTGCCCCTGCCACTTCTTTTCATGGACCAAATGGACTTCTGCGGCGGACTCCCGTGGAGCGGTTGGGCGTTCAGTTGGGAATTTTTGTTCCGGCTTCGTGCGCCTCCCGCTTGCTGAGTGCTGATTCTGCCATGCGGGCATCACGGCTCAGATAGTGGGCGTCGAGGATAGCGGCGACGTCCCGAAGGCTATGCCCGGTGAAGGTCGCAATCTCGGCTTCGCTGCATCCGGCGAGTGCGAGCCGGGTGACGGCTGTGCCCCGCAGATCATGGAACGTGAGCCCCGTGACCTGCGCCTTCGCCAGCGTTTTGCGCCAACTGGCGCTGAAGCCATGACTCGTCCAAGTCGTGCCCTTGGTGGTGGTGAGGATCGTGACCGCGCTCTTGGTCTTCGCGGCTTCGTCCAGAGAGGCCTTCAGGGTGCCACTCACAGGGATCACCACCCGGCGGCCCGTCTTGCGCTGAGTGAGGCGGATATGGGTGCCGTCGTAGGCTTTCCAAGTCAGCCGCAGAAGGTCGCCTTGGCGCTGCCCGGTCCAGACCGCCAGAAGGTAGGCGAGGCGAATGCGGGCCGGGGCGATTTTGAAGAGGGCGGTTTCATCCGCCTCGGTCCAGATCGTATCGGACCGCTTGGAGCGATAGAGCTTGCCGGGACGGGCGCAGGGGTTGGTTACGATCATGCCCCGGTCGGCGGCCCATGCGAGGATCGCCGCGAAGGTGGCGAAGACGTAATCGGCTTGCCGACGCGAGTTGGCCGCCATCCGGTCACGCCATGCCAGAAACTCGCCGCGCGTGCGCCGGTCGGAAAGAGCGGCCAAGGGGAAGTCGCCAAATTCGGTTTCTATCTTGCGGACGTGCTTCACGTAATCCTTTCGGGTGCGTTCGGCCAGATCGGTGAACTTCGGCGAGTCCTGATAGGCGTTCAGAACAGATTGCAGCGTTCCCTTCGGCGTCTTCGCCTTCGCGGCAATCGCCACATTGTAGGCGTCCACAAACTCAGGATCGCCGGGCTTGCCGGGCAGCCGGGGGCCACCCTTCCATGCGTAGTAGTAAGTTACCCGGCTGCCATCGGCGAGCCGTTTGGAAACCCTGTTTATACCTTTAAGACGGAGCCGCATCGCGCTTGGCCTTCCATGTGTCGAAGGGCGTTTCGGCCTGAGCCGACTCGCCGGATGGTGCCCCCACCATAACCCGGATCGTTCCCTCTCTTGTCACCTCCACAGTCCCGACGCTCAGCCCCGTGGAGCGGACGGCTTTCACCGCCCGTTCCACATCGGCTTGCCGGAATGTAGAGGGAGTCCGGGGCATTGCCTTAACCGTTCAGCCGCACGCGGACAGAGCTGGACGGGTTGGCGGCGGTCGTGACGGCGACGCCGATCTCCGCATTGGAGCCGGAGTCATCGTCGGCGGTCGCCAGTTTGCCGCTCGCATCCCAATAGACCGGATCGCCCACGGCGAGCACATCGGTCGCGGGCTTGGGCATCTCGAAGACACCTTCGGTGACGATGGTCAGCGTGTCACCGATCTCAGCGTCTCCGGCGGCAATGCCGAAGAGCGAGCCGACCAAAACGCCGTCGCCGGAGCTGGAGGCCGCTGCGGCCGTCAAGGTGATGTTCTCACCCGGTTGCACGTAGTTCTTCATCTCACGTTCCTTTCGAGGTCTTGAAGTGGAAGGCGGCAGGGGGCCGTTGAGCCAGCGCCGCGATCTCCGAGTCCAGGGCGGCGAGCGCCCGGGCCATCTCGGCGTCGGAGCGGTATTCGACTTCCTCGCCGTTGGCGTCCCGGGCGCGGCGCACGCCACCCGCACGCGCTCTGAGAAGCGCGTCACGGGCAGCGGTCAGCTCTGCGGCGGTCAGGGCCATCACTCACCTTCGTTGAGGTAGGAGCCGCGCCAGTCCAGCCAGCCCGCGCCGAAGTCGAGCCAAGCGCGGAACTTGAGGCCCAGCGTGGACCACGCCTCGGCGCGCTGGATTTGCACGCCCTGCGCCGAGCTGAGGTAGCCATACTGGATCGCCGCCAGCCGGGCCGGATCGGTGAAGAGATACCAGCGCTCATCGGTGATACGCGGCTCCACCAGAAGCGAAAGCTTGGTGGCGAAGGCGTTCACGTCATCGACGGTGGCCGGGTAGATGTTGGCCAGCAGCCGCTCGGCCGCGCTCTCGCACTCCGGGCCGACCAGAAGGTATTTGGGCGAAGCGTTGATGAGCGTCTTGCCATCAAGGCCGGTGTAGCCGCGCATGGCCTTGCGAGCCGCTTCAATCGTGGTCTGAGCCCCCTCGGAATTGAGGGAGAGGCCGCTACTGGCGATGTTGCCCCGGCTGGCGTCATGGACCGGCGTGCCGTCGCTCAGGTTGGGGTTGGCCGTGACCAACGCCACCAAGATTTCGTCTTCGGTCTGGGCTGCTGCCTCGCCGAAGGCGGCCGTCATGTCGCCGAGCATCCCAAGGTCATCGTTGATGAGCAGCTTGCGCGAGACGGTAATGCCCCGGGCATAGGTGCTGAGCTGCATCGTCTCGCCGTTCTCTGCACGGCTGGTGGCGGTGATCTCGCCGGACTCGTCCAGCTCTTCCAGCCGCCCCATCTCGCCAAGGCGGATGCTGGTCGCGGTCTTGAAATTGGAGAGGCTGCGCTGGCGGCCGAGCTTCTTCAGAGGCGAGCTGGCAGCTTGGTAGCTCGTCTCAGCCGTCTTGCCCATGGCATTGCTGACCAGCAGCGCGAAGTCGGACGTGGTGTGCTCGGCCGCCCGGGTGAAGACCTCATCCGGCGACATGCCACGGGTGGAGACGCCAGCCCGGTTCAGGCTTTCCCGGGCCACGTCGCTCATCGTGAGGGACATATACGGCCGGACCTCGGGCGCGGGCTCGCCACCCGCCATGCGGATGTGCAGCGCCTCGGCTTGCCGGTCGCGGATCACCGCCGGGTCATCGTTGGAGCTGTGAATGCGGATGGTCGGCTGCGAGCGGCGCTTCTCCTGCGTCGCGTCGAAGACGGCGGCCTTCGCGGCGGTCATGTCGGACCTGCCATCAATGAGCTGGTCGGCCAGCTCATCGCCGAGACCGGCCGAGCGGACCAGCCCCCGGATGTCGCTCCGGCGCTGCGCCTCGGCCGCTTCCGGCGTCTGGGTTTCGATCACTTCTTCGGGCATCTCGTTTCCTTTCTGCCTCAGTCGGGCCGACGGATCGGCCGGGTTGCTTGTCAGGGTGACTTCAGTAATCCGCCAGCTGGACGGGCTCTTGGCCCGGCCCTGCGGCGTGGACCTCTCGGTCCATCCCGAGGGACGGTAGCCGACGCTGACTCCGCTCAAGGTGCCATCCGCGACCCGCTGGCGGATCGGCGCAGCATCTTCGGCGGAGGTCAGCTCAAGGACGGCGACAACGGAAGTGCCCTCCAAGGCGATGGACTGGACCCGTCCAATCTGGTCGCGCACGGAGCTGGTGCGGTGACTGTCGAGAACGGGAAGACCTTCAGCGGCCGAGAGGTCCAGCGTCTCGGCCGTGAGGATTTCTTGGTAAGGGCCCCGGGAGTCTTGGCGCAGGACCGGGTTGGACGTGGCGATCACGGCCGTAACGGTGCGGGTGTCCGGATCGTAGGAGTTGGGCCGCGTCGACGCGGCGCGGGTCATCTGGGCATCAAGAGGCATCGGGGGACTCCTTGGAGCTGAAGGACAGGCCCAGCTCGGCTTCGCGGGCGCGGTCGGCCGCGATCTCCCGGTCCAGCTCATCGGCATTCCAGCCAAGCTCATTGATCGCCTGCGAACGGGACGTGAGGCCGAGCGCCAGAGCCTCGCCAACGGCCGCCATGTCCTTCTGAGGATCGACTTGCTGGTGGCGGGGCATGATCCACTCGGCGCGAAGGTCCGGCAAAACGTCCAGCCGCCCGGAGCTGACTTCCAAGGCGAGCCAACGCCGCCAGATGGGCCGAAGAAGCTGGGGCACCAGCACGCCGTATTGAGTTTGCTCCACCCGGGCGCGGAAGGGCAGCAGCCCGGCGCGAAGGGAGCTGTAGTTGGCGTTGGTGAGGTCGCCGCTGACCATGTGCTCCGGGAGGCCCAGAGCGGCCGCCAGAGCCAGCAGGTTCATCCGGACGAAGGCCGGAGCGTCCTTCAGCTGTTCCGGTCCGCTAAGACGAATATCTTCTCCGAAACCAAGACGATACAGGCCACCGGGAGTAATGCCTTCCTCTTGGAGTCGATCCACCCCTTCTGAAAACGGCGTTCCAACGCCGTTCTGGTCAGTGATAAACCCGGCAAACATCGCAGAGACCTTCGCGGAGACCAGCAGCGCATCTGTCAGCTGGTCCAGCTCGCTGGCGGGCAAGACGGCCGCTGCAAGCCAACTCAGGCCCCGGACTTGTCCGGCGGCGAGCGGCTGCATGACGTGGAGCACGTCGGCCGCATCCACCCGCACGGGAGGGGCATACTCAGCGAAGGTGGAGGTCGGCTTCTGCGGCAGAATCCAGTAGGCCACGCGCTGGCCCTCGGCGTTGAACTCCACGCCGTTGACGATCTCTCGGCCGTCGCCAAGGGTGGCGGTCTTGGACTCGTCCAGCAACTCAGGTGGAATGAGTTGCAGCCTGAGCCCGTCGGGCTCATCGCGCATGATGAGAATAGCTTCGCCGTCGACCATCAAGTGGCGGGCGACGCTGGACAGAAGCCCCCAAAAATCGGTGGTGCCGTAATGGTCGGCAAGCTCGGCCCACAGCTCGAATGCACCGCCGATCAGTTCCCGGGTGCCAGCATCATCGGTGCGGGTCGCGGGGCGAATGCCGGTGCCGACCAAGGCCGCGACGAAGTTGGCGACGGCATTGGAGACGAAGCCGTTGTTGGTGGCGAGATACCGGCACCGGCCCCGCGTGATCGAGGCAGCCGCGCTGACCTCAGGATTGATCGGGCCGCTGACGCCCAAGCCGCTCCCTCTCCGGCCACCCGTTGCAGCGTCGATAGAGCGCCGCCGGGTGGTCGGTGCGTCCCGCGAAATGATGCGCCGGACGAATTGAGGGAGGAAAGCGCTGGCCATCAGTTCATGGCTTCCCGGCGGGCCCGCCCATGGGGGTGCCAGCGGTCCAGAGCATCGGTGAGGTCGACGGCGATGCACGAGCGATGCAGGTATTGGCCGTGGTTGCCGTATTGCAGCGGCGTGCTGTGGAAGCCGTCAGGGTGCTTCGGGTCGACACGGTGGATGCGCCCTTCAAAGCGGAGGTCGCCGGTCTTCCCATGGATGAAGCTCCACAGCTCGAAGACCCAACCGCGCACATCAAGCTCATACTCAGCGATCACGTGCGCCGCAGGGCTGTGGACGGCACCTTTCGGGCGGCCACCCGACCAGCCGCGCAGCGCGAGCGCGGCGGCGAACATCGGATCGGCCTTGGCGCCTTCGCCGCCACGGATTCCAAAGTCACGCAGACGCAGCAGCACATCGGCGGTCAGCATGTAATCCGGGGTCAGCAAGAAGGACTTCTTGCCGCGCTCTTCGCGGGCACTCGGCAGGAAATACCCGGCCCTCAGGAGCGCCCGGGTCTGGTCATAGGCGACCTGCCGGTCTTGCCCAGCCACCATGAGCGTATCGGTGATCTGAGCGCAGTCGATGAGGCCCTTGGGGCGGTGCGCAACCGTGGGCGGAATGTTCAGAATGGCAGCCATTCAATGGTCCTTTCGAGCAAAAGAGATACCCCGGATTAACGGCGAATCGGCTCCAGCAGCAAGGCAAAAAATGCTTAGGCTACCGTGGGTTGCCTATGTCTTGACGGGGTGTCGGGTGTTGCCGAATCGGCTCCGGTGAGTGTAGGAGTGGACCCGTCGCCGCATACAGCCATGCGGGACTCCTTGCCGGATGGGCCAGCGCCGGGTTGCACTGGCCCATCCACTCGGAAGGGACCAAGCATGAAGAACTCGAAAAAGCTGGGCCGGACACGGGCAGGCGGAGCCAAGGCGTCGCGTGTGAGGTCGTTCCGTGCCGAACTAGACTTAATTGTTGCTCGCTACGAGACGCGAACTGGCGTCGGTTTTCCGCAGAATCTGGGGAGGCCAGAGGTCAAGGAGAGGGTCGAGGAAGATCCGGCTTTCCGGGCGGCTCTCGCTGAGGTTCACAAAGCGGCGGAGTATTGGCTGCACGGACAGGCGTGACTGCGCACGAAGGTTGATGCGTTCTGTCTGGTATGTCAGTCTTTCCCTAGGGATTTGGCCGTGCGGTAGATTTGAGATGGCAATAGATGACGGGATGTTCTTTTTCCCAAGCGGCAAGGCCACTTGCACGAAGTCTTTTTACAATTTTCTAGAGGATTATGACGGCATTGTAAGTAGCGTTCTTTTCATTGCTATGATGGCAACCTCAGCCGACGAAAAACGTGTTCGAGCACACGAATTTCTGCTGAAATATCGGAAAGCGATGGGTGAGGAAGGAAGCGAAGAGGAGATTGATCCTAGCTACTACGTGAAGGAATTCGTTAAGCACGATTTTGCAGTATGCCGAAGCATCATCTGCGGCTTTGCGGATGTGTTTCTTTGGTATCTGGTAGCCATCATTCAGGATTGTGGGCGACGGAGGCCGGAAATTCTGAACACAAATGAAAAAATTTCGATTGAAGACATATTAGTCAGGGGAAGTAAGAGCGAGATCATTGAGTTTCTGCTAGATCGAAAAATAAACTCCTTGTCCTATGGAGGGCTCAAGGGGATTGAGGCTTTCGCCAACGAGACCCTTGGAATCAGCATATTTCAAGATCAAGAGTCGCGTGATGCAGCCAGATTACTAATAGAGTGCAGAAACGTTTATGCGCACAACCGTGGATTTGTGAACGAAATCTTTATTCGTCGCCTTGAAGGTAGTGGCTTAGAGTTACCTGAGATTGGGAGTAGGCTGAATTTCAAGATTCACAAAATTATTGGACTCATCAACTTGTGTGTTCCGGCCTTGGTCCAATATGATCATTCGTTAGCAAAGAAATTTAAGATTCAAAAAAAGAAGATAAACACTTGGGGGAGCGCTTTTCCGAGGTTGTCTCCGGTTTAGGAGCGCTTGGCAGCCTCTATGCGTATCATCTTCCCAACCAATTGCTCCGGATCACCCTAGCCCGCTTCTCACCGCCCGTCACGCTCGCCAGATCGGCTTCCCTGCGCTCCACGTCCAGCCCCACCAGTCCCCGGGCCGCGTAGCTGTAGACCAGCGTATCCAGCGCTTCGTTGCGCCGCCCGGAGATGACCTCCCATCGCCGGATCGGGTGGCCCCGGCTGAACTTCGTCACAAGCCTCTCGGCCCGGAGCTGGTCGAAGTAGTCGCCGCCCAGCTCATCGCTGAAGAGGATCGTGTCGCCATGGGCGAGCCGCTGGTGCAGCGCCAGCTTCACGCCGTCGATCCCGATGAGCGCCAGCCGGGTGCTGCGCGACGTGCTGAAGGCGAGGGACTGGCGGCCGAAGCCCGAGACGCCCTTTCCGGGCAGAATGCGCCGGGCCGAGCGGGGGCGGCAGAATGCGTAGACTTGATCCGCCCAGTTGCCGGAGTCGATCACGGCCGCATCCAGTGTCAGCACGCCGCCCGCCGGGTGCCGGAACTGGCGGCGCAGGGCATCGTCCACTTCCGCCCAAGTCTCGTTTTCGGTCGGGCTGCCCCAGATCACGTCATGGCCCAGGACCCGCAGATCATCGTCTTTCGTCCAGCCGGTGAAGGTGATTTCCACCCGGTCCTTTTGCACGTCCGCGCCCGCCGTCAGCACCAGCGCTTCGGGCGGCACATTGGAGAGGCTGAAAGGCCGCCGCAGCCCTTCGAGGTCGGTCGCGTCCAAGTCGTCGCCTTCGCCGCGCCACGGCTCGCCAAGCACGGTGTTGAGCCAAGGCTTCAGGGTGGTCGGGCTCCGCTTGGCCTGAAGGAACTCGGCCGCTAGACGCGTCCAAGAGGCGTTGGGGAGGGTGCTGGTCAGGCTGGTGAGCTTGTAGCCCCGGTGGCCCTCCACGTGCGGCGCTGTGGCCCGCCAGCGGCCCTCTGCCACCATCCGGGGCTTCTGCCGGTCTTCCACCACGCTCCCGCACTCCGGGCAGACCCAATGGGCCGTCTCCGGCTTCTCGGCGTCCCATCGAATGTCTTTCCAGAGGATTTCCCCGAAATCGCCACAGCCGGGGCAGGGGACTTCAAAGACTCGCTTGTCGCTCTGGTCATAGGCTCGAAGGATGCGGCTCGTTTCGGCGTCGACCGGCGTTGAGGCGAGCACGATCTTGCGATTGCCGAAGGTCATGGTGCGGCGCATGGCCAGCTCCACCGGGTCGCCCTCTACACCCGCGCTCAGCTCATAGGCGTCGATCTCATCGGCGAAGAGGATGCGGGCCGTCCGGGCCCGGAGGTTGCGCGGGGCACGGGCAGAAACGATGGAGAGGCTGCCCCCGGCGAAGTGCCGGTGCATCAGCACATCGCGGCCAGAAGCGTCGGCCGTCAACGCCGCCCGGAGAGCGGGGGACTCGCCAAAGGTCGGCTCCACCACGCTGACCATCAGGTGCCGCGCATCGGCCTCGGCCGGGACAACGCAGAGCACCGGGCTCGGGTCGTTCTCCACGAAATGGCCGAGCGCCCCGACCATCAGCTGAGTGGCCCCGACGCGAGCGCTCTTCAAGATCGAGACGCGCTCCACGGTATCGTCGCCGATGGAGTCGGCGATCTCGATTTGCGGCTTCCAGAGGCGCATCCGGCCGGGCTGAGCGGCGAGGCTGGACGGGAGGTAGATGCTGGATTGAATCCACTCGCTGAGCGCCAGCTTGGCGGGCGGCCGGAGGGCTGCCAGAGCGTCGCGGCGCAGCTGGCCAAATCTCGGGTCAACGGTCATCTGCAATCGCCTCCATCGCGTCGCGGATTTCCGAGTCGAGCGCGGCCGTCTCTTTCCGGTCGAAGCCCAAGCGGCTGGCCACCCGGGACGGCACGGCGAGGATCGCCGCGCGAAGGTCCACCACGACAGAGCGCCACTCGTTGGCGACCTCCCGGGAGTCCAGAAGTTCCCCACGGGCGGCGGCGTTCTGAAGCGCGATCTTGTCGGCTTGCTCCCGGGCCAGCCGCACCTTCTCTTCCGCCAGTGCGTTGTCGGCGGCCTTCCCCTTGGCCAGCGAGCGGGCATGGTCGCAGTAGGCCGCCACCGATGCTCTCAGGGGATACCGCTTCTCAGGGGAGCGGGGCAGCACGCCATCCCTCCCCAGCGCATGGACCCGGTTGGCGGTGAGGCCCAGCCAATCCCCCAGCTCGCCAGCCGTCACCAAATCCCCCTCAGGGGCACGGGCGGCCATGAGAATTGCGTCAATGTCTTCCAGAGTAGTCACAGAGGCCCTTTCCCACGGTGAATATCCCCCACAGGGGCAAAATCCCCCTGAGAGGGTTTTTCCAAATCAAGATTGCCCCCACAGCCGAGAATCCCGGGGCTCCGCGCCCCCCGCAGAAGGCTGGTCCAGGAAGAACCTAAAGCGACGCGCTGTCGCGCGCCCTCTGATTGAACTGAATTGGTCATTGCAAGGCCGCATTCTCAGTCTCCGTTGCATTGGTGGAAATGAGTGGTGAACCGATGACAATCTATCCAGAGAACGAACCCAGCCATAGCCTTCTGACCCGGCGCAATAGGGAGGGTTTGAAGTTCGAGTCTGAACAGCCAGTCACTCATGTCGCGGAGAAGCCTCCCACAGAACTGACCAAAGCCGCGAAGATCGTGATCGGCATCGTTGTCGTGCTTGGTTTGGGACTTTGGTTCGTTCGGGGCGACTCCCAGCGAACTGAGAGTGGCGAACATGACTACGCGACGTTTGCTGTTCCCGAGATGCCGGAGAGACAATGTGAAGAATTCTCGAATGCAATGTATCGGTTTGCGCAGCGTCGCGATCATGGAGCAAACGAGTGGGGAGTTCGCAGAGCTATCAAGAAGTCGCTGCCAATGCCGTGGTTCATGGATGACGTGGACGGCTTCTCGGGTAGGCGTGAAAGAGCTCGTTCCATAGCCTTTCGGCTTTACAACTCGAGTCTTACACCGGAGGAGGTCCGCTCTTCCGTCGAACAGGACTGCAAAGCAGTCTTTGCGAGCAGGGCCGAACGCCGCAAGCCACCCGGTTCCAAATATTCCATCTCTGACCGGGACCGAAAGATCGTCATTGAAATGATGAACCGCGCGACCCGCGACCGCTGAACTGAAGACGTCAGCTAGAGTAACTTGCAGTTGGCAGAAGTGAGTTGCATCGGCGGGACAGGACAACAGGACACCCCTTAGGGGTTGTGTCCTGTCCTGTCCTGTGGCCCGTCGCCGGTTTGCCGGAGGACATGTCCTGTAAATGTCCTGTCCTGTCCTGTTGTCCTGTCGGCTATACATCCTCGTCCCCCAGCAGCATCTCAGGCGCATCGGGCAAATGGATTATCTCTCCCTCAGAGTGGAAGAGCTGTCGCCGGGCCAGCTCTTCCAACGCCCGCCGGAACGCCTTGCGCCGGTCGTCGGGCTTTTCAGCACCGGACACGGCGTCACTGTCGACGCATGCCTTGCGCCAATCGGATTTGGTGACGCATTTGCCACCTTCCGAAAGTGCCTCCAAGATTTCCAGAGCGGCCTTGGCGCTGGCGGGCAGCCGGGTGGCGGTGTCCCGCACAACCGGGCCGCTCTCGTCATCGCAGATCGGCGCGGTGATCGGATCGCCATCGGCATCCGTGCCCAGCTGAATCTCCCCCACGCTGAAGGCCAAGCTCTGGTCGGTCGTGCCGTTCCGGTTCTTCGACGGCCGGACCTCCACCAGCCGTTTCTCGCGCCTCAGGTGCAGCGACACATCCAGAGCGCCGTTGAGGATGGAGTGCCCGCGCGGGAGCCCGTCGCCTGCCTTGGTGTCGTGGTGGATGAGAAGCACGGCCGCGCCCCATTGGGTCAGGGAGCGGGCGACAGAGACCACCTTGCCCATGGCCTTGGACTCGTTCTCCTCAAGGCCCGGAAAGGCGGCTGCCAGAGTGTCGATGATGATGAGCGACGGCCGGTGCTGCTTCACGGCTTGGCGCAGCGCCCGGCTGTCTTCGACACTGGCGAGGTTGGTGACGCCTTCGACCAGATGGAAGCCGTCGGCCTCGCCATGCTGGTCCCGGAGCGCTGTGACACGCTTCCTGAGGCCGAGCGCGTCTTCCGCTGCGACATAGAAGACGCCGCCCGCCTTGGTGCGCCGGTCGAAGGCTTCAACGCCTCGCGCAACGGCATAGCCAAGATAGGGCGCGATGACGGATTTGCCGGAGCCCGGAGCGCCGATGATCGCGCCCACGTCCCGCTCCGCCAGCAGGCCCTTGATGACATATTCGCGGGCAGGCATCTCGGCGCAGTCGCGCGGCTTCAGCAGCCTCAGGCCGCCCCTGCTGCGGGTCTGGCGGTTCTCTTCCAGAATCCGGTCAATCTCGGCCATGGTCCAAGCGGCCGTTTCCACATCCTCATCGGTCAGCATGGACGTGTCGCGCCAGCCGCGCCTCTCCGCCTCGGCGATGATCGTTTTGCCGGTGACGCCGCCTTCCTTGTCGGCCGTGAAGGACGCCCACGCCTCATCGGTCTTGGTCGTGTCGTAGCTCGGGTGCTGGGCCGACCAGTCGTGCCAAGCCTCTTCGCCTTCGAGGCTGCCTTCTGTCTCCGCATGGAGGGCCATTCCGATCCGCAGCCAATCCTCCCGGCCGCCGAACTCGTCGCCGTCGTTGGGCAGCGCAGAGAGGGCAGAGAGGATCACGCTGAAGTCACGGCCACTGGGCTCGGCCTTGGCCTGTCCGGCGGGCTTCTGCTGCGGCAGGAAGGTCTTGGGCCACTCCGGGAGGTCATCGCCCAGAGAGCCGCTGGTGATGCTGTAGACGCCTTTCCCGTTGATCGCACCGGGCGCGATGACGAAGCCGCCTTCTGCCTTGACGTCTACGCCGTATGGAACGGGAGCACTATTGCCCATGCCTTCGGGGGGCCGGAAGTAGATGTGGCGGCCGCCGCTCGGCGTGGTGATCCAGACCGGCGACATGGCGTCCACGTCGTTGAAGAGCGCCAGCGCTGCGAGCCCGTCCCTTTCACCCTTGCAGTCCACATCCATGACGGCGATCCCGTTGCGGCTTCCGGTCGGCAGCGCGGGCATGGCGTTGGGCCATTTCTTCCACCATCGCTCGATTTGGGCCGGGTCATCGCTGGCCTTGTCCTGCCACCCCTTGATGAGCGGCCGCTTGTTGGCCCCGGCCGGAAAGACCGTGAAGCCTTTGGCCACCAGCGCCAACGCGGCGTCGCGGTTAGAGGCTTGTTCAGCCCCGGTTTCTGGGGTATTATGATACCGCATTATGCATAGTCTCCAGCTTCCATGTTGCCTGCGCCGCCCCGGTTGGTCCCTGAGGCGGCGCTTTCCTTTTCAGGGCATTCTTGGTTGGCAGTTCCGACGTAACCCATTGGCGCATAAAGGAGCGAAATCAGGGCAGTTGGAAAAATTGCCGTTAGGTTTCAACGGAACGGCCCGGACTCCAAAACCGTAGGTCGCGGGTTCAAGCCCTGCTGCCCCTGCCAGGCCACCTTTCCCGCAGTTCCGCGCCGCAGCGTCCCGATTGCCATGGGCCTGCCCCTCCGGTAACCAAGTCCGGACGAACAATTGTTGCGCGGAGGATGAGCCCCATGGCCGAGATCGAACGGGAATCGATGGACTACGACGTGGTGATCGTGGGGGCCGGTCCGGCGGGGCTTTCGGCGGCGATCCGGCTGAAGCAGCTCGATGCCGATCTGAACGTCGTGGTGCTGGAGAAGGGCTCGGAGGTGGGCGCGCATATCCTCTCCGGCGCGGTGCTGGACCCGTGCGGGCTCGATGCGCTGATCCCCGACTGGAAGGAGAAGGGCGCGCCGCTGAACGTGCCGGTGACGAAGGACAACTTCTACATCCTCGGCGAGGCGGGCAGCCTGCGGGTGCCCAACTTTCCGATGCCGCCGCTGATGAACAACCACGGCAACTACATCGTCTCCATGGGCAATGTCTGCCGCTGGATGGCGGAGCAGGCCGAGGCGCTGGGGGTGGAAGTGTTCCCCGGCATGGCCTGTTCGGAGCTGGTGTACGAGGGCGACCGGGTGAAGGGGGTTGTGGCCGGCGAGTTCGGCAGGAACCCCGATGGCACCCAGGGCGATGGCTACGAGCCGGGCATGGTGCTGAACGGCAAGTACGTGTTTCTCTCCGAGGGCGTGCGCGGCTCGCTCGCCAAGGAAGTGATTGGCAAATACGGGCTGGCCGAGGGGCATGAGCCGCAGAAGTACGGCCTTGGCATGAAGGAGATCTGGGAGATCGACCCGGCCAAGCACCGCGAGGGCACGGTGACCCACACGATGGGCTGGCCGCTGGGCGGCAATGCCGGCGGCGGCTCCTTCATCTATCACCTTGAGAACAATCAGGTTTACGTGGGCTTCGTGGTACATCTGAACTACCGCAACCCCTATGTCTTTCCCTACATGGAGTTCCAGCGGTTCAAGCATCACCCCATGGTGGCGGAGCTGCTGAAAGGCGGCAAGCGCGTGGCCTATGGCGCGCGGGCGATCAGCGAGGGCGGCTACCAGTCGATGCCCAGGATGGTGGCGCCCGGCGTGGCGCTGCTGGGCTGCTCGGTGGGCATGGTCAACGTGCCGCGGATCAAGGGCAACCACAACGCGATGCTCTCGGGCAAGGCGGCGGCGGAGGCCGCCTGGGAGGCGATTCAGGCCGGGCGCGAAGGCGACGAGCTTTCGGCCTACGAGGAAGAGGTGCGCGGCGGGGCCATCGGCGCGGACCTGAAGAAGGTGCGCAACGTGAAGCCGATGTGGAGCAAGTGGGGGCTCTGGCCGTCGCTGGGCCTGGGCGGGCTCGACATGTGGACGAACAACCTCTTCGGGTTCAGCCTGTTCGGCACCATGAAGCACGGCAAGACCGACGCCGAGGCGACCGGGCTGGCCGCGGATCACGCCCCGATCGACTACCCCAAGCCCGACGGCAAGCTGAGCTTCGACCGGCTGACCAACGTCAGCTTCTCGATGACCAACCACGAGGAGAGCCAACCCTGCCACCTGAAGCTGAAGGACCCGGCGGTGCCGATCAGCTTTACCCTGCCGAAATACGCCGAACCGGCGCAGCGCTACTGCCCGGCGGGGGTGTATGAGGTGGTGGAGAAGGACGGCAAGCCCGAGTTCGTCATCAACTTCCAGAACTGCGTGCATTGCAAGACCTGCGACATCAAGGACCCGCCGCAGAACATCAACTGGACTGTGCCTCAGGGCGGCGACGGGCCGAACTACCCGAACATGTAGGGGCTGCGTCACGAAGGCGCGAGAATCCGCGTGACAAGGGCTGTCGCGCCGCGGGATCGTATTGTTTTGGCCAGCGCGGGAGACTACCCTGCGCCAACCCGCAAGAACAGAGGTTCGAGAGCCCCGTCATGATCCCCACCCTTCTGCGTTCCGCCGCGGCCCTTGCGCTTGCGGTGAGCACCGCCCTCCCTGCCGTTGCTCAACAGGCTGACCGGGGGCTCGCAGGCTCCTATCTCGCGGCCCGGGTGGCGAGCTTCAACAACGATTTCCGCGCGGCGGCCGACTACTACACCCGCGCCCTGGTGCGCGACCGCGGCAATCCGCTGCTGCTGGAGAACGCCATTCTCGCCTTTGTCGGGCTGGCCGATTTCAGGGCGGCGGTGCCGATCGCGCAGCAGATGGTGGCGACCGTCGAGGAAAGCCAGATCGCGCAGCTGGTGCTGATTGCCGACCGGCTCCGCAAGAAGGAGTACCAGCCGGTGCTCGACGAGCTGGATGCGGGCGAGACGGTGGGGCCGCTGGTGGACGGGCTGGTGCGGGCCTGGTCGGAGCTGGCCCTGGGCAACATGGACAAGGCGCTGGAGGCCTTTGACGCCGCCGCCAGCGACACCGGGCTCAAGGCCTTCGGGCTTTATCACAAGGCGCTGGCCTTCGCGGTGGCGGGCGACTTCGAAGGGGCCGACAACATCTTCTCGGGGCGCGAGGCCGGGCCGCTGCGGCTGTCGCGCCGGGGCGTGATCGCCCATGCGCAGGTGCTGAGCCAGCTGGGCCGGAACCCCGACGCGGTGGAGCTGATGGACAAGGCCTTCACCCGGGATCTGGACCCGGAGCTGAGCACCATTCGCGCGCAGCTGGAGGCGGGCGAGACCCTGCCCTTCACGGTGATCGGCTCGGCCGACGACGGGCTGGCCGAGGTGTTCCTCAGCGTTGCCGGCGCGCTCAACGGCGAGACGACCGACAGCTACACGCTGCTCTATTCGCGGACCTCCGAGTTCCTGCGCCCGGACGACAACACCGAGGCCCTTCTGCTCTCGGCGGAGCTGCTCGACCAGATGCAGCAGTTCGAGCTGGCAACGCGGACCTATGACCGGGTGTCGCGCGACGACCCGGCCTTCCATGCCGCCGAGATGGGCCGCGCCGAGGCGCTGCGGCAGGACGGCAAGGTGGATGCCGCCACGGAGGTGCTGCGCCAACTGGCGCGGACCCGTCCCGAGATCCTGGGCGTGCACATCGCGCTGGGCGACATTCTGCGCGGCGAGGAAAAATGGGCCGAGAGCGAGGCCGCCTATGACAAGGCCATCGCGCTCTTCGAGGATGACCTGGAGACCCATTGGGTCGTCTACTACGCGCGGGGCATCACCCGCGAGCGGCTGAAGACCTGGGCCCTGGCGGAGGCCGACTTTCGCAAGGCGCTGGAGCTGCGGCCGAACCAGCCGCAGGTGCTGAACTACCTCGGCTATTCCTACGTGGAGATGGGCGAGAACCTCGTCGAGGCGCTCGACATGATCGAGCGCGCGGTGGCCGAGCGGCCCGACAGCGGCCATATCACCGACAGCCTCGGCTGGGTGCTCTACCGGCTGGGCCGTTACGACGAGGCGGTGGGCCACATGGAGCGTGCCGCGGAGCTGCTGCCCGTCGATCCCATCGTGAACGACCACCTGGGCGATGTGTACTGGGCCGTGGGGCGGCAATTGGAGGCGCGGTTCCAGTGGAAACGGGCGCTCAGCTTCGACCCGGAGGAGAGCGATGCGCTGCGCATCCGCCGCAAGCTGGAGCTGGGCCTCGACAGGGTGCTCGCGGAGGAGGGGGCCAAGCCGCTGACGGTCGTGAATGACGAAGGTTGAGGCCTTCGCCCCGGCCAAGATCAACCTCGCCCTCCACGTCACCGGCCGCCGCAGCGACGGGTATCACATGCTCGACAGCCTGGTGTGCTTTGCCGCGGTCGGCGACCACCTGAGCCTGCGGGACGCACCGGGCATGAGCCTTGGCGCATCGGGGCCGTTCGGTGCGATCGTGCCGGCAGGGCCGGGCAACCTGGTGCTCCGGGCCGCGGAGCTGATGGAGGCCGAGGCGGCGCGGCAGGGCATTGCGGTGGGCGGTGTCTCGATCCAGCTCGAAAAGCACCTGCCGATGTCGGCCGGGCTCGGCGGCGGGTCGGCGGATGCCGCCGCGACCCTGCGGGGGCTTTCGGAGCTATGGGGGGTGCCGGTGCCGGGGCCGCATGCGCTGGCCATGGCGCTCGGGGCCGATGTGCCGGTGTGCCTCGATCCCGAGACCGCCTGGCGGATGCAGGGGATCGGCGAGGAGCTGACGCGGCTGGAGCGGCTTCCGGCGCTGAACCTGCTGCTGGTCAACCCGGGCGTGCCGGTGGCGACGGCGGCGGTGTTCGGGCGGCTCGAGCGGGCCGACAATGCGCCCATGCCGGAGATCCCGGCGGCGCCCACGCGGCGGGAGCTGGTGGATTGGCTGACGTGGCAGCGCAATGACCTCGAAGCGCCGGCCTGCTCGCTCGCGCCCGAGATCGGCGAGGTGCTCGACGAGCTCCGGGGACTGGAAGGCACTATGCTGGCGCGGATGTCGGGCTCGGGCGCCACCTGCTTTGCCATCTTCGAGGACAACGAGGCCCGCGACCGCGCGGCGGGCCTGCTGCGCGACGAACGCCCCGAGTGGTGGGTGGCGGAAGCCTAGCCCCCGCGAAACCGGGCCGGCCTAGCGGATGCGGGCGACGACGTAATCGGCGAGATCGGTGAGCATGCTGCGCATGTCGCTTTCGGGCAGCGGGGCCAGGGCTGCCTTGGCGCGGTCGGCCCAGCGGGTCGCCTCGGTGCGTGTGGCCTCGAGCGTGCCGTGCCGGGCAAGCAGCGACAGAGCCGTCTCCAGGTCTCCCTCCTCCTGCTTGCCACGCTCGATGCAGCGCTTCCAGAATGCCCGCTCCTCGGCATCGGCGAGGGCCACGGCCTTGATGACCGGCAGGGTCAGCTTGCGCTCGCGGAAGTCGTCGCCCACGTTCTTGCCGGTGGCACCGGCATCGCCGGCGTAGTCGAGGTAGTCATCGACGATCTGGAAGGCGATGCCGAGCGCGTCGCCGTAGTCGAAGAGCGCTTGCGTCACGGCGTCGGGGGCCCCGGCGATCACCGCACCGGCCTCGGTGGCCGCCGAGAAGAGCGCGGCGGTCTTGCCGCGGATGATCTTGAGATAGACGCACTCGTCGGTGGCGAGGTTCTGCGCCGCGGTGAGCTGCAGCACCTCGCCCTCGGCGATGGTTGCGGCCGCGTTGGACAGGATCGACAGAACCCGCAGGTTGCCCGGCTCGACCATGAGCTGGAAGGCGCGGGCGAAGAGGTAATCGCCCACCAGAACCGAGGACTTGTTGTCCCACAGCAGGTTGGCGGTGGGCCGGCCGCGGCGCTGGGCGCTCTCGTCGACCACATCGTCGTGCAACAGCGTGGCGGTATGGATGAATTCGACCGTCGCGGCGAGATGCAGATGGAACGGCCCGGCATAGTCGCAGAGGCGGGCCGCGGCGAGCACGAGCATGGGACGGAGCCGCTTGCCGCCGGCGTCGATCAGGTGGGCCGAGACCTCGGGGATGCGGGGGGCATGTTCGGAGGCCATGCGCTCGGCAATGAGCGCGTTCACTGCCTCCATTTCGCCGGCCAGCGCCTCTGCCAGCCGTTCGTGCGGCCTGGTCTGCGCGGCAGCCTCTGCTGTCTTCGGCACGTTCACCCTCTCGTCACCCCGCTCGACAGCCTCCCCGGCTGCGCTTAAGTCTCTGTACATGAAGGCCGTTCTGCGCACCACCGACCCGACACAACTCGCATTCGCCAAGGCTCTGCTGGACGGCGAGGATATAGCTTGCTTCGAAATGGACGTCCACATGAGCGTGCTCGAGGGCTCCATCGGAATATTGCCGCGCCGGTTGATGGTGGCGGATGCCGACCACGCCGAGGCCGTGGAAGTGCTGCGGGACAATGGGGTGGATGGCGTTGTCGATTGAGTCGCGGTGCGACGCCTTTCTTGGCGGGCGCGTGCGGGCGTGGCAACCGGTTGCGGGCTACCGGGCGGGGGTGGATGCGGTGCTGCTGGCGGCGGCGGTGCCGGCCCGGCCCGGAGAGACGGCGCTGGAGCTGGGGGCCGGGGCCGGGGTGGCAAGCCTGTGCCTGGCCTCGCGGGTGGCGGGCATGGTGCAGACGGCGGTCGAGCGCGATCCGGGCTACGCGCATCTGGCGGGCCGGAACGCGGCCCAGAACGGGGTGGCGCTGGAGATCGTGGAGGCCGACCTGGCGGCGCTGCCCGAAACGGTGAAGGCGCGGCGCTTCGACCATGTAATGTTCAACCCGCCCTATTTTGACCGCACCCGGGGCAGCGCCTCGCCGGATGTGGCGCGCGAGATGGCCGTGGGCGAGGAAACGCCGATCGGCATATGGGTGGATGTGGCCGCCCGGAGGCTGGCGCCGGGGGGCTGGCTCACGGTGATTCACAAGGCCGAGCGGATGCCCGAGTTGCTCGGTGCGATCGTGGCGCGGGGCGGCTTTGGCGGGGCCGCGGTGCTGCCCCTTGCCGGGCGCACGGGGCGACCGGCGGGTCGGGTGATCGTGCAGGCGCGCAAGGGCGCGCGGGCCGAGGCCCGCCTGCTGGCACCGCTGGTGCTGCACGAGGGGCCGGTGCACGAGACGGATGCCGAGGACTACACCGCGGAAGTCTCGGCAATTCTCCGCGAAGGGGCCGCCCTGAGGCGGCTATTGTGACGGCTCTGTGAAGTATTAAACCTTTGGTAACGTTTGGGCTTGACCTTTAATCACATCCGATTTGAGCGGCCCACGTGACACGACTCAGTTTGTGTGCTGCAATCTCCGGACACAACCATCACAAGAGAGGAGATACTCATGTCCGTGACTGCCCATCTTCAGGAGCTCCGTCGCAAACACCAGGTACTCTCGGCCGAGGTGGAAGAGGCGCAACGAAGCCCCGGGGTGAGTGACTTTGCCATCGCGGAGATGAAAAAGCAGAAGCTGAAGCTGAAGGAAGAGATCAGCCGGCTGGCGAACTGAGTTTTGGCGCGCGCGCGCTCGCACGGGCTGCGAGCACCGCGCCCAGCGTGATCAGGAGGGCAGAGGCGGCCAGCCACTCGGTCGGCTTTGCCACTCCCGCGAGCACCAGCACGAGGGTGGAGAGCAGCGGGGCCGCGTAGGAGGCGGTTCCGAGGAGCTGGATGTTTCCGCGCTTCACCCCGATATCCCAGACATAGAAGGCCAAGCCCACCGGCCCCAGACCGAGCGCCAGCATGCTGGCCCAGCCGAGCCCGTCATGTGGCCAGGCGGTTTCTTCCAGCGCGAGATGCGCCACGGCGGAGAGCAGGGCCGAGGCGAGGCAGAAGAGGGTGACGACCTCCGAGGGGGCCGCGCCGAGCCGCCGCGAGAGCACCGTGTAGCTCGACCAAGTGAGGGCGCAGGCGAAGGCAAGGGCGTAGCCCTTGGCCCATTCGGCCGAGAGCCCCGCGCCGCCCTTGGAAATCAGCAGGGCCGCCCCGACAAAACCGGTGATCGCCCCTAGCACATGCCCGGCCCGCAACCTCTCTCCCGGCAGGAGGCCGGACAGCAGCACGATCAGGAGCGGCCAGAGGTAGGCGACGAGCCCGGCCTGGGCGGGCGGGGCGACGCGCAGGGCGGAAAAATAGAAGAAGTGGTAGCCGAAGAGCCCGGCGGTGCCGAACGCGATCACCTTCCAGCCGGGCGCGATCATGCGGGCAAAGCCGCCGGGCCGCGCCGCGCACCAGATCAACCCGATTGCCCCGCCGATGCTGAAGCAGATGGCATTGAGCTGAAGCGGCGGCACCGGGCCGGATCCCACGGTGAAGAGCGCGAGCAGGGCCCACATCAGGATGGCGGTGAAGCCGATGGCGGTGGCGAGAGAGCGGGTCATGGCAACTCGGCGAAGTCGAGGAAGGTGAGCGAAAGGCCCGGGTCGGGGGTGTCGGCGATGCGGGCGAGGATCCAGGCAAGGAAGGCGGCGATCTGCGGGCGGGTTTCTTCGCCCGACCGGCAGAGCAGCCTGTAGCGGTGCGGAAGCCGGATGGCCAGTGGATAGGGCGCGACCAGCGCGCCCGAGGCCAGGTCGCCCTGCGCGATCGACCAGCGGCCCAGCACCACCCCGGTTCCGGAGACGGCGGCATCGGTGGCGTGGTCGGCATGAGAAAAGCGCGGGCCCCCCGGCGCGGGGGGCGTCAGGCCGGCGGCCCTGAAGTAGCGCGGCCAGTCGAGTGTATCGGGGCCGAAGGGGTAGTTGTCGGTGTGCACCAGGGGGGCGGTGACGAGGCTCTCGGGCGTGGGGTGGGCGGCGGCGAGGGCGGGGCTCATCATCGGCGCGGCCCATTCGTCGCAGAGGCAGGTGTTGAAGAGGCCCGGATCGTCACGGTCGGAGAAGCGGATGGCAAGGTCGATCCCGTCGGTCTCGAAGTCCATCCGGCGCAGGCTGGCGGAGAAGTTCAACTCGATGTCGGGATGCGCGCGGGCGAAGTCGGGCAGGCGGGGCGCGAGCCACTTGGCGGTGAAAGCGGGGCCGGCGGTGACGGTGAGGCGGGCCGGGTCGGTGGCACGGCGGGCGGCGGCCCAGCCACGGGTGAGGGCGGAAAACCCCTCGCGGGCACCGGGCACCAGCGCACGGCCCGCCTCGGTGAGTTCGACCGCGCGGTTGAGGCGGCGGAAGACCGGCGCGCCGAGGTGCTCTTCGAGCGACTTGATCTGCAGCGACAGCGCCTGCGGGGTGACGTGCAGCTCCTCGGCGGCGCGCGCGAACGACAGGTGCCGGGCCGCGGCCTCGAAGGCACGCAGCGCGGTGAGCGGGGGCAGGGCGGCGGGCATGGGTAAGAGAAACTTGTCTGAATTGCGAGGAAGTCTGGTTTGCGGGCTTGTTTTGCGGGGAGCATAGTCAGGGCAGTCTAGAAAGTCTTGCTCAAAAGGAGCGCTTCCCGATGCTGAACCATGCCCCCTCTGCCGCCATTGCGGCCGCCAATGCCCGTGCCCGTCAGCTCCGCGCCGAGGCCTTCACCGGCTTCTTTCGTGCGCTCTTCGGACAGCAAAAAGGGGCCGCGGATCGCTCCACGGCCCCCGAATGCTGCGGCTGCGCGGCCTAGACGAAGAACTGCGCGCCGTTGGCCGAGATGGTCGAGCCGTTGATGAAACCCGAGTCCTCGGAAGCGAGGAACAGCACGCAGCGGGCGATCTCCTCGGGCGTGCCGAGGCGGCCCGCCGGGATGCCCGCGATGATCTTGTCGCGCACGCTCTCGTCGATGGACATGACCATCTCGGTGGCGATGTAGCCGGGGCAGATCGCGTTGGCGGTGATGCCGGCGCGGGCGCCTTCCTGGGCCAGCGACTTGACGATGCCGAGGTCGCCCGCCTTGGTGGCGGCGTAGTTCACCTGGCCGGCCTGGCCCTTCTGGCCGTTGATCGAGGAAATCACGATCACCCGGCCGAACTTGCGCTCGCGCATGCCAGGCCAGCAGGGGTGGACGGTGTTGAAGACGCCGGTGAGGTTGGTGCCGATCACCTCGTTCCACTGCTCCGGGGTCATCCGGTGGAACATGGCGTCACGGGTGATGCCGGCATTGGCGACAACGGTGTCGATCGGGCCGATCTCCTCGGTGATCTTGTCGATCCCGGCCTTGGAGGCGGCATAGTCGGCCACGTCCCACTTGTAGGTCTTGATGCCGGTGGCCTCGGTGAAGGCCTTGGCCTTCTCGTCGTTGCCGGCGTAGGTGGCGGCCACTTCGTAGCCTTCCGCCTTCAGGGCTTTCGATATGGCTTCGCCAATTCCCCGGCTTCCGCCGGTGACGAGTGCAACGCGGGTCATATGGGTCTCCTCCTCCGTGTTGGAGGCATTGTTACGTGAGGGTCGCTGGTCGCGCAACTATATTGCGCGACCCTTCTGCGGTGCGGCGCGTTACGGCCGCTCGAGGCACATGGCCACGCCCATGCCGCCGCCGATGCAGAGCGTGGCGATGCCCTTCTTGGCGTCGCGGCGCTTCATCTCGAAGAGCAGGGTGTTGAGCACCCGGCAGCCCGAAGCGCCGATGGGGTGGCCGATGGCAATGGCGCCGCCGTTCACGTTGACGATCGAGGGATCCCAGCCCATGTCCTTGTTCACGGCGCAGGCCTGGGCGGCGAAGGCCTCGTTGGCCTCCACCAGGTCGAGATCGGAGACCGACCAGCCGGCCTTGTCGAGCGCCTTGCGGGAGGCATAGATCGGGCCGACGCCCATCACCTTGGGGTCGAGACCGGCGGTGGCATAGGAGGCGATGCGGGCGAGCGGCTCGATGCCGCGCTTCTCGGCCTCCTCGGCGCTCATCAGCAGCACGGCTGCGGCGCCGTCGTTGAGGCCCGAGGCGTTGGCGGCGGTCACGGAACCGTCCTTGGTGAAGGCGGGGCGGAGCTTTTGCATCGCCTCGATGGTGGCGCCGTGGCGGATGTACTCGTCCTTGTCCACGACGATGTCGCCCTTGCGGGTGGAGATGGTGTAGGCGGCGATCTCGTCATCGAACTTGCCGGCCTTCTGCGCGGCCTCGGCCTTGTTCTGGGAGGCGACGGCGAACTCGTCCTGCTGATCGCGGGAGATCTGCCACTTCTCGGCGACGTTCTCGGCGGTCTGGCCCATGTGGTAGCCGTTGAAGGCATCCCAGAGGCCGTCGCGGATCATGGTGTCGATATACTGCATGTCGCCCATCTTCTGGCCCTGGCGCAGGTTGGCGCAGTGGGGCGACATGGACATGTTCTCCTGGCCGCCGGCGGCGACGATGGAGGCATCGCCGAGCTGGATGTGCTGGGCGCCGAGCGCCACGGCGCGCAGGCCCGAGCCGCAGACCTGGTTGATGCTCCAAGCGGCGGATTCGATGGGCAGGCCGGCGTTGATGTGGGCCTGACGCGCGGGGTTCTGGCCCTGGCCGGCGGTGAGCACCTGGCCGAGGATGGTTTCGGACACATCCGCCTTGTCGATGCCCGCGCGGGCGACGATGGCCTCGAGCACGGCCTTGCCCAGATCATGGGCGGGGGTGTTGGCGAAGGCACCGAGGAAGGAGCCCACAGGGGTCCGCGCGGCGGAGGCGATAACGACGTTGGTCATGAGACATCCTTTCCCGTTGACGTGGGCGAGGTGTCTTGTTGTCGCGAAGCGTCGTGACCCGACTCCACCCCGCCCGGATCACAGCCATGGGTAGAGAGTTGCGCAGGGCGGCGCAAGGGCCGGGTTGCTGCGCTGCGGCATTATGCTGCGGTGCGGCATGGCGGCGGCGCACGGTCGGGGGGACCGGGCCTCGGAGGAGCGCGGAACACATCGGTCGGGGCAGCGGGCCGACACACCCAGGCAATTTGGCTGCGAGCGGATGACCCAGGCGTGGCAGGCCGTGGGCGCCGGGGATCAGCCGGCGCGGCGCATGCCGCGCGGGAACTCGCGCCAGCTCGGCGAGGTGGTGGGCGCGCCGAAGTGGTAGCCTTGCAGGCAGTCCACCCCGATCTCGGAGAGCACCGCGGCATCCTCGGCGTTCTCGACGAACTCGGCCACGGTAAACATGTCGAAATGCCGGGCGATGGAGATCATCGCCTCGACGATCACCCGGTTGTCGGGGTCGCGGGCGATGCCCTTCACGAACTGGCCGTCGATCTTGAGGATATCGAAGAAGAAATCCCGGAAGTAGCGGAAGGCCGTGTAGCCGGCGCCGAAATCGTCCAGCGCGAAGGAGACGCCGCGGGTTTGCAGATCGAGCATGAAGACGGAGGTGATGTCGGGCATGACGATTGCGGAGGATTCGGTGATCTCGATGATCAGACGCTCGGCCAGGGTGGGTGCCATGGCGAGCCCGCGCTCAAGCGTCTGCATCCAGCGGGGATAGCCGATGGAGCGGGCCGACATGTTGATGGCGAGCCGAAGGCCGGGAGCCTCGTGAAGGGCGGTGAGGCCCATCTCGAGGGCGAGACAGTCGATGATGCGACCGATCTCGTTGGTCTCGCAGGCGGAGATGAACTCACGCGCGGGAATCACCCGCCCGGTATCGTCCAGCACCCGGATGAGCCCCTCGTAGAAGGCGGTTTTCTGGTGATCGGTGGCGCGGACGATGGGCTGGAAGGCGAGCAGCACATCCCGCCGGTCGAGCGCGGCGCGGACCATGGCGAGGATATCCGAGTCGCGCTGGCGCACGGCAGCGCCGAGGGGGGAGGATTCATCGGCCTCGAATCTGTGCCGCCGCGGTTCTGCTCCGGCCATCGCGCGCTCCGTTCTGTCAGGTATCGGCAGAATGCGGGTTGTTCCCTTAAGAAATGCTGAATATTCGTATTTTGTTCTAATTCGAGCGAAAGGGCGCGGAATGGGTGAGCGGTGCGGCTGGGTCGGGCAGGATCAGATCTACATCGACTACCATGACCAGGAATGGGGCGTGCCCGAATACGACGGTCGTGCGCTCTACGAGAAGCTCATGCTCGACGGGTTTCAGGCCGGGCTGAGCTGGATCACCATCCTGAAAAAGCGGGAGAATTTTCGCGCGGCCTTCGAGGGTTTCGAGCCCGCGCGGATTGCCGAATGGGGCGAGGGCGAGGTGGCGCGGTGCCTTGCCGATCCGGGCATCGTGCGGCACCGGGGCAAGATCGAGGCGGCCATCGGCAACGCGCGGGGCTGGCTGGAGATCGAGGCGCGTGAGGGGTTTGCAGAGTATCTCTGGAGCTACGTGGATGGCGCGCCGGTGCAGAACCGCTGGGGCTCGCTGAAGGAAGTGCCGGCGAAGACGCCGGTTTCGGAGGCGATCTCCAAAGACCTGAAGAAACAGGGCTTCCGCTTTGTCGGACCGACCATCGTTTATGCCTTCATGCAGGCGGTGGGCATGGTGAACGACCACGTGGCGACCTGCCCGCGCCATGCCGCCTGTGCCGCCCTGGGGCAAAGGCCTAGCTGAGACGTTTCAGCAAGAAAATGAGCGGTTAAGCGCCCTCTTCCACCAGAGCGGCGATGATGGCGCGGGCGCTGTCGCTGTTCCACTCTGCGTCGCCGGTGAGGCGGGCGACTTCGCGGCCTTCGGCGTCGAGGATCACGGTGACGGGCAGGCCGAGGATACCCATGTTGCGGGCGAGCTTCTGCTTGGGGTCGAGGTAGACGGGCAGGTTGGTGACCCCGATCTCGGAGAGGAACCGGTCGATCGCGCCTTCGGGGTTGCGCCCGGTTGCCACGGTGATGACGCGGGCGCCGGTGCCGTCGAGCGCGGTTTGCAGCTCGGAGAGGGCGGGCATCTCCTTGCGGCAGGGCGCGCACCAGGTCGCCCAGAAGTTGACCACGGTGACGGTGCCCTCGAACTCGGCCAGCGTCACCGCACCATCGGGGCCGGTGATGCTTTCGCCCGGCACGTCGCGGGGTTCGGCGTGGAGGGCCAGTTTTTTCATGCTGCCGTCGCGGAGCGCCTCGATGGCGGCGAGATCGCCCGCGTTTGCAGAGGTGGCCAGCGCCGTGTAGAGAACCGCGGCAATCAGTCTTCTCATTTTCAACTCCTTCAGGCCCCGACATGACAGAGACCCAGAACAAAGCCGCCAATGCCATGTGGGGCGGGCGGTTCTCCGCCGGTGTGGACGCGATCATGGAGGCGATCAATGCCTCGATCGGGTTCGATCAGCGTATGGCGCAGCAGGACATCGCGGGGTCGCGCGCCCATGCCGCCATGCTGGCCGAGGCCGGCATCATCTCGGATAGCGATGCCGAGGCGATCCGGGAAGGGCTGCTCACGGTGTTGTCAGAGATCGAAGGCGGAACGTTTCAGTTTTCGGCGGCGCTGGAGGACATTCACATGAATGTCGAGGCGCGGCTGGTGGAGCTGATCGGCGAGCCGGGCAAGCGGTTGCACACCGGGCGGTCGCGCAATGACCAGGTGGCGACGGACTTCCGGCTCTGGGTGCGCGACCAGTGCGATGCGGCGGTGCCGGCGATCCGGGCGGTGCAGAAGGCGCTGCTGAGCCAGGCCGAGCGGGGCGCGGACTGGGTGATGCCGGGCTACACCCATTTGCAGGTGGCCCAGCCGGTGACATGGGGCCACCACATGCTCGCCTATGTCGAGATGCTGGGGCGCGATGTGAGCCGGTTTCAGGATGCGCGGGCGCGGATGAACGAGTCGCCGCTGGGCGCGGCCGCGCTGGCGGGCACGAGCTTTCCCATCGACCGGGAGGCAACGGCGAAGGCGCTGGGCTTCGACCGGCCGATGGCCAACAGCCTCGACGCGGTGGCGGACCGGGACTTTGCGCTGGAGTTTCTCGGCGCGGCGAGCATCTGCGCGATGCACCTGAGCCGCTTGGCGGAGGAGCTGGTGATCTGGTCTTCGGCGCAGTTCCGCTTTGTCACGATGAGCGACACCTGGTCCACCGGCTCGTCGATCATGCCGCAAAAGAAGAACCCCGATGCCGCCGAGCTGATCCGCGGCAAGATCGGGAGGATCCTCGGGGCCAACCTCGGGCTGCTGACGGTGATGAAGGGCCTGCCGCTGACCTATTCGAAGGACATGCAGGAGGACAAGGAGGGCGTGTTCGACGCCGCCGACACGCTGATGCTGGCGCTGGCCGCGATGGCGGGGATGGTGGAGACCATGAGCCCCAACCGCGAGAAGCTGGCCGAGGCGGCGGGCACCGGATTTTCGACCGCGACCGACCTTGCCGACTGGTGCGTGCGGGTGCTGAACCTGCCGTTCCGCGACGCGCATCACGTGACCGGCGCGCTGGTGGCACTGGCCGAAAAGACCGGGCGCGACCTGCCGGAGCTGACGCTGGAAGAGATGAGATCGGTGAAGCCCGAGATCACCGAGGATGTCTTCACGGTGTTGTCGGTGGACAATTCGGTGGCATCGCGCACATCCTACGGCGGAACGGCGCCGGCCAACGTGCGGGCGCAGATTGCCCGCTGGAAGGAAGCCCTGACGTGAGACTTGCCCTTGGCCTTGCTGCCCTGCTGACGCTCGCCGGCTGCGGTATCGACGGAGAGCCGGAGCCGCCTGTGGAGCCGGGTGTGCACATCAGCGGCACGGTGAAGGTGGGTATCGTCGGGGGCAGCGGATGAGCCGCCTGCTGGCCGCTGTCGCACTCGGAGCGCTGGCCGCCTGCGATGGCGGGTTGAAGGTGGGCGTGGACCTGCCGACCAAGGTGCAGGCCGGGGTGGCCGGGTCGAGCGACGGCGAGACCCAGCTGATCCAGCGAGTGACGGACAACGAGCCCTACATCCTGATCGGAGCCGACGAGAATGACCGCACGCTCGCCTTTTGAGCTGGCGCTTCTGGGCGTGGCCCTTGTCTTGCTGTCGGCATGCGAGGCCAGCACCAACGAGCCGCCCTACCCGCCGGGCATCCACTTTACCGGCAAGGCGCAGATGGGCGTGGCCAAGGATGCCGATGGCAATATCCGCATGGTGACGCGGATCACCGACTGACCTCCAGCGCCGTGGCGGGCCCGGGCTGGCGGCCTTTCTCACCGATTGAACTGAGCGCCGCAGGGCAGTAGGAACGCGCGGAACGAGCGAGGGCGCGATGGACCATTTTCTCTACCGTGACGGCGTGTTGCATGCCGAGGATGTTGCCATCCCGGCGATTGCGGCGGAGGTGGGCACGCCCTTCTACGTCTATTCCACGGCCACGCTGACGCGGCACTACAAGCTCTTCGAGGAGGCGCTCGAGGGGGTGCCGCATTGTATCTGCTTTGCCATGAAGAGCCTCGCCAACCAGGCGGTGCTCACGCTCCTGGGCAAGCTGGGCGCGGGGATGGACGTGGTTTCGGGCGGCGAATACGCCCGCGCGATCGCGGCGGGTATCCCCGGCGAGCGGATCGTGTTCTCGGGCGTCGGCAAGACCCGCGCCGAGATGGCGATGGCCCTGGAGAGCGGTATCCGGCAGTTCAACATCGAGAGCGAACCCGAGATGGAGGCGCTTTCGGAGGTTGCCTGCGCGATGGGCACCGAGGCCCCGGTGACGCTTCGGGTGAATCCGGATGTGGACGCCAGGACCCATGAGAAGATCTCGACCGGCAAGAAGGGCGACAAGTTCGGCATCCCGATCTCGCGCGCGAAGGAGGTTTATGCCCATGCCGCCCGTCTGCCCGGCCTGCGGGTGGTGGGGATCGACGTGCATATCGGCAGCCAGCTCACCGACCTTGCGCCCTTCGAGACGGCCTTTCTCAAGGTGGTGGAGCTGACCCATGCGCTGCGCGCGGAGGGCCACCGGATCGAGCGGCTGGACCTTGGCGGGGGCCTCGGTATTCCCTACGAGCGGAGCAACTCCGCACCGCCGCTGCCCATCGAGTATGGCGCGATGATCAAGCGGGTAACCGAGGGGCTCGACGTGGAAGTCGAGATCGAGCCGGGGCGGCTGATCTCCGGCAATGCGGGGCTGCTGGTGAGCTCGGTGATCTACGAGAAGGACGGGGATGGTACCGACTTTCTCATCCTCGACGCGGCGATGAACGACCTGCTCCGGCCCGCGATGTATGGCGCGCACCACGATATCGTGCCTGTGATCGAGGCCGAGCCGGGGGCGGAACAGCGGACCTACGACATCGTCGGCCCGGTCTGCGAATCGGGCGATACCTTTGCCCGCAAGCGCACCATGCCGCCTGTGAAGCCGGACGAGCTGGTCGGCTTTCGCTCTGCCGGTGCCTATGGTGCCGTGATGTCGAGCGAATACAACTCGCGGCCGCTCATTCCGGAGGTGCTGGTGAGCGGAGATAACTTTGCTGTCATTCGCGAGCGACCGACCTTTGACGAAATGATTGCGCGCGATAAGGTTCCCTCGTGGGTGCAGGCCATGACGGCCGCGCCCGAGCCCGAATCCTGACCGAAGCCGGAGGGTCATGGACCCGAATGCCGCCCGCTCCCGCGCCCTGAAGCGCCTGATGCGACCCCTCCAGCTGACGCGGATGGGGATGATCGCCGAACGGGTGGTGCGGAGCTTCTGGCCGGTCTGGACGCTGGTCTTTGCGCTCGCCGCCGCGCTGGCCTTCGGCGCGCATGACGCCCTGCCGCCGGAAGGCGTTTGGGCCGTGGGCGGGCTCTGGATCGTCGCTTTCATCGTCGCACTGGGCCTCGGGTTTCGGGCCTATCACCGGCCTTCGGGCAAGGAGGTGGTGGCCCGGCTGGACGCCACGCTGCCGGGGCGGCCGATCAAGGCGCTGTCGGACAAGCAGGCGATCGGTGCGGGCGACTTTGGCTCCGAGGCGGTCTGGAACGCCCATGTGGAGCGGATGGCGGCGCGGATCGAAAGCGCGCGGGCCGTCCGGCCAGACTTGCGGCTCTCGGACCGCGACCCCTACGCACTGCGTTACGCGGCGCTGGGCGCGCTGGTGACGGCGTTGCTCTTCGGGTCGCTCTGGCGGATCACCTCGCTCGATGATGCCGCCGGCGCCGGAGCGGGCGCCGCGTTGGCCGCCGGGCCGAGCTGGGAGGGCTGGATCGAGCCCCCGGCCTATACCGGAAAGCCTTCGCTCTACCTCAACGACATCGCGCAGGCGGAGTTCACCGTGCCGGAAGGCTCGGAGGTGACGATCCGGCTTTATGGCGAGGTCGGCGCGCTCTCGGTGCGCGAGACGGTCTCTGGCCTGGTGCCTGCGGCCCCGGCCGAAGAGGCCGCCCCCGCGCCGGCGGATGACGGGGTGCGCAGCTTTGCGGTCAACGGCTCCGGCGAGATCGAGATCGACGGGTCGGGCGGGCGGCAGTGGACCGTGCTGATCTCGCCCGACACCGTGCCCAGGGTCGAGCTGGTGGGCGAGATCGACAAGACGGCGATGGGCGAGCTGCAGCAGCGGTTCCGGGCCGAGGACGACTATGGCGTGGTTGCCGGGTCTGCCCGGATCACGCTGGACGAGGGCGCGCTGAACCGGCGCTATGGCCTGGTGGCCGAGCCGGAACCGCGCGAGCCGGTGGTGCTCGACCTGCCGATGACCATCTCGGGCGACCGCGCCGCCTTCGAGGAAACCCTGATCGACGATCTCAGCAAGCACGCCTGGGCCAACCTGCCGGTGGTGATGCAGATGACGGTCGAGGATGCCAATGGCCAGCAGGGCCGCAGCGAGGCCAGGGCGATGGTGCTGCCCGGGCGGCGCTTCTTCGACCCGGCGGCGGCGGCGCTGATCGAGCTGCGGCGCGACCTGCTCTGGAGCCGCGAGAACGCCGCGCGCACCGCGCAGGTCCTGCGGACGATCACCTGGAAGCCGGCCTCGGCCCTGGCGCAACCGCGCAACTACCTGCAGGTGCGGATGGTGCTGAAACGGCTGGAGGCCGAGGGGGCCGAACTGCCCGAGGCCACCCGCGACGAGCTGGTGGAGGCGCTGTGGGAGATCGCCGTGCGGATCGAGGAGGGCACGCTCTCCAATGCACTGGAGCGCTTGCGGCAGGCGCAGGAGCGCCTGAACGAGGCCATCCGCAACGGTGCCAGCGACGAGGAGATCGCCCAGCTGATGGACGAGCTGCGGGAGGCGATGCAGGAGTACATGCGCCAGCTCGCCCAGCAGCAGGACCCGAACCAGCAGCAGCAAGGGGAGCAGGGCGAGAGCATCGAGCTCAGCCAGCAGGATTTGCAGGACATGCTCGACAAGCTCGAGGAGCTGATGCAGCAGGGCCGCACCGCCGAGGCGCAGGAGCTGCTGAACCAGCTCATGGAGATGATGCAGAACATGCAGGTCACCCAGGGCCAGGGCGGGCAGGGGCAGCAGAGCCCCGGCGAGCAGGCCATGGAGGGGTTGGCGGAGACTCTGCGCGACCAGCAGGGCCTCAGCGACGAGGCCTTCCGCGACCTTCAGGAGCAGTTCAACCCCAACGCCCAGCAGGGCGAGAGCGGGCAGAACCAGGGCCGCAACGGCAACCAGGGCCGGGGCGAGAGCCACGAGCAGGGGCAGAACCAGCAAGGTCAGGGCGACAACCCCGATGGCCGCCCCGGCGAGGGCAGCCAGCCGGACGAGCGCAGCCTGGCGCAGCGCCAGAACGAGCTGCGGCGGGAGCTGGAGCGTCAGCGCGGGCAATTGCCGGGGGCGGGCACCGAGCAGGGCGACGCCGCCCGCCGCTCGCTCGAAGACGCGGGCCGGGCAATGGACCGCGCCGAGGAGAGCCTGCGGCAGGGCGACCTTGCCGATGCGATCGACAACCAGTCCCAGGCCATCGAGCGGCTGCGCGAAGGGATGCGCAACCTCGGCGAAGCCATGGCCGAAGAGCGGCGCCAGCAGCAGGGCGGGCAGGGCGAGAACGTGGGCCGGGCCGACCCCAACGGCCGCCGCGATCCGCTGGGCCGCGACCGGGGTTCGACCGGGCCGCTGGGCACCGAGGAGCACATGCTGCAGGGCGATGACGTGTACCGCCGCGCCCGCGACCTTCTCGACGAGATCCGCCGCCGCTCGTCGGATCAGGGCCGGCCGGACGTGGAGCTGGAATACCTCAAGCGGCTGCTGGAACGGTTCTGACCCTGACGCGTGCCTGACGGCACCCTGCAGGGCAGGCGATTCAGTGAACTGTGGACCGGTGGTGCGCCGGGATCACTCGCCGCCGGCGCCGCGCAGGGTGGCGTCGAGCCAGAGGCGGCCCTTGTTGACAGCGGTAACGTAAGAGGTGATCGGCTCCTCGAGCGCGGGCACCGCGGCGGCAAGGCGCGGACCCTGCGTGTAGAGCAGGGCGGCCAGCACCGCGAGCGTGGCCACCAGCCCGAAACCGACGCGGAATCCGCGCTTTGCGCGCTCCTTCTCCGCGGCCTCCGCGGCGGCGCCGGCCTCTTCGGCGGTGCGGCTCGGGTCGGCGCTGGCGCGCAGGGTGGAATTGATCTCTTCGATATCGGGCAGCATCTCGCTGCGCTGGGCGGCGCGCCCCGAGAGCGCGGCGACGGCTGTTGCAGGGTGTTCGCCGCGCATCCGGGCCTTGTGGGTCTCGGTGGCCACCTGGCGCTCGTCGGGTTCGGGGAGGGCCTCCGGCTCCGGCTCCGGCTGAGGCTCGGGGAGAGGCTCGGCCACCCGGGTCGTCTGGGGCGCGGGAGCGGGCTCGGGCTGCGGCTCGGGCGCGGATTGAGGCTCGGCTGCGGGTGCGGGCTGCGGCTCGGGCGCGGATTGAGGCTCGGCTGCGGGTGCGGGCTTCGGCGGAGGCGGGGCCTCGGCGGCGCGCGCGGCCTTTTCGCGCTCGGCTTCCTCGCGCAGCACGTCCATCACGGCGGCATCGAGAGCGCGGCGTGGCAGGCGGTCGGTGGCGGGCTCGGGCGACGGCTCGGGCGGTTGTTCGGGCGCCGGATCGGGCATGCCGGTCGCGATCTTGGTTGTTTCGCGGCGGGGGCCGGGCTGGCCGGCCATGCGGGCTGCCGCGCTGTGGCGCTCTGCCGCGCCCTCCGGCATCTGGAACCAGCCGTGGCCGCAGTTGGAACACTGCACATCGCGCCCGGCCTCGGGAATGACATTGTCATCCACGGCGTATTGCGCACCGCAATTCGGGCATACAAGCCGCATCCGTGCCCCCTCGATCTCAACCTGTTTCGGTCGTGTGCCTCTGTTCTTTGGCACGCAAACTATCACCCAAGCCCTCGGAAGCAAAGAAATTGCGCCGGGCCCGGGGGTGCGGCAATTGCAAGTGAGGCATTGCTGCGGCAAAAGGAGCCGCAGCATTGGGCGGGGGCAGAGAGTGATCGAGCTGGAGAATGTGGCCTACAGCTACGGCGGCGGCGAACTTCTGAGCGAGATCTCGCTCCGGCTTGCGCCCGGCTCGTTCCATTTTCTGACCGGGCCATCGGGCGCGGGCAAGACGACTTTTCTAAAGCTCTGCTATCTCGAACTGGCCCCGACGGCCGGGCGGGTGCAGCTTTTCGGCAAGCCGGCCACCGGGTTCAGCCGCGACGAGGTGGCCCGTGCCCGCCAGCGGATCGGCGTGGTGCACCAGGATTGCCAGTTTCTCGACCATCTGCCGCTCGCCGAGAACATCGCGCTGCCGCTCACCGTGGCGGGGCGCAACGTGGAGCAGGAGAAGGGCAACATTGCCGAGCTGCTGCGCTGGGTCGGGCTGGAGAAGCACGCCGAGGCCCTGCCGCCCTCGCTTTCGGGCGGAGAGCGGCAGAGGGCGGCGCTGGCGCGGGCGGTGGTGATGTCGCCCGACATCGTGCTGGCCGACGAGCCCACCGGCAACGTCGACTGGGAGATGGGGCAGCGGTTGCTCCAGCTGCTGGTGGAGCTGAACAAGATGGGCAAGACCATCCTGATCGCCACCCATGACCTCAACCTGATCCGCACCGCCAAGAGCAAGGTCGCCGCGCGGGTGCTGCGGATCTCCAAGCGGCGGTTGCAGCTGGCGGGGGCGGACTTGTGAGCGGGCTGGGTGGACGGCTGTTGGCGCCGGTTGCGGCGCTGCGCCAACGCGCGCGCCGGGCGCTGGCGTTGTTGCAGGGTGACAGCCAGGCGGATCGGGTGGTGCCCCCGACCGGCTTTACCGCGAAGCTGACGCTCTTCACGGCGGGTGCGATGGCCTTTCTGGCCGTGTTCGCCCTCGCCCTGTCGCTGGCGACAGGCCGGGTGGCGAGCCGGTGGAGCGAGGAACTGGCGCGCTCGGCCACGCTGCGGATCTCGGCCCCCGCAGACCAGCGCGAGGCGCAGGCCGCGCGGGCGCTGGAAGTGCTGGAGAGCACGCCGGGCATTGCCTCGGCCCGCATGCTCTCGGACGACGAACAGCGCGCGTTGCTCGCGCCCTGGCTCGGGGTGGACCTGCCGTTGGAAAACCTGCCGGTGCCGGTGCTGATCGAGGTGATCGAGGGCGAGGGGCTCGACGTGGCGGGGTTGAAGGCACGATTGGCGGGCGAAGTGCCGGGCGCCGTCTATGACGACCATGCGCGCTGGCGGACGCCGCTGGTGCGCGCGGCCTCGCGGTTGCGGTGGCTGGGCCTCGTCGCGCTGGGGCTGATCGCGGCCTCGATGGCGGCGATGATCACCCTGGCCGCGGGCTCGGCGCTGGCGGCCAATGCCCGGCTCATCGCCACGCTGCGCCTCGTGGGGGCGCGCGACTCCTACATCGCCCGCGCCTTCGTGCGCCGCTTCACCCAGCGGGCGCTCGTGGGCGCGGCGGTTGGCACGTCGGTGGCGATGCTGGCGCTGGCTCTCCTGCCGAAGGCCGAAACGGCGGGAGGTTTTCTGACCGGGCTCGGGTTTACCGGGGCGGGCTGGCTCCTGCCCCTGCTGGTGCCGTTGCTGGCGGCCGTTACCGCGTTCTGGGCGACTCGCGCCGCCGCCCTGCGCACATTGAGGCAGGTGACATGAAGGCTGTGCAGTGGATCCGGTCATTGATCTTTGTCGGGCAGATGTACCTGGCGATGGCGGTGCTGGCGGTGTTCTTCACGCCCTGGATGCTGGTGGACCGGCGCGGCGCCTTTGCCGGGGTGCACACCTATTGCCGCTGGGTCCGCTGGTCGGCCAGGTGGATGGTGGGGCTGCGCAGCGAGGTGCGCGGCGAGGTGCCCTCGGGCGAGGTTCTGGTGGCCTCAAAGCACCAGTCGTTTCTCGACATCATCATCCTGGTCTCGGTGCTGCCGCGTCCGAAGTTCATCATGAAGCGGGAGCTGATGTTCGCGCCGATCCTGGGGCAATACGCGCTGCGCATCGGCTGCGTGCCGGTGAACCGGGGCAAGCGGGCGCAGGCGATCCAGAAAATGGTGGCCGATGTGGCCAGCGGGGCGCAGCGGCCCGGCCAGCTCATCATCTATCCGCAGGGCACCCGCGTCGCGCCCGGCGCGGACATGCCCTACAAGGTGGGCAGCGCCGTGCTCTACCGCGAGCTGGGCCAGACCTGCGTGCCGGCGGCAACCAACGTGGGCGTGTTCTGGCCGCGCAAGGGGATCTACCGCAAGCCGGGGCTGGCGGTGATCGAGTTTCTGCCGCCGATCCCGCCGGGGCTGGAGCCCCAGGCCTTCATGGCGCGGTTGAAGACAGAGGTCGAGACGGCCTCGGATGCGCTGATGCTGGAGGCGGGCTTCGACGCCCCGGCCGCGCGGGCAGGGCGCAAGGGATGACAGGCGTCGTGACCGATGTGGCCGAGCTGGAAGCCCTTTACGGCACGCCGGGCCGGCGCTCGCTCGACAAGGTGGCCGACCGGCTGACGCCCCTCTACGCCAAGTGGATCATGGCTTCGCGCTTCTGCGTGCTGAGCACTGTGGGGCCGGAGGGCACCGACGGTTCGCCGCGCGGTGACGATGGCCCGGTCGTGGCGGCGCTCGACGAACGGACGATCGCGCTGCCCGACTGGTTGGGCAACAACCGGATGGACAGCCTGCGCAACATCGTCCGCGACGGGCGGGTGAGCCTGATGTTCATGGTGCCCGGATCGCAGAACGTGGTGCGGGTGAACGGGCACGCGGTGATCTCGATCGAAGAGAGCCTCCGGGCACGGTTCGAGAAGGCGGGCAGGCAGCCGCGCTCGGTGGTCGTGGTGTCGGTGGGCGAGGTCTACTTTCAGTGCGCCAAGGCGATCATGCGCTCGCGCATCTGGAGTGGCGAAGACGAGAGCGGCGGGATTCCGACGGCGGGCGAGATGGTGCGCGAGGCCGATGCGGGCTTCGATGCCGAGGGCTATGACGACGGCTACGCGGAATATGCCGGTCCGCGGATGTGGTAAGGCCGGGGTGATGGGTTGCACCCCCTTGCCTGCCTTGGCCAGGGAAGGGGTGCGGTGACCCAGCTCGTCAGGCGGCCAGCCCCTTGGACCCCATCTTCAGGAACTTGTCGCGGCGGTCCTTGCGGAGTTGCTTGCGATCCTTGCCGTCGAGATCCGCCAGCAGGGTCTGCACCGCCGAGCCCACGCGCTTGATCACCTCGGCGCGGTGACGCTGGGCGCCGCCGACGGGCTCCTTGACGATGTGGTCGCAGATGCCGAGCTGCTTGAGATCCTGCGCGGTGAGCCGCAGCGCCTCGGCCGCCTCGCGCATCTTTTCGGCGTCCTTCCAGAGGATCGAGGCGCAGCCCTCGGGGGAGATCACCGAATAGATCGAGTGTTCGAGCATCGCCAGCCGGTTGGCCGAGGCAAAGGCCACGGCACCGCCGGAGCCGCCCTCGCCGATCACCACCGACACCATCGGCACGCCGAGGTTGAGGCATTTCTCGGTCGAGCGGGCGATGGCCTCGGACTGGCCGCGCTCCTCGGCGCCCTTGCCGGGGTAGGCGCCGGGCGTATCCACCAGCGTGACCACGGGCAGGCCGAAGCGGTCGGCGAGGTCCATCAGGCGGATCGCCTTGCGGTAGCCCTCGGGGCGGGCCATGCCGAAGTTGCGCTCGATCCGGGTCTTGGTGTCATGGCCCTTCTCGTGGCCGATCACCATCACGGGGCGGCCTTCGAGCCGGGCCATGCCGCCCATGACGGCGTGGTCGTCGGCGAAGTTCCTGTCACCGGCCAGCGGCGTGTATTCGGTGAAGAGGGCTTCGATGTAATCCTTGCAATGCGGCCTGTCGGGGTGACGCGCGACCTGGCACTTGCGCCAGGCGGAGAGGTCGCCATAGAGGTCGGCCAGCAGGTCGGAGGCCTTCTTGTCGAGACCCTTGGCCTCGTCCTCGACCTTCATCTCGGGGTTCGAGCGCGCCATGGCGCGCAGCTCTTCGGCCTTGCCCTCGATCTCGGCAAGCGGCTTTTCGAATTCAAGGTAGTTGGTCATCTATCCTCGCAGAGTGGCTGCCCCCCTCATATGGCGCAGCCACGCGGGGCTTGCAACAAAGCAAGATTTGTCAGGCGGGGCCGTGTTAGGCCGGGTTCAGCACAGGGGAGGCGCGGCGGTGGATTACCAGAGACGGATCGACAGGGTGATGAGCCACATCCAGACCAACCTCGACGGCGACCTGAGCCTCGACGTGCTGGCGGAGGTTGCGGCCTTCTCGCGGTTTCACTTTCACCGGGTCTATGTGCGCTTCGCCGGGGAGACAGTGGCCGAGACGGTGCGGCGGACCCGGCTGAACCGGGCCGCGGTGGCGCTGGCGATGAGCGAGATGCCGCTCGAGCGGGTGGCCGCCGTCAGCGGCTACCCCAACCCGCAGAGCTTTGCCCGCGCCTACCGCGCGGGCTTTGGAGAAACACCCACAGACACCCGGCGCGCGCGGATCATCCCGCCGCCGATGCTGCCGCAACGACAGGGAGAAACGGCGATGTATGACGTTGAAACGAGACAGGAGCCGGGCTTCAGCGCGGCGGGGCTGTTCCACCAGGGGGCCTATCAGCAGATCGGGCAGAGCTTCGAGAGGCTGATCGGACAGTTGATCGGCGCCGGGATGATGGGGCAGCTCGGCGACCTGATCGCGCTCTACTACGACGATCCGTCCTCGGTGCCGGTCAACGAGTTGCGCAGCCATGCCGGGGTGATCCTGCCCGATGGGGCGAAGCTGCCGGAGGGGCTGGAGCCGATCGTGATGCAGCCCGGCGAGGTGGCCGTGCTCACCTACAAGGGGCCCTACACGGGGCTGCCGACGGCCTGGAGCTACATGTATGGCGAGGGGCTGCCGAGGCTGGGGCGCGACCCGAAGGATGCCGCGCCCTATGAGCGGTATCTCAATTCGCCGATGGACACCGACCCCTCGGAGCTGCTGACCGAGGTGGTGGTGCCGCTGGCCTAGCCGGCGATCAGCTCGGACTGCTTCACGATCACCTCGGCCTGCTTGATCGAGGCGATATCCACCAGCCGGCCCTTGTAGACGGTTGCGCCGGCACCGTCCTTCTTGGCTTGCTCCATGGCCGCTAGGATCTCGCGGGCCTCGGCCACGGCCTCCTCGGAGGGGGTGAAAACCTCGTTGGCCAAGGCCACCTGCTTGGGGTGGATCGCCCATTTGCCGACCATGCCGAGGGTGGCCGAGCGGCGGGCCTGGGCGCGGTAGCCCTCGTCGTCGGAAAAGTCGCCGAAGGGGCCGTCGACCGGGAGCACGCCGTGGGTGCGGCAGGCGGCGACAATGGCGGCTTGCGCCCAGTGCCAGGGGTCGGAGTAATGCCGCGTGTCGCCGTGGAGCATGTAGTAGTTCTCCTGGGTGCCGCCGATGCCGGTGGTCTGCATGCCCATGGAGGCGGCAAAGTCGGCGGCGCCGAGGGACATGGCCTCCATGCGGGGGCTGGCGGCGGCGATCTCCTCGACATGGGCGATGCCCGCGGCGCTCTCGATGATGACCTCGAAGCCGATCCGCTTCTTTCGGCCCTTGGCGGCCTCGACGGCGGTGACGAGGGCGTCCACCGCGTAGATGTCGCCCGCGCAGCCGACCTTGGGGATCATTATCTGGTCGAGCCGTTCGGAGGCGTTTTCAAGCAGGTCGACGACGTCGCGGTACCACCAGGGTGTGTCGAGCCCGTTGATGCGGACGGAGAGGCGCTTGGCGCCCCAGTCGATGTCGCCGATGGCGGCGATGATGTTGGCGCGGGCTTGCGGCTTGTCGTCGGGCGCCACGGAGTCCTCGAGATCGAGGTTGATCACGTCGGCCGCCGAACCCGCCATCTTCTCGAAGATCGCCGGGCGCGAACCGGGGCCGAAGAGCTGGCAGCGGTTGGGGCGTGCGGGCGGCGTGGGCTGGAGGCGGAAGGACATCGGCGGATCTCCAAGTAAGGATATTTCGTGTACGTTGCCGTGGGTGGTAGATTATTGCGCCGAAATCTTCAAGCCCGTTTGCGCCGCAGTGCAGCGATTCAGATTTGCGCGTGACGCCACGCCCATTTGCAGTGCGTTGCGCGAGAATGTTGCGCAGGAGCGTGGCGACGCGAGAAATTCGTGCGGACACAGCTGTGCGACCGCCGCAGAACGGCACGAATTTCTCTGCCGTGCCGGGTAACATCGCGCCAAACAAGGAGATTCCCCGATGATCGAGACCCCGTACCTGCTGTTTCTCGGCGACGCGCCCGATGCCCTTGCCGCCAAGGTGGCACAGGGGATCAAGGACTGGCGGCCCCAGAACGCGGTGGGCCAGCTGAGCCTGCCGGGCTGCAAGGCCGACATGAAGCTGACCGAAATGACCATCGAGCAGGCGCTCGACGCCGGGGCCAGGACGCTGGTGATCGGCGTGGCCAACCGGGGCGGCACCATTGCGCCCTCCTGGATGGCGGTGCTGGAGAAGGCGCTGATCGCCGGGCTCGACCTGGCCTCGGGCCTGCACAACCTCCTGAAGAACGAACCGACGCTGGTGGCGCTGGCAAAGGAGCACGGGCGGACGTTGCACGACGTGCGCATCCCGAGTGTGACATACCCGATCGCCAGCGGGGAGCCGCGCAGGGGCATGCGCCTGCTGGCGGTGGGCACCGATTGCTCGGTGGGCAAGATGTATACCACCATCGCGATGGACGCCGAGGCGAAGGCGCGGGGCATGAAGTCGAGCTTCCGGGCGACCGGGCAGACCGGCATCCTGATCACCGGCAACGGCGTGCCGCTGGATGCGGTGATCGCGGATTTCATGGCCGGCTCCATCGAGTGGCTCACGCCCGACAACGACCCCGACCATTGGGACATGATCGAGGGGCAGGGCAGCCTGTTTCACCCCAGCTACTCGGGCGTCACCCTGGCCCTGATCCACGGCGGCGCGCCCGACGCGCTGGTGCTGTGCCACGAGCCGACGCGGGCCCACATGCGCGGCCTGCCGGGCTACCAGCTGCCGACCCTGGAGGCGGTGCGGGATACGGCGCTGACCATGGCGCGGGTGGTGAACCCGGGCTGCGAGGTGATCGGGATCTCGATCAACACCCAGCATCTCGGGGAAGAAGAGGCGCTGGCCTACATGGCCGAGGTCGAGGAGCGAATGGGGCTGCCCACGGTCGATCCGTTCCGCCAGGGCGCGGGGCGGCTGGTGGATGCGCTGCCGGCGCCGAAGGGCTGACCGGGTGGTGGGCAGATTGCCCACCCCAGGGGGCCGCGCTAGGCTTGGCTGACGGGATATTCGGAGAGGTTCATGGAAATAACGGCGAAGACCGAGCAGTTTGCGTTGGCCAAGCCCTTCACCATTTCGCGCGGCACCAAGGTGGCCGCCGATGTGGTGACGGTGGAAATCCGCGACGGCGGGGCGATCGGGCGGGGCGAATGCGTGCCCTATGCCCGCTACGGCGAGAGCCTCTCGAGCGTGATGGATCAGATCAGGGGCCTGCCTGAAAAGGTTTCACGCGCGGATCTGATGCGGCTCCTGCCAAGCGGCGCGGCGCGGAACGCGGTGGACTGTGCGCTTTGGGATCTGGAGGCCAAGCAGCGGGGCGAGCGGGTCTGGGCGCTGGCGAGCCTCAAGGAGCCGGGGCCGGAGATCTGCGCCTACACGCTGTCGCTGGGCGAGCCCGACGCGATGGAGTTGGCGGCGCGGGAGAATGCGCATCGCCCGCTGTTGAAGATCAAGCTGGGCACGCCGGAGGACATGCCCCGGCTCGAAGCCGTGCGCCGGGGCGCGCCGCGCTCGCGGCTGATCGTGGATGCCAACGAGGGGTGGAGTGCCGAGATATACTCCGACCTCGCGCCGCACCTGCTGCGGCTCGGCGTGGCGCTGGTGGAGCAGCCGGTGCCGGCCGATCAGGACGAGAGCCTTGTGGGGCTCATCAAGCCGGTGCCGGTGTGCGCCGACGAGAGCTGCCATGATCGCGCGAGCCTTAAGAAGCTGAAGGGCAAGTACGATGTCATCAACATCAAGCTCGACAAGACGGGCGGGCTGACCGAGGCGTTGGCGCTGAAGCGGGCGGCAATGGAAGAGGGCTATGGCATCATGGTGGGCTGCATGGTGGGCACCTCGCTGGGCATGGCGCCTGCGGTGCTGGTGGCCCAGGGCGCGGGCTTCACCGACCTCGACGGGCCGCTCTTGCTTAAGGAAGACCGGATGCCGCCGCTGGCCTATGACGGCCACGGCGTGCACCCGAGCCAGGCGGCGCTCTGGGGGTGACGCGAGCGGGCGGCGCTGTGCCCGAAGGTCGGTGCCACCTCGGGATGACGGCTGCGGCGCAGGGATCAGCGGGCTGTAGAGACGGGATGGATCTGCGCGGCGTGGCGAGTTTCAGCGGCCCACCGGCTTGACGGCGGTCGCGCCGCACAGGATGAAGCGCCGAGTGGCAAAGGAGAATGCACATGAGCCGGATCGTCTATGTGAACGGGGAGTATCTGCCGGAGGAAGAGGCGAAGGTTTCGGTCTTCGACCGGGGGTTTCTCTTTGCCGACGGCGTCTACGAGGTGACAACCGTTCTGGGCGGCAAGCTGGTGGATTTCGCCGGCCATGCCAAGCGGCTGTGGCGGTCTATGGGCGAGCTGGAGATGACCCCGCCCTGCACGGAGGAGGAGCTGCTGGCGATTCATCGTGAGCTGATCGCGCGCAACGGGCTGGAGGAGGGGATGATCTACCTCCAGGTGACGCGCGGCGCGGCGGACCGCGACTTTGCCTTTCCGCCCGAGGGCACCGCGCCGACGTTGGTGCTGTTTCACCAGGAGAAGGTGATTGCCGAGAGCCCGGCGGCGGAGAAGGGGATCCGTGTCATCTCGATTCCCGACGCGCGCTGGGGGCGGCGTGACATCAAGACGGTGCAGCTGCTCTACCCCTCCATGGGCAAGATGATGGCCAAAAAGGCCGGGGTGGATGACGCCTGGATGGTGGAAGAGGGCATGGTGACCGAGGGCACCTCGAACAACGCCTATATCGTCAAGGGCGGGGTGATCGTGACCCGGCAGCTCGGCACCGAGATCCTGCACGGGATCACCCGCGCCGCCGTGCTGCGGTTTGCCCGCGAGGCACAGATGACGGTGGAGGAGCGGCCGTTCACGGTTCAGGAGGCGCAGGCGGCGGACGAGGCCTTCATCACCTCGGCCTCGGCCTTCGTGATGCCGGTTGTGGAGATCGACGGTGCCCGGCTGGGCACCGGCACGCCGGGGCCTGTGGCGACACGGTTGCGCGAGATCTACATCGAGGAAATGCGAAAGGCAGCCGTCTAGGGCGGCAGCTGGCCTGGGCCGGGCCCGGGGCGGCCCGGGCTTTGGCCTTGCACTCCGGGGTGGCTTGCGGGCACGATGTGGCCAGATTTGAGAACCGGGAGATTTTGGGACGTGCGCAAGCTCTGGGGCGGGGCAGTTCTGGTCGGGGGCGTGCTGGCGCTGGGGCTCTATGCGGGCGCAAGGCCGGCCCATTCCATCGAGGACCGCGTGAGCGAACAGGCGGCGGCTGCCGTGCAGGGCGCTGTCCACGGGCTGCGGGCAGAGGTGCGCGGGCGCGATATCGTGCTGGGCGGATTGGCTGATGGCGATGCGGAGCACGCCCGCGTCATGGCCGCGCTGGATGCCGTGCCGGGGCGCCGGGTGGTGCGCTCGGAGGCCGAGATTCTCGCGGTGGCGGACCCCTACACCCTGAGCGGCGCCTTCGGTCCGGGTGGGCCGGTCTGGACGGGCCATGTGCCGAGCGAGGCGGCGCGGGCCGAGCTTGCGGGCGCCATCGGGGAGTCTGCCGCGGCCGGGCTGACGCTGGCGGCCGGTGCCCCGACGGGCTGGGCGGAGGCGACGGCGGCGGCCCTGGAAGCCCGCAGGACCCTGGTGCGCGGCGCGGTCAAGCTGGAAGGGCAGGCGATTGCGCTCTCGGGCGTGGTGCCGACGCCGAGAGAACAGGCCGCTGCGGAGGCTGCCTTGACCGTGCTTCCGGAGGGCTGGACCGCCGAGCTGGATCTGACCACGCTGGACGACGGCAAGCCCTTTGCGCTGGATATCGAGGCGGTCGACGGCAACGTCACCTGGCAGGGCGGCAAGCTGCCGCGCTCGGTGGATCCGCTGGACCTCGACACTGCCTATGGTGCGCCGGTGGCGGGCGACATCACCGTGGCCCAGATCGGCGAAGAGGAGCAGGATTTTGCCGGAGCCGCCCAGGCGGGCCTCGCTGCGCTGGCGCAGCTGATGCAGGGGCGGCTGCGGATCGAAGGGCAGACGCTGGCCCTCACGGGCCTTGCCGCCGACCCCACGGCGGCCGCCGCCGCGCGGGCCGAGCTGGCGGGGCTGCCCGAGGGCTTTTCGCCGCTTGTCGAGCTGGAGCTGAACGATGATGGCAAGCCCTTTGCGCTGACGTTAAAAAAGTCCGCCAGCGGGTTGCAGGCCGGGGGCAAGCTGCCCGCGGCGATGGCTGGAGATGATCTTGCGGCGCTGGCCGGGCAGGCGCTGCGGGGCGACGTGACGGTGGCGCGGATCGGGGCGGAGAACGAGGTGTTCACCACCGCCGCACGGGCCGCGCTGCGGGCTGTCGCGCCGATGAAGACGGCGGATGTGACGGTGAGCGAGGGCGGGCTCGACTTCGTGGCGCTTGCGCCCACGCCGGCCGAGGCCGCTGAGGCCGAGGCGGCGCTGATGCCTGTGACCGGCCAGGTGCCGGTTTCGGTGCAGATCGAAGTGGAGGACGACGGCGCGCCCTTTGCCCTCGTGGTCGAGAAATCGCCCGACGGACAGTGGACTGCCAGCGGCAAGGTGCCCAACGTGCTGGAGGGCTTCGACTATGCCGCTGCGGCCGGGGTGGAGACATTGGCCGCCGAGGGGCTGGCGGTGGCCCGGATCGGGGGCGAGGCCCATGGCTTTGCCGATGCCGTGCCGCCGGGCCTTGCGGCACTGGCCGCGCTGAACTTCGGCAAGCTGACGGTCCGGGAGGGATCTGTGGCGCTGGCGGGCGAGGCCGATGACCCGGAGGTGGCGGCGGAGGCCGAGGCCGCGCTGACCGCGCTGCCCGAGGGGTTTGCGCCGTCGATGGCGCTGGACCTCGTGGATGACGGCACGCCGCCGGCCTTCAGCTTTGAATACACGGTGGCCGGGGGCGGGAGCCTTGCGGGAAAGCTGCCTGCGGGCATGACTCCGCCGGAGATTGCCGAACTGGCCGGGCTGGCACAGCTCGAGGGCACGCCGGGCCAGTCGCGCGACGACGAGACCGGCGCCGAGGCGATGCGGGCGGCGCTCGGCGCGCTGGGCCCGTGGATGGGCGAGATCGAGGCGCTGGACCTGGTGCTGACAGAGGATGGCCGCGTGAGTGCCGAGATCACCGCGAGCCCGGGCGTGGATGGCGAGCTGATGCGCGCCCGGCTTGCCGAGGCGCTGGGCGGTGGCGTGACCCTGGTGGTGGCCGAGGCCGAGGGCCCGGAGGGCGCGCTGCGCGACAACCCGGCAACCGGCGGGCAGCAGCGGCTCTCGGGTGGCGTCTGGCTGCCGGTGATCGAGGACATCGACACCACGGTGGCCGGCTGCAACGCCGCGACGGCGGCGGCGCTGGAGGGCGAGCGGATCGGCTTTGTCACCGGCGCGTTCCGGCTCGATGCGGCCTCGTTCAGGGCGGTGAACAACGTGGCGGCGGTGGCGCTGGCCTGTGCCGGGGCCGGGCTCACGCTGGAGCTGGGCGGGCACACCGATGCCACCGGCAATGCCGAGAGCAACAAGGCGCTGAGCCAGCGGCGGGCCGAGGTGGTGGCGGCGGCGCTCGCTGCGCGCGGGGTGCCCGAGGCGGCGCTTGCGCCCGTGGGCTATGGCCCCGATCAGCCGGTCGCCGGCAACGACACCGAAGAGGGCCGGGCGCAGAACCGCCGCACCACCCTCGACTGGCGCGAATAGGAAGGACGCGAGATGTTTCAGAACTGGGGCTTCCTGCTCACCGAAATCTGGTTTCTGCTGATCCTCGCCGCGCTGGTGGGGCTGCTGGCCGGGTGGATCTTCTGGGGCAAGTCCGAGGTGGCGGACGAGGCGGTTGGCGAGGAGGGGGTCGACCGGGTCGCCTTCGACCAGGCCCGCGCCAACGAACACCGCCTGAGGGGCGAGCGCGACGAGCTGCTCCTGCGGCTCGACCGCTGCCGCTCGGACGGCGAGAAGAAGGACGCCCGGATGAAGGAAATGGAGGGCGAGCTCGACGAGCTGCGCGGCAAGGCGGCCTTTACCGCCCCGCTCGCGGCCTTCGAGGCGGAAGATGACGAGATCCGCGCCTTCGACGAGACCTCCGGCACCCCCGCCGCGCCGGTCAGCGGGACCACGCCCGATTTTGATGGTGACGGCACTCGGGAAGGGGCCGGTGAAGGCACCGCGCCGGCGACACTGGACGGGCCGCGCGACGGCGGGCCGGACGATCTGAAGAAGATCAAGGGGGTCGGCAAGAAGCTGGAAGCCCTGCTGCATTCGATGGGCTTTTACCATTTCGACCAGATCGCGAGTTGGACCGCCGATGAGGAGGCATGGGTCAATGCCAACCTCGTGGGCTTCAAGGGCCGGGTGAGCCGCGACAACTGGGTCGAGCAGGCAAAGCTGCTGGCCTCCGGGTCGGAGACCGCGTTTTCGCAGAAGGTCGACAAGGGCGGCGTTTACGACTGAGCGTGACGCCCGGCGGTCACGTTGGACGCGGGGGGCCAGCCCCCCGCACCCCCCGAGGTATTTGGACCAAGAAGAGGGACAGGGGCGGGGACAATTTTAGGCGATTTGTCCCTGGTCCTGCTCCGGTCGTCGCACCGGCGGTGCCGGTTGCGAGGCGCCATCAGCCCTTGGTGACGTTTTCCTCGAAGGCCAGCTTGAAGGCCTCCTGCTGGGTGTCGCTCGCCTCGGTCTGGTTTTGCGCTTTCCACTCTTCGTAGGGCATGCCGTAGAACAGCTCGCGCGCCTCCTCCTTGCTCATCGGGATGCCGCGCTCGGCGGCGGCTTCCTGCATCCAGCGGGAGAGACAGTTGCGGCAGAAGCCGGCGAGGTTCATCAGGTCGATGTTCTGAACCTCGGGGCGTTTCTCCATCAGGTGTGCGCGCAGGGTCCGGAAGGCGGCGGCTTCGAGTTGGGTGCGGGTGGCGTCGTCCATGGCGGTTCTCCTTTGGGGGTAGAGAATGGGGGTGTGGGCGCGGGAGGCAAGGGGAAGCGGTGATCGGGCGGGAAACGGAAGCGCGAACCTGCGCGCCGGCCGAGGCCGGGCGGCGGCCTCGCCAGGGCGCGCCGCAAATGCTATCGCGGTCGGACCGGACGGACGACCGGGCCGGGCAGGACTATCGGGAGCAAAGATCATGGCGAAATCCGCTGCACAGCAGCCTGTCGGGGTGGCCCTCATCGGGGCCGGCATGATCGCGGAGACCCATGTGACCGCCCTCTCGGCGGCGAGACACGCGGTGCGTCTTGCGGCCGTGGTCTCGCGCAGGCCGGACCGGGCGACCCATCTCGCCGCGCTCTGCGAGGGTGATCCGCCCCTGTTCACGGCCGATCTTGCCGCGGTTGCCGCGGACCCCGCCATTCCGGTGGCGATCGTCGCCACGCCTCCGAGCGTGCGCAGGGAGGTGATCGAGACCCTTGCGCAGGCGGGCACCCACGTTCTGCTCGAGAAACCGGTCGGGCGCACGCTGGAGGAGGCGATCGAAGTCGTCGAGATCTGCGAGCGCGCAGGCGTGACGCTGGGGGTGGTGTTTCAGCACCGGGTGCGGGCGCCCTCGATCGCGGCGGCCCGCCATGTGGCCGAGGGGGCGCTGGGCCGGCTTGGCATGGTTGAGATCGCGGTGCCGCTCTGGCGCGACCAGTCCTATTACGATGAGTTGGGGCGGGGCACCTATGCGCGCGATGGCGGCGGGGTAATGCTGACCAACGCGATCCATTCGATCGACCTTGCGCTCAGCCTGACCGGCCCGGTGGCCAGCGTTCAGGCGATGACTGCCACCTCGCCCCTGCACCGGATGGAAGCCGAGGACCTTGCCGTGGCCGGGCTGCGGTTTTCCTGCGGGGCGGTGGGCTCGTTCGTGGCCACCACCGCGGCGTTTCCGCACCGAACCGAGGTGATCCGGCTCCACTTCGAGAACGGGAGCCTGCGGATCGACAGGAATGGCCTCGAGATCAGCTGGCGCGACGGGCGGTCCAGCGTGGAGGCCGGGGCCAGGGTCGAGAGCGGGGACCGCCCGCTGGCCGGTGGAAAGCACGCGTGGCACCAGGCGGTGATCGAGGATTTCGTCTCGGCGGTCGGGGAAGGGCGCAAACCGATGGTGAGCGGACGCGAGGCGCTGGATTCGCACCGGCTGATCGACGCCATCGAGACCTCGTCGCGCACCGGCCGCCCATGTGAGCTGGCCTCCTGATCCGCCGTTACTGGCCGCAGTTCGCCAGCGCCTCTTCCAGCATTGGTGCCAGCCGTTCGGCCCAGGCGTCTTGCTGGGCGTCGGTTTGGATCAGGTCCTGCCGCAGTTCGATCAGAACGTTGGGCCGGCCTTGCTGAAGCGCGTGACGGTCCACCGCATCGCCGGGGAGGTGGCCGCCGTAGGGCTCATTGTCGCCCACGACGAGATCGGGTTCGCGGCGCAGGCGGGCGATGAGGGCCTGGGCAAGGGTCGGGTCCAGGTGCGAGTGGAGCACGCCGACCTGCCAGGGCCGGGCCGGCCGGCCCTTCAGCCTGGGCGTGAAGCTGTGCACCGAGCAGAGCACCGGCGCCTCGCGGGCGGCGAGCAGCTCGGCCAGCGCGTCATGGTAGGGGCGGTAGCAGAGCGCCTTGCGGCGCTCCAGCTCCTCGGGGCCGGCGTGGCGGTTGCCGGGGATGATGGTGCCGTCATAGAGCTTCATCAGCAGGGTCGGATCATCCTCGCCGCGGTTGGGGTCGATCACCAGCCGGGAGAAGTTGGAGCAGATCGCGGGGCCGCCCAGCCGCTCGGCGAGACCGAGGGCCACGCCCGCCGCGCCCGGATCGAAGGCGATGTGGCGGGCCATCTCGGCAGCGGGCAGGCCAAGGGTGCCGCCGTTCACCGCATCGGGAACGAAGTTCGTTGCGTGGTCACAGGTTACGCACCAGCGCCCGGGACGGTCCTGCCCGTGCAGGGTGAAGGGGTGATATGTCATGTCGGTGTTTTGATTTCGGATCATGCTCTGATACGCAGGAGGGACAGAGGATGCCAGAGCAACCGTGGTGCCCTCTTCCCGTTGCGCGGGTTTAGCGCTAACAGGGGTCTGACAAGTCCGAGCGGACCGGGATGAGGAGAGCCACGAGATGAAACGCAATCGCAACGTGAAGATCGTGGCCACGCTGGGGCCGGCCTCGGATACCTACGAGATGATCCGGGCCCTCCACGAAGCGGGGGCAGATGTCTTCCGGCTCAACATGAGCCATGGCTCCCATGAGGAGATTCGCGCTCGTCACGGGATGATCCGGCAGGTGGAGAAGGACGTGGGCCGCCCGATTGCCATTCTGGCCGACCTGCAGGGGCCGAAGCTGCGGGTGGGCACCTTTGCGGGCGACAGCGAGGAACTGGTGGAGGGCGCGAGCTTCAGGCTCGATCTGGACCCCACCGACGGCGATGCCAGCCGTGTCTGCCTGCCTCACAAGGAGATCTTCGACGCGCTCGAGCCCGGCTCCAGCCTGCTGGTGAATGACGGAAAGATCCGGCTGAAGGTCACCGAATGCGGCAGCGACTATGCCGATTGCGAGGTGATCGCGGGCGGCACCATCTCCAACCGCAAGGGCGTGAACGTGCCCGACGTGGTGCTGCCGTTGGCGGCGCTCAGCGAGAAGGATCTGAAGGACCTAGAGTTCGTCTGCGCCCTGGGTGTGGACTGGCTGGCGCTCAGCTTCGTGCAGCGCCCCGAGGATGTGACCCAGGCGCGGGAACTGGCCAAGGGCCGCGCCGCGATCATGTCGAAGATCGAGAAACCGGCGGCGGTGAAGGCCTTCGACTCGATTCTTGCGGTCAGCGACGGAATCATGGTGGCGCGTGGCGACCTCGGCGTGGAACTGCCGGTGCATGCCGTGCCGCCGATCCAGAAGCGGCTGGTGCGCACCACCCGCTCGGCGGCCAAGCCGGTGATCGTGGCGACCCAGATGCTCGAGAGCATGATCGAGAGCCCGATGCCGACACGGGCCGAGGTTTCGGACGTGTCGAACGCGATCTACGAGGGCACGGATGCGATCATGCTCAGTGCGGAGAGCGCGGCGGGGCAATACCCGATCGAAGCGGTGAAGACGATGAACGCCGTGGCGGTGGAGGTGGAGGGCGACCCCACCTATCGTGACGTGATCGAGGCCGCGAGGCGAATCGAGCGCTCCAGCGTGGCAGATGGGATCGTGTCTGCGGCCCGCGAGATTGCCGAGGCGACCGACATCAAGGCCATCGCATGCTTTACCCAGACCGGCACCACCGCGAGCCTGGTGGCCCGCGAGCGGCCGCAGGTGCCGATTCTCGCGCTGACAAACCACATCGGCACCGCGCGCCGCCTTGCCCTGACCTGGGGTGTGACCTGTGCCGTGACCGCCCGTCTCGAGCGGTTCAAGCAGGCCGTGGTCAGCGGTGCGCGCGCCGCGCGCGAGCTGGGCATGGCCACCGAGGACGATCAGATCGTGGTGACCGCCGGTGTGCCCTTCAACGTGCCGGGCTCGACCAACATCCTGCGCGTCGCGCCCTGTGCCGAACGGCTGATTTACGCCTCGGACCCGGAATAGGGCGCCCCTCGGACGACGGGCGTTTGAGCGACGGGTGCTTTGTGTCTGCCGGTGGCTGTCGGTCTCGGCTTGCAGTCGGTCCGTCCGCGCCAGACGCAGCACGGCCACTGCCCCTGACGATCTTCGGGCTGTCTTTCCAGACACGTTGATTTTGGCCGCGCCGCCCGGAATACTTGCCGTCGGGGCAAGGCAGGGTGCGGGCAGGTTAGGAGTGGCAGGGTGAATATCGACACGGATGTGATCTTCGTCATTGGTCTGGTGGTGGGGCTTCTCTCCATCCCGGCACTGATCGGCGCATTCTCGGAAAGCCGGCCGCCGCGCGCGGCGGCGATCCTGGTACTCATCGCGGCGGGGCTGATCTCGATTGCCGTGATCCGCAAGCCGGGTGGCTACACGCTGAGCAGCGCGCCGGACGTCTTCATGAAGGTCATCTCGGGGATCGTGAACTAGAAGACGGCCGAGAAGAGCTGTGCCGTCGCCGCCCAGGCGCGTTCCGTGGCGCGGGCGTCATACTGCTTGCCGCCGGCCTTGTCCTGCGCCCTGGGGTTGGTGAAGGCATGGCCCACACCGCCCATCGCAAGGATCTGCCAGTCGGCCCCGGCTGCGTCGAGTTCGGCGGCGAGGGCGAAGGTTTGCTCGGGTGTGGCCAGCGGATCATCCCAGCCGTGCAGGGCGAGGACGGAGGCGGGGATCTTTTGGGCGGTCGGCCAGCCGGGTCGGTCGAAGAGGCCGTGAAAGCTGGCGACTCCCCTGACATCGGCATGGCCCATCCGGGCAAGGTCGAGCACGCATTTGCCGCCGAAGCAGAAGCCGATGGCCCCGTGGGCGCCATTGGTCACGCCGGAGCCGCGCATCCAGTCGAGCGCGGCTTCGATGCGGCGGCGCAGCTCGGAGCGGTCGGCGTTGAGCGCGTTCATCATCTCGCGGCAGTCCTCGGGGCCTTCGGGCGCGCGGCCGTAGGTGTCGGCCACGAAGGCGGCATAGCCCAGGTTTGCGAGCCGCTCGGCGGCTTCCATCTCGACCGGGCCGCGCCAGGCGATCGAGTGGAAGACGAGAACGCCGGGGCGCGTGCCGGACCGGGCCGGATCGGTGACGATGGTGCCTTGAAACCCCTCGTAGGTCTGATCGACATGCTGCATGAGGTTGCCTCCTCGAATCGTGCCTGCCCGGCGCATGGTGCGCAGAAGCCGCGGCCTGGCACAAACCCCCTTGCCAGACAGGGGATTCGCCCCTATACGCCACCTCTCATCCGCGCGGACGGGCCGACAGTGGCATGCCTATCTGCGCCAATACGACCAACTCATGGAGATGGCAAATGCCCAAGATGAAGACGAAATCGAGCGCCAAGAAGCGCTTCAAGGTGACGGCCACGGGCCGCATCAAGGCTGCCCAGGCGGGCAAGCGTCACGGCATGATCAAGCGGACGACCAAGTTCATCCGCACGGCCCGCGGCACCACGGTGCTGTGCGACGCTGACGAGAAGATCGTCAAAAAATACATGCCCTACGCCCGCTGAGGAGTTACCCAGATGTCCCGAGTCAAAGGTGGAACGACCACCCACGCCCGCCACAAGAAGGTTCTGAAGGCCGCCAAGGGTTACTATGGCAGCCGTTCGCGGAACTTCCGCACCGCAACCCAGGCCGTCGACAAGGCCAACCAGTACGCGACCCGCGACCGCAAGAACCGCAAGCGCCAGTTCCGCGCGCTGTGGATCCAGCGGATCAACGCCGCCGTGCGCGCCCATGACGAGGCCCTGACCTACTCGCGCTTCATCAACGGCCTGGCGCTCGCCGGGATCGAGGTGGACCGCAAGGTGCTGGCCGACCTCGCCATTCACGAGCCCGATGCCTTTGGCGGCATCGTCGAGAAGGCGAAAGCCGCGCTGGCTTGAGGCCGGTTGCACAGAGATCGCAGGGGCCGTCCTTCGGGGCGGCCCTTTTGCTTTGGGGCAGTGCCCGGGCGGGCTGACGCATCCCGCCTTGCACCCTTGAGCGCCGCGCTATAGTCCATGCGCCGAAGCCAAGGAGGCCAGGCATGGACGAGCTGCGCGGGAAGTACATCGAGGCAATCGCAGGGGCGGCCGACGAGGCCGCGCTCGAGGAGTTGCGCCTGGCTGCCGTGGGCAAGAAGGGCGAGGTGAGCCTCAAGATGCGCGAGCTGGGCAAGATGAGCCCGGAAGAGCGCCAGGTGGCCGGCCCGGCCCTGAACGCGCTGAAGGACGAGATCAACGCGGCCCTCGCTGCCCGCAAGGCCGCGCTGGGCGACGCAGCGCTGGATGAGCGGCTGAAGAGCGAATGGCTCGACGTGACGCTGCCTTCGCGGCCGCGCCGCCAGGGCACGATCCATCCGGTCAGCCAGGTGACCGAGGAGGTCACGGCCATTTTCGCCGACATGGGATTTCGCGTGGCCGAAGGCCCGCAGATCGAGACCGACTGGTACAACTTCGATGCGCTGAACATCCCCGGCCATCACCCGGCCCGCGCGGAAATGGACACCTTCTACATGGCCCGCCAGGAGGGCGACAACCGCCCGCCGCATGTGCTGCGCACCCATACGAGCCCGGTGCAGATCCGGTCGATGGAGGCAGGCGGCGCGCCGACGCGGATCATCTGCCCGGGGCGGGTCTATCGCGCCGACTACGACCAGACCCATACGCCGATGTTTCACCAGGTCGAGGGCCTCGCCATCGACCGCGATATCTCGATGGCCAACCTGAAGTGGGTGCTCGAGGAGTTCTTCACCGCCTTTTTCGGCACCAGCGTGAAGACCCGCTTCCGGGCCAGCCACTTTCCCTTCACCGAGCCTTCGGCGGAGGTGGATATCCAGTGCAGCTTCGAAGGCGGCACGGTGAAGGTGGGCGAGGGCGACGACTGGCTGGAGGTGCTGGGCAGCGGCATGGTCCACCCCGACGTGCTGCGCGCGGGCAAGATCGACCCTGACGAATGGCAGGGCTTTGCCTTCGGCATGGGGATCGACAGGATTGCCATGCTGAAATATGGCATCCCCGACCTGCGGGCCTTCTTCGAGAGTGACCTGCGCTGGCTGCGGCACTACGGATTTGCCGCGCTGGACGTGCCGACGCTGCACGCGGGCGTCTCGCGGTAGAGCGCGCGGCGGGGCCTGACACCCGGCGCCGACGAAAGAGGGCGCGGCGATATCCAGCCCCCTGGAACACCGCCGCGCCCGCGCTTTTGCCCCCACCCGAAACTCTGTTCAGGCGGTTGGTCTCCCTATTCGGGGAGAACCCCCTTCACGAAGGCGACCGACCCCTGGTCGATCACGTCCATGATGGTCCCGCGCGCCAGGGCCACGGCCTTGGCGTCGAGCACCGGCACGGCGATGACGGCCGCGGCGGTGAGTGTCAGCACGACGAGCACGGGGAAACGTGCGCCGCCTGCAACGGTCTTGAGGAAGGTTTGCATCTGCTCGTCCTCGCACTTGTCGTGTGCCGGTGTTCCGGCTTCCACGGTCTCTGAATGCGCCCCGGTTTTTCGGGTGTCGCAGCGTCATCTAGCCGCCGAAAAGGGGCGAGATCAGGGCAAGTTCTAGGTAAAATTTCGGAAACAGAACGGACCAACGGCGCAGATTGTTTCCTGTCCAGAAAACGGCCGCCCCGCTCCGAGGCCGGAAACGAGGGGAATCGGCCTTGGAGCGGGGCGGAGAGGCACGCCTAGTTGGTGGCGGCTTCGTTCTTTGCGGCTGCGCCTTCGGCGCGCAGGCCGGGAATGAGGTCTGCCACCGGCGTGTTCCACAGGCGCGCCGGGTTCATCCGGCACAGCGCACGGTTCAGCTCGATGTTGTCGGTCAGCTGGTGGCAGGTGGTGCCGCCGGCGCCATCCGGCGTGTTCGAAATGAACCCGAGCCCGATGAGCACGAGCACTGCAATGGCAAGTGGGCGGAGGAATCCTCCGAGGGAGTCGAGAACGGACGACAGCATTGGAACCCCCAAGTATCCGTCTGTGAATCGGCCCCCACCGGTTCACGCCCTTGATAGGGCGCAATTATGGCGAAATTTGGGCAAAGGCGGCGGGTTTGTGTTGAATGCCGCTGTCTCGGGCCGCCCGGCCAGGGCATGGAGAGACCGCCGGACGCGCTTTTTTGAGGCCACGCCCCCGTGCCACGGCCCGCCCGCGCCGGTCTTCCCCCTCTGCATCCGATGCGTTAAACCGCGCCGGCAAGCCCTGAGAGGACGACCCGATGAAATTCACCCTGAGCTGGCTCAAGGAGCACCTGGAGACGGATGCGAGCCTTGATGACATTCTCGATGCGCTGACCGACCTCGGCCTCGAGGTGGAGGGAGTCGAGAACCCCGCCGCGAAGCTCTCGGCCTTTACCATCGGCAAGGTGCTCGCCGCCGAAAAGCACCCGGATGCCGACCGGTTGAAGGTGTGCAAGGTGATGACCGACGAGGGCGAGACCCAGATCATCTGCGGAGCGCCCAACGCGCGGGCCGGGATCACCGTGGTTGTGGCCAAGCCGGGCACCTATGTGCCGGGCATCGACACCACGATCCAGGTCGGCAAGATCCGGGGCATCGAGAGCCACGGGATGATGGCCTCCGAGCGGGAGATGGAGCTCTCGGACGAGCACGACGGGATCATCGAGCTGGAGAGCGGCGAGGTGGGCGAGCGGTTCACCGACTGGCTCGCGGCCAACCGGCCCGACACGGTGGACCCGGTGATCGAGATCGTCATCACCCCGAACCGCCCCGATGCGCTGGGCGTGCATGGCATTGCGCGCGACCTCGCGGCACGCGGGCTGGGCAGGCTGAAGCCGCTGAAGGCCCATAGCATCGAAGGCAGGTTCGAGAGCCCCGTGAAGGTGAGGATCGCCGAGGATGCGGCGGATGGCTGCCACGTGTTCCAGGGCCGCTACATCCGGGGCGTGAAGAACGGGCCGAGCCCGGCCTGGCTTCAGAAGAAGCTGCGCGCCATCGGGCTGCGGCCGATCTCGGCGCTGGTCGATATCACCAACTACTTCACCCATGACCGCAACCGCCCGCTGCACGTGTTCGACGGCGGCAGGGTGAAGGGCGACCTGCTGATCCATCGCGCCAAGGGCGGCGAGGCGCTGCTTGCGCTGGATGGCAAGACCTATGCGATGCCCGAGGGGGCGCTGGTGTTCTCGGATGACAACGGCGTGGAAAGTGTTGGCGGGATCATGGGCGGCGAGGAGGCGGGCTGCACCGAGGAGACGGTGGATGTGATCCTCGAGGCCGCCTACTGGGATTTTGTCCAGATCGCGCTGACCGGGCGCGCGCTGAAGATCAACTCGGACGCGCGGTATCGCAACGAGCGCGGCATTGATCCGGGCTACAACCGGCAGGCGGTGGATGATGCCACGGCGATGATCCTCGAGCTCTGCGGCGGCGAACCCTCGGAGCTGATCGAGGCCGGGCAGGTGCCCGATGTGAGCCGCGCCTACAGGCTCGATGCCGCGCGATGCTCGTCGCTCGTGGGCATGGACATTCCGGAGGCGACCCAGAGGGCCACGCTGGAGGCGCTGGGCTTCGTCATGGAAGGCGACATGGCGAATGTGCCCTCCTGGCGGCCCGACGTGAAGGGCGAGGCGGACCTGGTGGAAGAGGTGGCGCGGATCGCCTCGCTGACCGGTCTGGTCGGCAAGCCGATGCCGCGTGTCACCCCCGGCGTGCCCAAGCCGATCCTCACCGAGAGCCAGCAGCGCGAGCGGATCGCGCGGCGGACCCTTGCGGCGCTGGGCTACAACGAATGTGTGACCTACAGCTTCATCGACGAGGCGACGGCGAAGCTCTTCAGCGGCGGCGATGAGGCCACCAGGCTGGAGAACCCCATTTCCAGCGAGATGAGCCACATGCGGCCGGCGCTCCTGCCGGGTCTGTTGCAGGCCGCCGCCCGAAACCAGGCGCGTGGGTTCAATGACATGGCGCTCTTCGAGGTCGGTGCGGCCTTTCACGGCGGCGAGCCGGGCGAGCAGCACATGCTGGCGACCGGCCTGCTGGTGGGTGCGACCGGCCCGCGCGACAGTTTTGCGACGCGCCGCGACGTGGACCTGTATGACGCCAAGGCCGATTGCGAGGCCGTGCTGGCTGCGTTGGGCGCGCCCGATCGTGTGCAGTTTCGCCGCGAGGCCAATGACTGGTGGCATCCGGGTCGGTCCTCGGTGATGGCGCTCGGCCCCAATGTGCTGGCCGTGTTTGGCGAGATTCACCCGAGGATCCTGCGCGAGATGGATGTGAAGGGCCCTGCCGTGGGCTTTACCATCTGGCCCCAGGCGGTGCCGGAGAAGAAGGCCAAGGGCGCCTCGCGCGGAGCCGTGGTGATGGCCGATCTCCAGGCCGTAGAGCGCGACTTTGCCTTCGTGGTCAACGCCGACGTGGCCGCGATGGACCTGATGAACGCCGCGCGCGGGGCCGACAAGGCGCTGATTGCCGATGTGCGGCTCTTCGACCAGTTCATCGGGGGTGCGCTGGGCGAGGGCAAGAAGAGCCTGGCCATCACGGTGCGGATGCAGCCCACCGAAAAGACGTTGACCGATGAGGATATCGCCGGTGTGGCGGCCAGGGTCGTCGAGAAGGTGACCAAGGCCACCGGCGGTGTGCTGCGCGGGTGACCCGCTGGCGCTGGGCTGTGGTGGCCGCGGTGGTGGCCGCCAACATCCTGGCGTTCCTGCCGCTGCTGCGCCGCGAGACGCAGGTGACGTGCCAGCCCGAGATGGCGCTGCCCGAGGGCCTGCTGGCCGGGGTGGCGCCGGACGGATTGGTGCATGAGCTGGTCGGCCTGGATGCGACCTGGCACCTCTCGGGGCCGCAGAGCCTTTCCAACGACGGCATCGAGACCGCCGACGGCGTGAAGCCGTGGCGCGCCGAGCACGTCAGGCACCTGTGCACCGAAGGCCTGCCCTGCGCCCTCAAGATCGAGACCGACGACCGGTTTGCCCTGCTCTGGGTCGAGGCCTCCGAGCCCGGCTACTCGGGCGCGATGGTGGTGCAGGATGCACCCGACCGCCGCCTGACGCTCTCGGCCGCGGCGGAAGAGACCGCCGAGGGAGCCGCTTGCGGGGTGCTGGCTGCCTGGTTCGCCTTTGTCCGAACCGAGCGCTTGCTTCCGGACTGATTGAAAATAGTATGCCGTCATCATGAAACCGGCGTCGTTGCCGGAGCATTGTACCCCAGAGGTTCGAAGGAGGAGGTGTATGGTCCGGACATCGTTGGCAACGGTCTGCGCGTTGGTGCTGTCGTGGCCAGCCGTGGCCTGCGACATTTCGCTGCCGCTGGGCGAAGGCATGTTCGATGACCTCGATGCGCCGCTCGATCAGCTGACGGGCCTGCCGGACAACGCCGGTGCATTCGAGTATCTCAACGAACGCTATCTCGACACCATCCACCTGACCCACAACGGCAAGACCTTTGCCTGGACGGCAAAGAACACGGCCGCAACCTGCGCGCGGCCGGGGCAGGGCAGGACGTGCCGAGTGGTTGCGGATACCGAGACGCGGTTTGGCAAGATCTCCCTTGCCAAGGAGGATACGGGCGCCGTGACGCTCTACCGCTACAGGCTGCTGATGGTTGACGGGCGGCGCCATGTGCGCCTTTTCCCGAGGCCGGCGGCAACCCGGTTGATCGCCGCCTGCAATCTCATGAAATCGGTCGATGCCTTTCGGCGCACGTGGATGCACCGATAGCGGGGCACCCAACCGGCTGGTTCAACCCTCGCGCGGCGGCACGTTCAGGCCGGCCTGCACGGCGGGGCGGGCCTTGAAGCGCTCGATATAGGCGGTGACCCGTTCGAGCTGGGGCAGGCCGACGAGCTCCTCGGCGCCGTAGAACTCCAGCCCCATCAGCCAGGGCACGATCGCCATGTCGGCGATGGAGTAGTCACCGGCGACCCAGTCCTTGCCCTCGAGCGCGCCCTCGAGCACGCCGAGCAGGCGCCTTGCCTCGTTGATGTAGCGCTCGCGGGGGCGCGGATCCTCGATCTCGGAGCCGGCGAACTTGACGAAGAAGCCGAGCTGGCCAAGCATCGGGCCGAGCCCGCCCATCTGCCACATCAGCCATTGGGTCACGACATGCTTTTCGGCCGCTGTGGTGCCGTGAAACCTGCCTGTCTTTTCGGCGAGATAGATCAGGATCGCTCCGCTCTCCCAGAGCGCCAGCGGCTTGCCGCCCGGGCCGTCGGGGTCGATGATTGCAGGGATCTTGTTGTTGGGGTTGAGGCTCAGAAACTCGGGGCTCTTCACGTCCTTGTCGGACACGGTCACCCGGTGCGCCTCGTAGGGCAGGCCCATCTCCTCCAGCGCGACGCCGATCTTGCGGCCGTTCGGGGTGGGAAAAGAGAAGAGCTGAAGCTTGGTGGGGTCTTCCACCGGCCAGCGGCTGGTGACGAAGAACTCGGATAGGTCAGTCATAGGTCGGGTCCCTGATTGGTCTGGTCGTCGCTACGTAGCCTGCGCGTTATCGAAAAAAAGCTACAAAATTGCAGAGGAATGGTTAAAAGCTGCACAGCCGCGGAGAGGGCGTGCGACCTCTGGGCGCAAGAGCAAGACAAGGGACAGTACACATGATTAACGAATTCAAGGACTTCATTGCCAAGGGCAATGTGATGGACATGGCTGTGGGTATCATCATCGGTGCCGCCTTCACTGCCATCGTGACCTCGCTGGTGGGTGACCTCATCAACCCGATCATCGGCCTGTTCACTGGCGGTATCGACTTCTCGGGTTGGTTCTACATCCTGGGCGAAGGCGACTGCGCCTCGGTCGAAGCCTGCCAGGAGGCCGGTGTGGCTGTTTTTGCCATTGGCAACTTCCTGATGGCGGTCATCAACTTTCTCATCATCGCCTTCGTGGTGTTCATGCTGGTGAAGATGGTCAACCGGGTGAAGGCCGCTGCCGAGAAGCCCGAGGAAGTGGCCCCCGAAGTGAAGAGCGGCCCCTCGGAGCTGGACGTGCTGCTCGAGATCCGCGACGCCTTGAAGAAGGCCTGATCACGGCTGAAATCACGGGAAAGGGCGCCCGCTGCGGCGCCTTTTTTCATGTCCGGTCGCGCGGTGTGCAATGGTATGCCGTGGGGCGGTTTTGCCGCAGGCTTGCCCTCTGCGTTTGATGTTAACCATGGGTCAGCCACGGATGAAGGAGGACGAACCATGAGGGCACAAGAGAAGGCAAGGCCGGTGCTTATCCTGCTCGGACCGCCGGGCGCGGGCAAGGGGACCCAGGCACGCAGGCTCGAAGAGCGCCATGGCCTTGTGCAGCTCTCGACCGGCGACATGCTGCGCGCGGCGGTGGCCGCCGGCACCGAGGCCGGCCGCGCGGCGAAGGCCGTGATGGAAGTGGGCGGTTTGGTCAGCGACGAGATCGTGCTGGATATCCTAGCCGACCGGCTGACCGAGGCTGATGTGCAGGAGGGCGTGATTCTCGACGGCTTCCCGAGGACCACGGTGCAGGCCGAGGCGCTCGATGTGATGCTGGCCGAGCATGGCGAGCGGGTGACGGGGGCAATCTCGATGGATGTCGATGACGCCGCCATGGTGAGCCGGATCGCCGGACGCTTCACCTGCGGTGCCTGCGGCGAGGGCTACCATGACAGTTTCAAGCCGACCGTCGTGGAAGGCGTTTGCGATGCCTGCGGCGGAACCGAGATGAAGCGCCGCGCCGATGACAAGGCCGAGACAGTCGCGGCGCGGCTGGAGGCCTATCACGCGCAAACCGCGCCGCTGATCGACTACTACGCGGAAAGGCGGCTGCTCGACCGGGTCGATGCCATGGGCGAGATCGACGCGGTGACGGCGGCGCTTTCGGCCAAGGTCGAGCGGATGCGCGAACCGGCCTGACCTGGCCAAACCGGCAAGAAAAGGGGGCGGCACCTTGCGGGGCCGCCCCTAGTCATTGCCATTTCTGGCAGGGAGAGTTCAGAGAGCCTCGAGGTCGCTGCGGCACAGGCCGATATCGTCCAGCTCGCGGTCGGTGAGCTTGGAGAGGGCGTTGCGGGTCACGCGACGGTCGTTCCACTCGGCGATGATGGCGGTGGGACGGGTGAGGAAACGGGTGATCCTGCCGGCGAGGGTGCTGCCGGAGGCGCGGGTGGTCGGATCGAAGTAAGCCATCGGAATAGTCCTTTGTGGCGCGGATACGGGGGAGGGCGGCTTCAGGGGCCGCTGCATTCTGAGGCTCAATTAGAAGCGGGATGCACATTAAACAAGCGCCGTGAAAACATGCCCGATATGCATTGTGTGCATAGGTCATGTATCCACTAACCTGCTGTAAAGAAGTGTGAAATTCCAGTGACGCTCCTCGCCGGGAATTGTCGTTTCGGGGTCACGTAGCGTCGGTTCTGCTCCCGGAAGGGTGGCGCGGCTGTCGCATTCCCGCTTGGGATTGTTCACGTTTCGTGCTAATCGGGTAAAAAGCGCTGCGAACTGCAGGCATTCGAGAGGGCGAGCATGCGTATCATCGGGGTCGATCCGGGCCTGCGCAACCTGGGCTGGGGCGTGATCGAGGCCGAGGGCAGCCGGATGGTGCATGTTGCCAATGGCATCTGCCACAGTGATTCTGCCGCCCCGCTGGCGATCCGCCTGCAACAGCTCTTTCGCGGCCTTTGCGCCGTGATCGCCGAACATGCGCCCGAGGCAGCCGCCATCGAGGAGACCTTCGTCAACCGCGACGGGCAGGGCACGCTGAAGCTGGGCCAGGCCCGCGGCGTGGCGCTGCTGGCGCTGGCCGAAGCTGGGCTCGCGCCGGGGGAATACGCGCCCAACACGGTGAAGAAGGCGGTGGTCGGCACCGGCCACGCCGCCAAGGGGCAGATCGCCCATATGATCGGCCACTACTTTCCCGGGGTGAAGACCGCGGGGGCCGACGCGGCGGATGCGCTGGCGATCGCCATCTGCCACTCGCACCACACCGGCCCGGGTGCCGCACGGATTGCCGCCGCCCTGAGGGCCGCCGGATGATCGGCCGCATCGCCGGGCGGCTGGATTATCGCGCCTCCGACCACGTGCTGATCGACGTGCGCGGCGTGGGATACCTTGTCTATTGCTCCGAACGGACGCTGGCCGCCCTGCCGGCCCCCGGCGAAGCGGTGGCGCTCTACACCGACCTGCTGGTGCGCGAGGACAACCTGCAGCTCTTCGGCTTTCCGACCCTGCTGGAGAAGGAGTGGCACCGGCTGCTGACGAGCGTGCAGGGGGTGGGGGCCAAGGTCTCGCTCGCCATTCTCGGCACGCTGGGGCCGGAGGGCGTGGGCCGGGCGATCACGCTGGGCGACGCGGCGGCGGTGAAGTCGGCGCCGGGCGTTGGCCCCAAGCTGGCGGCACGGGTGGTGAACGAGCTGAAGGAGAAGGCGGCGGGCGTGATGGCGATGGGCTCGTTTCGGGGCGGCGCGCTCTCGCCGGACCCGGGGGAGGTGGTGGAGGCCGATGTGCCCCCGCCCACCCGCGCGGCCGCCCCGGTGCAGGTGGCGGGCGGACGAGCCGAGGCCCAGGCCGATGCGCTCTCGGCTCTGGTCAACTTGGGCTACGGACAGTCCGAGGCCGCCCAGGCGGTGGCCAGTGTGGAGGGCGAGGATGCCTCTGCCCTGATCCGCGCGGCGCTGAAGCTGCTGGCGCCGAAGGGGTGACGCATGCCCGAACCTGAGAACATGCCCGACCCCACCCTGCGGCCAGAGCCGCGCGAGGAGGATGGCAGCGCGGGGGCGTTGCGGCCGGAAACGCTCGATGACTTTACCGGGCAGGCGGAGGCACGGGCGAACCTGAAGGTCTTCATCGAGAGTGCCCGGCGGCGCGGGCAGGCGATGGATCACACGCTGTTTCATGGACCTCCGGGGCTTGGCAAGACGACGCTGGCGCAGATCATGGCCAGGGAGCTGGGCGTGGGCTTCCGGATGACGTCCGGGCCGGTGCTGGCGCGGGCGGGCGACCTTGCGGCGATCCTGACCAATCTCGAGCCGCGCGACGTGCTCTTCATCGACGAGATCCACCGGATGAACCCGGTGGTGGAGGAGGTGCTCTACCCGGCGATGGAGGATTTCGCGCTCGATCTCGTCATCGGCGAGGGGCCGGCGGCGCGGTCGGTGCGGATCGAGTTGCAGCCTTTCACCCTGGTCGGCGCGACCACGCGGCTTGGCCTGTTGCAGACGCCGCTGCGCGACCGCTTCGGGATTCCGACGCGGCTGGAGTTCTATTCGGTGGAGGAGCTTCACCGGATCACCCTGCGCGGCGCTCGGCTTCTGGACATCGCCTGCGACGAGGACGGCGCCCGCGAGATCGCCGCCCGCTCGCGCGGCACGCCGCGTATCGCCGGGCGGCTCTTGCGCCGGGTAGTGGATTTTGCGCTGGTGGAGGGCGACGGGCGGATCACCAAGCCCATCGCCGATGGTGCCCTGACCCGGCTCGGGGTCGACAGCCTCGGCCTGGACGGGGCCGACCGGCGCTACCTGAGCCTGATCGCGGAGGCCTACCAGGGCGGGCCGGTGGGGGTTGAAACGCTTTCGGCGGCCTTGAGCGAGAGCCGCGACGCGATCGAGGAGGTGATCGAGCCCTACCTGCTGCAACAGGGGCTCATCCAGCGCACCCCGCGCGGGCGCGTGCTGGCGCAGCGCGCATGGTCGCACCTTGGCATGGCGGCGCCCGACCGCCTCTCCGATCTGTTCGATTGACCCTTGCTCTCGCCGGGTTCCTGCCGGTCTGCTGATGCTTGCCGCCTCGGTCCGGGCGGGTGACAGGCCGGGCGAGAGAACGGCGGCGGGGCTCCCGGGCCGTCCAAATACAGCCGCCCCGGATGGGCGTCCCGGCTTTACCCTTGCGCCGCGCTGGGGCATCAAGCCAGCATGAGCCCTGACGACATCGCCCGCCTCTTCACCCGCCCTGACGGGACATATCACTTTGCCCGGTGGCAACGGCCCATCGTCCCGATCGTCTTCGGGGTGGAAGACGAGACGCTGGCGGTGGTGAAGGGCGCCTGCGAGGCAGTCGTGGCGATGGCGGGCCACAAGATGGCCGAGATGGACCACGACCAGGGAGCCAACCTGTTTTTCTTCTTTTTCCGGGAGTGGGAGGAGTTGCTCTCCGTGCCGGACCTTGGCGGGATGATCCCTGGCCTCGATGATCTTGTCGAACGCCTGGAGAGGGCCGGGGCCTCGAGTTACCGGGCGTTTCGATTCGAGGCGGAGGGGGCCATTCGGGCGGCCTTCGTCTTTGTGCGGATGGATGCGGGCAATTCGGCCATGTCGGCGGAGGCGCTGGCGCTGAGCCAGGTGGTGCAGGTGATGCTCGACTGGGGCGAGGGCGCCTTTGCGGGAGCCTCACCGCTTGGGCTTGTGGAGGGGCGCGCGGTGCTGCGGCCGGAGATCGCCGAAGTGATCGTGGCGGGATACGACCCGGTCATGCCTGCGGTGGCCCATGACCCGAGCCATGCGCTCAGGCTGGCGGCGAGGATCGGGCGATGAGCCATCGGTTCGAGACCGACGTGTTTTACGAGGACACCGACCTGTCGGGCTTTGTCTATCACGCGAACTACCTGAAATTCATCGAAAGAGGCCGCTCGGCCTGGGCGGCCGGCCTTGGGGTGGACCAGACTGCGATGCGCGAGGCCGGGCTCGTCTTTGCCGTGCGGCGGATCGAGGCGGACTTTCTGGCGCCCGCGCGATTGGGCGACCGGCTGGTTGTGGAGACCTCGGTGGCCAGCCGGACGGCCGCGCGGATGACCCTTTTGCAACGGGCGTTCCTCGGGGAGAAAGTTCTGTTCGAGGCGCTGGTGACGCTGGTGGCGATGGGCACCGGGGGCAGGCCGGTGCGCTTGCCGGAGGCCTTGAGGTCGTAGCGGCCCGGCGGCGAGAACCTCGCGCGTCGGCGATCAGCTGATCGGCGCGGGTGGCTTGCAGCGGATGTGGAGGTGGGTGCATCGGGGTGGGGACCAATCGGTGCGGTCCCAGCAATAGGCCTCTCCGTCCTCGATCAGGCGCAGGATCCAGATAACCGGCGACCCGGCATCGGTGCGCCGTTGCTCGCCATGCAGGTACATGGTGATCGAATCCGCATCGCTTTCGATGACATCATACACCCCTTCCTGATCGGTCTCTCCGAGGTAGTTGACCATCGGCCCGTCCCAGGTGAACCAGGACAGGCTGCGCTCTTCATTGAAGGTGACCGTGTGGGGGTTTTCGTCGCAGTGCATGTCTTGCACATTGGGAAAGGCCCAACGGTTGGCCGCGAGATGGGCGAAGATATCGGCAGGCCCGGTTGGCCCGGTCTCCTGCGCGGCGACGGGCAGGGCGAGGGACAGCAGGACGGCGGAGGCGAGGTGGCTGCGCATGACGCGAGCCTAGACGCCAGGCCGCGCCGTGCAAGGGGCGAGATCAGGTGCGGGCCCCTCGGGCGGGCTGCGGCTGGACCCGAACCTCCGACAGGTCGCAGCTGTCTGCTTCACGGGTCTCGGGGGGCGGGCGATCGTTGGCGTGGGCCGGAAGATAGAGCGTGAACCGGCTTCCCTTTTCGGGTTCGGATTCGACATGCGCGTGACCGCCTGTCTGCCGGGCAAAGCCCTCCACCATGGCGAGGCCGAGCCCGGTTCCGCCGCCCTTGGGCTTGGTCGAGAAAAACGGGTCAAACACCCGTCCGATCACCTCGGGCTGGATTCCGGTGCCGGTGTCGCTCACCGAGAGTGCCACGAAGTTTCCCGGCGGCAGGAAGCCGGGGCGGGCCTCATGCGGGGTGATGTGGCGCGCCTCGAAATGGATAGATCCTCCGTCCGGCATGGCGTCACGCGCATTGATGGCAAGGTTCAGGAGTGCCGCCTGCAGCGTTGTTTCATCGGCAAGGATCAGGGGAAGGGCGGTATCGGCCTCGGCAGTCAGGCCTATACCCTGCGGCATCACGCGCCGCACAAGGCGCTCGACCTCGAACAGCGACCGGCCCGCGTCTATCCGCTGCGGCACGAGCATCGCGTTGCGGCCCAAGGCTAGCAGCTGGCGGGTCAGCGAGGCGCCGCGCCAGCAGGCGGTCTGCGCCTCGCTGGCGAAGGTGCCGCGCTGCTCGGCGTCCTCCGACAGCTGCATCAGCTCGAGGTTGCCCTGGATGACGCTGAGCAAATTGTTGAAATCATGCGCGATACCGCCGGCAAGCGTGCCGATCGCTTCCATCTTCTGCGCCTGGAAGAACTGCCGCTGGGTATCCTCGAACCGGCGGTGCGCCTGGTTGGCCTCGTACACGGCGACCAGGAAGTAGACGATGATTGCACTGGCCAGAATGACGGAAGTGTAGAACAGCGGCCCGCCGCCCGGGGGCTGCCAAGTGGAGGCGGCGATGACCACAAATGAGGCGGCAAGGGGGACCATGTAGGCCGCCGAGATCTGCCAGACCCGTGCGCGCACGAGGAAGACGTTGAGCACGCCGGCGACCAGCAGGATCAGGGCACCGTACTTCAGGTTCGGGTCTGGGTGCAGCCAAAGATAGGTGGGCAGGGCCGCGTGGGCAGTTGCGATCAGGCCGGAGATGAAGACCATGAGCCAGAAGAAGCCGCGCGAGCTTGCCGAGGGCCAGGCCGCGAGCACGGCCTTTTCGAGCGCGACGCAGGCGTAGTAGGTGCCCAGCCACAGTGGAAGGATCTCCAGCCCGAGCAGGAGGGTGCCGGCCACAGTGCCGATGAACATCAGGGCGATGCGTGCAACGAACTCTGGGCTACGCACGCGCTCCGCACGGCGCAACACGTCGATGCGTGCGCTGTAGTCTGTGTGATCCGTCATTCTTCCCGAGAGGTAAAGCGCGGAAATCGGCTCCAGCCGCCGCAAATCCGCGCATACCCATGCAATAGCTAATCATGCCAACCAAACTCATCGTCAGGTAGAGGAATACAATCAAGAGGAGAGGTTGGCAATTTAATTTTAGCCGAGGCCTATGAATTGTAAGTTTATATCAAAACATATATGGCGAATGCAACTATTGGACGGATGCAGCGAGAGGTCGGATGGGAGGAGCCTTTTCTGCGGCACCGGGGCGGGGTGACGCGCGTGCCAGCGGGCTCGATAGGAGTTGCGCGTGCCGCAAATGAAAACGCCGCCCCGGAGGGCGGCGCATGGATCGCATGGAGGGCGGGCTCAGAAGCCGAGGCCCTCGTACTTTTTCTTGAACTTCGACACGCGGCCGCCGGTGTCCATCAGGCGGGTGTTGCCGCCGGTCCAGGCCGGGTGCACCGAGGGGTCGATATCGAGCGACAGAGTGTCGCCTTCCTTGCCCCAGGTCGATTTCATCTGCACGACGTCGCCATTGGTCATCTTGACGTCGATGATGTGATAGTCGGGATGCAGGTCTTTTTTCATTGTCTCTGCTCCTTACGCGTCAGCGCCGTCGAGCGGCTTGTAGTTGGAAACCTCGGCGATCCGGGCAGATTTGCCGCGGCGGGTGCGGAGGTAGTAGAGCTTGGCGCGGCGGACGCGACCACGACGCACCACTTCGATGCTGTCGATGTTGGTCGAGTGCAGCGGGAACACCCGCTCGACGCCCTCGCCGAAGGAAATCTTGCGCACGGTGAACGAACCGGCGATGCCCTTGCCGTTCTTGCGGCTGATGCAGACGCCTTCGTAGGCCTGCACACGGGTGCGGGTGCCTTCAGTCACCTTGTAGCCGACGCGCACGGTGTCGCCGGCCTTGAAGTCGGGAATGCTCTTCCCGAGGGAGGCAACCTGTTCGGCCTCCAGTTCAGCGATCAGGTCCATCTGATCCACTCCTATGTTGCCCGTGGTATGCCACGGAGGTTTGGCGTGTCTCAGAGCTTCGGGTTTTTTGCCGGGTCCGCCGATGTGCGCCCCGCCGAAGAGTTCAGCCACTATTCCTTGCTTCGCGTCCGGCAAGGCTGATGCCAAAGGCCGAACGGTCCGGCAGGCGATTCCGCCTGCAGACCGGCGCTGTGTAGGGGCTTGGCCCCTGTCGATCAAGGGGTTTCTTGCCGCCAGTCGCGGCGGTCAGCCGGGATTGCGGAACTGGCGTGCCCACCAGCGCGGGCTGAGCAGGTGGGGTTGAAGAAACGCCACGAAGGCAAGCGCCAGCGGAACGCCGAGAAACGGCGTGGTCAGGATGAGCAGCACCAGCAGCAAGGCTGCAGGCACGATGAGCACGACCTTGGTGGCCAGCGGCAGGTTGGCGAGGTTCTGTCTCACGGTATTTGATCGTCTTCCGGTTCTTTCCAGGCAACAGACTGCCAGCGAAACGGGGCGCCGGGGTGGCGGGGACAGGGCGGCACGTAGACAGGTGGGAAACGGTTTGTTTTCAGCCGGTTGAATGTGGGCTGCCTGGCAGCTCGGAGCCGTGCGGCTAGCGTTTCTTCCAAAGGTCGGGGCGGCGCTCCTGCGTCAGTTTCTCGCTCATCTCGCGGCGCCAGGCCTCGATTCGTCCGTGGTGGCCGGAGAGCAGCACCTCGGGGATGCTGCGGCCCCGCCATTCGGCGGGTTTGGTATACTGCGGGTGTTCGAGCAAGCCGTTCGAGTGGCTCTCCTCCTCGGCGCTGGCCTCGTTGCCCAGCACGCCGGGCAGGAGCCTCACGATGGCGTCGAGCATGGCTTGCGCGGCGATTTCGCCGCCCGTGAGAACGAAATCGCCGAGGCTGACTTCTTCCACTTCGAACGCCTCGAGCACGCGCTCGTCCACGCCCTCGAAGCGCCCGCAGAGCAGGGTCAGGCCGCGCCCGGCGGCGAGGCGGCGCGCCATGGCCTGGTCAAAGGGCCTGCCGCGCGGCGAGGCGTAGAGCACCGGCCACTGTCCGCGATCGTGGGGCGTGCCCTGCGCGGCCTCTTCCAGCGCTTCGGCCACCACGTCGGCCCGCAGAACCATGCCGGCACCGCCGCCGGCGGGCGTGTCATCGACATTGCGGTGCCGTCCCTTGCCATAGGCGCGGAGGGGCAGGGTCTCGAGCGCCCACTTGCCTTCGGCCAAAGCCCTTCCGGTGAGCGAAAGGCCGAGCACACCGGGAAAGGCCTCGGGGAAGAGGGTGACGATCTTCGCGGTCCAGGCGTGGGCGAGGCGGGGGCTGTCGCCCATCAGGTCGCGCGGCGCGCGGGAGGCGGAGATGGACAGGCGTCCGTGCGATTTGGAGGGGCGCTCTGGGGTGTCTGTCATTCCACGATCCTGCCGGTTGTCGGGCGCGTCTCCACCGTGGCGAGTGCGGTGGCGAAGCGCAGCAGGTAGCCGTCGGGATCGGCCACCACGAATTGCACTTGCCCGTGCCATCGGGCGCCGTCGCGATACCACGCTTCTTCCAGCGGGCGAAAGAGCGGGACTTCGGCCGCCCCGAGGCTGGCGGCGAGACCGGGGGCATCGGCGATGGCGAACTGCAGGTGCAGGCCCCGGCCCAGCGGAACCTCGGGAGGCGCGAGCGCCCAGCTATCGGGCCCGAGCTGCTCGAGCATCAGAGCGCTGCCCTCCTTGGACAGGTGGTAGAAACCCGAGGCGGGGCGGGCGTAGTCCACGGAGAACCCGAGGAGGCCGGTGTAGAAGGCGAGCGAGGCGGTGACATCGGTGCAGCCCAGTTCGGGCGTGAGCCTAGGCATCGGCTTCGCGCTCGAGGTCCAACATCGCCTTGCCAAGCCCGGCCAGCTCCTCGCCGAGCCTGGGGTTCGCGGCTTCGACGGCCATCGCGACGCGGATGATCTCTCCGCCCTGCGGCATGTCGCGCCAGGCGAAGGGGTCGTCAAGGATCAGCCGGATCGTGGCGCCGGAGAACCGGCAGAGGGCCTCGTGGTCGTTTGCCGCCACAAAGACCGCCCAGGCACGGGCGAGCTGCTGCTGCCCGGTGCAGAGGGCGATGGCCTCGTCGTTCACCGCGGCCCAGTGCAGGGCGGCGTGATCCCGAGGGCAGGGGTGGGCGGCGGCACGCGCGAGGGCCGCCTCGAAGAGCGCGCCGGGCGAGGCCTGGTCGGACAGGGGCAGGACGATGCGGGCGACCTCGTCGGAGGCGGCCGTGGCGGGCAGGTCATCGAGGGCGGACGACATGCGGGCGAGAGCCTCTGCGTCGATGGTGCCGGAATGCGGGGCAGGCGGGCGGTTTGCCGCGCCTTCGGGCCGGGCCCCGGCGGCCTGAACCTCGGTGAGCGCCCGGTCGAGCAACGCGTCGATCTCGCGGGCGAGCTTGGGCGGAAAGGCCAGGCGCGAGAGCAGGATCGCGGCCAGCGCCATCAGGCCCCAGGGCCACCACGGGCGGATCTCGTCGATCCCGAACAGACCCCGTGCCCCCCAGCCGAGGCCCACCAGAACGAGCGCCAACACGGCCACCACGCCGGCAGAAGCAAGTGCCAGCAACGGCTCCCTGGGCACGCGCTCCATGGCCAGGTTGAACAGGAAGAAGACCGCGGCGAACCCTGCCACCGCATCCCAGCCCGCGCCCCAGCTGCCCGCCAGGATCGGGGCGACGTAGAGCGCGGCGATGGACATCCAGTAGATCCGCCGGCGCATCGGCTCAGCTTTCGTCGGGCGGGTCGGCGACGATGCGGCGGGCGGCGAGGTCGACGGTGGGGACGGCGGCGCGGGTGAAGGGCAGGTAGAAGCTGTCGCTGCCGCCCTCCCGGCGGACTTCCAGCAGGTCGCCAGCGCCGTGATCGTGCACCGCATGCACCTTGCCCAGTGTGGCGCCACCTGTGTCCACGACGGTCAGGCCCATCAGGTCGGAGTGGTAGAACTCGTCGTCGGGCAGGGCGGGCAGGCGCTCGCGCGCGACATAGAGGCGGGTGCCTTTGAGCGCGTCGGCCTGCTCCTTGGTGGAGACGCCGCCCAGCCGCGCGCCCAACGCGCCCTTGAGCGGGCGGGTCAGGGTGACGGTGAATCGGCGCGCGCCATCCTCGGTGGAGAGCGGGCCGTAATCGGCGATGTCGCTCGGTTCGGCGCAGAAGCTCTTCAGCCGCACCTCACCCTGGACGCCGAAGGCACCCCCGATGGCGCCGACGCAGATCATGGTTTCGCTCATCTTCCATCCCCCGCACAGAGGTGGCCGCCGTAGTTGCCCCCGGCCGCATCGCAGGCGTCGACGGCGAGTTGCCAATGCGCCGCATAGCCGAAGGCAAAGGCGGCGACGGGGATCAGGAGCTTGCGCAGGAGCCAGAACATGGAGGGCTTGTTAGGGGAAAACGGCAGGCCGGGGCAATGGGGAAGCGGCAGAGCGGTGCCCGGCGCATCTGGAATGGCGGCGAGACGATGTGCCTAGCGGCCAAGCAGCTTGTCTTTTGCGGCGCGCAAAGCCGCGTCATCCAGGTTTGACCGGTTGAGCGCGAGAAGGGCTTCGGTCACCTCCGGGTCGCGGCGGGTGTTCAGACGGCGGGTCGGGTCGAGACGGGCGCGTCGGGAATGCGACACTTGCATCAGGTCGAGCAAGGGTGTCGCAGGGCCGAAAGGGAGCGTGCCGATCTTTTCGAGCCAGGCCGTGGTGACGGTGCTCTGCACCCGCGCCTGCGTGGCCGCGATGATCGAGGCGAAGTTGGCCGCCGAGGGATTGGCGGCCTCGAAGGCCGCGAAATCGAGGGTCATCCGGGAGCTTTTCACATGCTCGGACCAGGCGCTTTTCAGCCAGGGGCCAGGCGCGCGGAGGGAGAAGAAGAACGTGACATCCGCCGCAGGCCAGGCGGCGAGGATCTCCTGCTCCATCACCTCGGCGATCTCGGGCACGGCGGAATAGTCGGGCAGGCCGGGACGACCGGCCATGTGGCCGGCCAGCTCTTCGGACGACAACAGAAGGTCGCGCTTCTGGCCCAGGTGGAGCCCGGCCAGATAGGCGGCGAACCGCAGGCGCAGTTTTTCGAGCGAGAGGACATCGCGCCAGGTCGAGAAAGCGCGGGTTGCAAAGAGAACGGGCTCCAGCTGTTGCCGGAGCCCGAGGGCCATCACGGGCCAGAGGTGCTTGCCGTTGTGGCGCAGGAAGCTCTGTGCGGAGGTCGTCCCGGTCTTGTGAAAGCCCATGTGGACGACCACCCGCACCGGACGCGCATGCGCCTCCGGTGCGTTGGGGCTTCGCGCCTCCCCGGCCACGGGAGGATTACTCCGCGGAGGCTTCGGCGGCAGCTTCCTCGGCGGGCTCTTCGGCCGGAGCCTCGGCGGGCGCGGCAGCGGCCTCGGCGGCCTTGGCGGCCTTGGCGGCCTTGGATTCGGCGCGCTCTTCAGCGGCCTTGCCCGGCTTGCCCTTGTTGGGGTTGTTGCGCTCTTTCTTGGCCAGCACGCCGGCGGCCTCGAGCATGCGGGCAACCCGGTCGGTCGGCTGGGCGCCCTGGTCGAGCCAGAACTGCACGCGCTCCATGTTCATCTTCACCCGGTCCTCGCTGTCCTTCGCCAGGAGCGGGTTGTAGGTGCCGAGCTTCTCCTTGAAGCGGCCGTCGCGGGGCATCCGGCTGTCGGCGGCGACGATGGAGTAGAACGGGCGCTTCTTGGAGCCGCCGCGAGCGAGACGAATTTTCATGGCCATTTGGGTTTCTCCTTTGGAATGGCGGGTAGGTGTGGGGGGCAGATTGCCCACCCTACGATTGGTGTTCCTCGTGGTGCTTGATGACTTCCCGGATGATGAAGGCCAGGAATTTCTTGGCGAATTCGGGGTCGAGGTCGGCCCGGATCGCAAGGTCTTCGAGCCGCGCGATCTGAACCGCCTCGCGGGCGGGGTCGGATGGCGGCAAGTCGTGTTCGGCCTTGAGCTTGCCCACGGCCTGGGTGTGCTTGAAGCGCTCGCCAAGGGTATAGACGAGGATCGCGTCGAGCCGGTCGATGCTTTCGCGGTGGCCCTTCAGCAGCTCCGCTGCGCGGGTGATGACATCTTCAGTCAACGGCCCCTCCCTTGGGTTTGAAGATCGGGTTGATGTGGTGCTCGATCTCGAGCGCGATACCGTCCTCGATCTGGGTGTTCTGCAACGCGGCGGGCGAGGGGTGGCGGTAGACCGCGGCCTCGTCGTTGCCGATCGAGGGGGCCTCCTTGTCCTTCTTGCAGCCCAGCCGTTCGGCCAGCCGGATCGAGCTGAGATCGTGCGGGTCGAGGTAGCTCACGGCCCCTTCCCAGCCCTGGGTCTTGTAGAAGAAGGCGCGGGCGGCGTCGGTGGCCTCCAGCGCATAGCCCTTGCCGGCCTTCTCGGGCCAGATGATCCAGGCGATCTCGCGCTCGGGCCAGCCTGCGGGCGCCCAGCCTCCGGCCATGCCCACGGTTTCGCCCGTGTCCTTCAGGTGAACCATCCACATTCCGAAGCCCCGGATCTGCCAGTGGCCGATCTCGCCGGCGTAGAGCATCCAGCTTTCATAGGGGTTGAGCGGCCCACCCATGAAGCGCGAGCGGTAGGAGGCAAAGGTGGCCTTGAAGTTGGGGTAATCCTCCGGCCGGGGCGGCTCGAGCCGGAGCCGCCGGGTTTCCAGCGTTGGGATCGTCACCGGGCGCGGGCCGGGGATGGTGAGCGGGTTCTCCAGCGGGTTGCCGGTGAAGGTCGCGGCGTCGGTCATGCGGCGGCCTCCGCACGGCGGGGGTGGCGCCAGACCACGCAGGGCGCGTCGAAGAACTCGACCTCGCGTTCGCGGCGCGCGCCCAGCCGCTCTGCCAGGGCGGCGGAGCGGGTGTTGTCGGGGTGGATGTAGCTGATCGGGCCGTCGATGCCGAAGTGGCGGGCGCCGTAGGCCAGTGCCGCTTCGGCCGCCTCGCGGGCGATGCCCAGCCCTTCGAAGCCGTCGAAGATCGACCAGCCGATCTCGGGCTCCAGCCAGCCGTCGTGGTTGTTGAAGCCCACGCGCCCGGCGACCGCGCCGCTCGCCTTCAGCTCGACGGTCCAGAGCCCGTAGCCGTGCAGCGCCCAGTGACCGAGAGTGCTCAGGAACTTGCGCCACGACGTCCAGCGGTCGTTCGGCCCGCCGACCCAGCGCGACCGCTCGGAGGCGTCGAAGGCCAGGTAGGCCTCGAAGTCGCTCTCGCGGGCGCCGCGAAGCACTAGGCGCTCGGTCTCGACGACCGGGATATCCAGCGTGAGGCGGTTCATGCGTAGGCCTCCACGCCGCCCTCGGTGGAGCTCTCGGGCCCGGGGTGGCGCCAGACGTTGACGACGCCGTGGCGCAGGTGTTCGAACTCGCCGTCGGGCTGCGCGCCCATGCGTCGGGCCACGCGGGCGGATCCCTCATTACCGGGCTTCACCAGGCTGATCGCGGTTTGCCAGCCCAGCACGTCGTAGGCATAGGCGCGGGCCGCCAGCGCGGCCTCGGTGGCATAGCCCTTGCCTTCGTGGCCTTCGAAGAGGTCCCAGCCGATCTCCGGTTCGGGCCATCCCTCGGGCGCGAAGAGGCCGACGAGGCCCACGGTGGAGGGCCCGTCCTTCACATCGACGATCCAGCGGCCGAAGCCCGCCAGCGTCCAGTGCCCGATCTCCATCGCCAGCATCCGCCAGCTGCCCTCGCGGTTCAGCGGCCCGCCAACGAACTTGGCGCGGTCGGAGGCGTAGAAGGCGGCGAAGGGCTCGTAATCGCCGATCCCGGGCGCACGCAGGATGAGGCGCGGGGTTTCGAGGGTGGGAATCTCGGTCATTCCGGCCTCCGGTGGCGCCAGATAAAGAGGTCGGGGTTGGGCGAGGGGATGCGGTCGGCGCCCAGCCGCCTGGCCAGCGTGTTGGAGCGGGTGTTGAAGCTGTCGACGTAGCTCACCATCGAGGGCAGGCCGAGCAGGCAGAAGCCGATCTCGCGGGCAGCCTCGGCGGCCTCCCGGGCCAGGCCCTTGCCCTCGTAGGCCTCGGAAAAGAACCAGCCCAGCTCGGGCTCCTCGTCGCCCGGCTCGAAGCCGATCTGCACGAAACCGGCACAGGCGCCCTCGTGCATCACCGCCCAGAGCCCGTGGCCGCGCAGCAGCCAGCAGCCCACCATGGCGGTGTATTCGCGGAAGGCGCTCTCGCGGTCCTGCACGCCGCCGATGCCGCGAGAGCGGACCGGGTCGCAGGCGATCTCGGCAAAGACGTCGAAATCGGCCAGCGTGGCCGGGCGCAGGCGGGTGCGGGCGGTGTCGGCCACCGGCAAGAGGGCAGAAACCTGCGCGGCAAGCCGGGCGGCGGCGCCGGGGATCGGGCGTTCGTGCGGGGCGGGGTGCGGCGTGGCCATCAGGCGTGCTCCGGCTTGGGGTGGCGGTAGACCACCGTATCGGCAGGGGTCTCGCCCTCGGGGCGCGGCGCGGCAGGATCGGGCGCCGCACCGAGGCGCGTGGCAAGCGCGATGGAGCGGGCATTGCCGGGAGAGATGTAGCTGACAAGGGTCGAGAGCCCGCCCGGCCCGAAGGCCCAGTCGCGCGCGGCCTGCGCCGCCTCGAAGGCGATGCCCTTGCCCTGATGCGCGGGCCAGACCGTCCAGCCCAGCTCGGCCTCGGGCCAATGGGCCATGCGGTTGATCCCGACCTGCCCGGCGAAGGTGCCGTCTGCCAGCTCCACTGACCAGCCGCCGTGGCCGCGCAGCGCCCAGTTGGCCGTTTCGGAGGCGAAATAGGCCCAGGTCACGCTCCGGCCGAAGGGCCCGCCCATGTGCACCGACCAGTCCGACGCCATCAGCTCCGCAACCGGCTCGAAATCCTCGATCCGGTAGGGGCGCAGGCGCAGGCGCGCGGTCTCGATGGTGGGGCAGGGGGCCATGGTTACTTCTTCTTTCCGAAGCCGGAGAGGCCGGGGGGCAGCGCACCGCCGCCGAGGCCGGGCAGGCCGCCGCCCATGCCGCCCATCGCCTTGCCGAGACCAGCGGGCATCTTGCCGCCGGCCATCTGGGCGCGCGCGGCCTCCATGTCGGCCTCCGAGGGGCCGCCCTTGCCGAACATGCCCTTGAGCGCCTGCTTGAGCATGCCGCCCTTGCCCATCTTCTTCATCATGTCGGCCATCTGGCGGTGCATCTTCAGCAGCTTGTTCAGCTCGCTGACCTCCTGGCCCGCCCCCGCCGCGATGCGCTTCTTGCGCGAGGCCTGGAGCAGGGCGGGGTTGGCCCGCTCCTTCTTGGTCATCGACTGGATCAGCGCGATCTGGTGGCGGAAGATGGTGTCGTCGAACCCGCTCTCCTCCACCTGCTTGGCCATCTTGCCCATGCCGGGCATCATCTTCATCATGCCTTCCATGCCGCCCATCTTGAGCATCTGCTCGAGCTGCATCTTCAGGTCGTTCATGTTGAACTGACCCTTCTGGAAGCGCTTCATCATCCGCTCGGCCTGTTCAGCCTCGATGGTCTCCTGCGCCTTCTCGACGAGCGCCACGATGTCGCCCATGCCGAGGATCCGGCCGGCGATCTGCTCGGGGCGGAACTCCTCGAGCGCCTCCATCTTCTCGCCGAGGCCGACGAACTTGATCGGCTTGCCGGTCACGGCGCGCATCGACAGCGCCGCGCCCCCGCGCCCGTCGCCGTCCATCCGGGTGAGGACCACGCCGGTGATGCCCACCTTGGCGTCGAACTCCTCGGCCACCTCGACGGCGACCTGGCCGGTCAGGCCGTCGACCACCAGCAGGGTCTCGCGCGGCTTGACGGCGTTGCGCACGTCCTCGACCTCGCCCATCAGCTTTTCGTCGATCTGGAGCCGTCCGGCGGTGTCGAGCATGTAGACGTCGTAGCCGCCCATGGTTGCCTGCTGCTGGGCGCGCTTGGCGATTTGAAGAGCGCTCTGGCCTTCGACGATCGGCAGGGTATCCACGCCGATCTGGCGGCCCAGAACCTCGAGCTGCTGCATGGCGGCGGGGCGGTAGATGTCGAGCGAGGCCATCAGCACGCGCTTGCCCTGCTTCTCCTTGAGCCGCTTGGCGATCTTGGCGGTGGTGGTGGTCTTGCCGCCGCCCTGCAGGCCGACCATCAGGATCGGCGCGGGCGCGTTGTCCACCTTCAGCTCGCCCGGCTCGCCCTCGCCCTCGAGCACGTGGACCAGCTCGTCATGGACGATCTTCACCACCTGCTGCCCGGGGGTGACCGACTTGGTCACCGCCTGGCCGGTGGCCTTTTCCTGCACCGCCTTCACGAAGTCGCGGGCCACGGGCAGCGAAACGTCGGCCTCGAGCAGCGCCACGCGGACCTCGCGAAGGGCGGTCTTCACGTCGTCCTCGGAGAGCGCGCCCTGCTTGGTCAGCCGGTCGAAGACGCCGGAGAGACGTTCGCTCAGATTTTCAAACATGCTCTCGGCCCTCCTGCGGCCTCGGTCTGGGACATGCCCTCCCCAGATGGGTCGGGCGGCTCGTTTCGCAAGCCGGAATGCAGTTGCGCCCCCGTGGGCGATACTCGCTGACGGGGGGCGATCCTGAACTCGGGCAGGACCGGAAGTTGCATCACTTCCGGAGATTTGAGGGGCGTTTACGCGCGCGGCGGCGCCGAGTCAACCGCCGGGGGGTGGCGGAGGAGGCCTGCAGACGCCAGCGGAGCACGGCACCGGAGGCGATGTTGGCGGAGGTGTGGCCGGGTTCCCGCGGCGACATTGGTGACCGTGGCACCTGCTCCGGGATCGGGCGCGCGAAAGGCATCGAGGCCCGAGCGGATCAGGCCGGCAGGGGCGATGCGGCCAGCCAGGCCTCTATGCTTGCCTTGAGGTCGCGAGCGGGGCCGGGCGCGCCAAAGCCGCGGATGGCCACGGGCTCGGACCCGGTAAGCAGCAGGGTGCGATAGATGGTGAGGTCGGCGCCACCGGGGCTGCGGGCCGGCAGGCGGACGCGGTCGCAGGTGACGCCCTCGATTCGGTCGAAGGGGGTGGCGCTGAGCAAGCGGCCAAGCGCCGAGCGTTCTTCGATGCGGCGGGCCGCGCGGTCGATCACCGTCACCGGGCCAGGCCGGAGCGCCCAGAGCAAGGGCAGAACAAACAAGATGCCGCTGGCCCCGGCCAGAGGGGCCAGCGCGGCCGGTCGGAGCAGGGCAGCCGCCATCACCAGCCCACCCCCGGCCACCGCGAGCCAAATGGCCCAGCCCCGTGGCGCGGGGCGGTTGCGCAGGGTGAGCCTGGCTCCGGCGGTCTGGCTGCCGATCATGCTGAGGGGTCCTCTCCCATGGTCGTATTACCGCCCGCCCGGCGCCTCTCGTCAAGAAACTTGGTGACCGACCGACGAAACCGCGCGCCTCGTGCGTAACATCCCCGGATCCGCTCACGCGGCCTCACGTTTTGCGGCGATGGCAGGAACTGTCTTGAGCCGGCAGATAATTCGCGGAGGCTGCTTGCGGGTGCGGCAAAACGTGGTAATCCATACTGAACGGTTCAGAACAGCTGACGCGCTGCTCTTGCAAGAGCGCACAGAACACAGGAAGGTCGTAACTCATGTTGGATGGCGAACATATCTCTGCGGGAGCGCGACGGATGAACAGCCTTGATGCCTGGGACGAAGTCCGCACCGCCTACCACGTGGCGCGTGTCGGCACGGTGTCGGGCGCAGCGGATGCCTTGGGCGTGCACCATGCCACTGTCATCCGGCATATCGACGCCCTGGAGGCGCGCCTCGGGACCAAGCTGTTTCAGCGCCATGCGCGCGGATATACCGCCACCGAAGCGGGGCTCGACCTGCTGCAGGTGGCCAAGGCGACCGATGACCAGTTCTCCCAGCTTGCAGGGCGGATCAAGGGGCGCGGCGAGGAAGTGACCGGCGAGTTGATCGTGACGTCGATTCCCTCGCTTTCGCCGGCGCTCTCGGCCACGCTTGCCCGCTACTCCCGCGCCAACCCGCAGGTGGTGCTGCGCTTCATGACCGACGAGCGCCTGTTCCGGCTGGAATACGGCGAAGCCCATGTTGCAATCCGGGCGGGCAAACGCCCGGACCAGCCGGACAACGTTGTTCAGAAGTTCTTCGATCTCTCCCACGCACTCTATGCGACGCAGGATTACGTGAGGGAGATGGGCCATCTGGACGAAAGCAACCTCGCGCGGCACAGCTTTGTGTCGGAGGACGACCAGGACAGCCGGGCCCCCTTCTACCGCTGGCTGAATGAAATGGTTCCGGACCGTGCGATCACCTACCGCGCCTCGGCCCAGCGCTCGGTGGTGGACGCGATCCGCGCCGGGGCGGGCGTTGGGTTTCTGCCCACGGCGGTGGGCGAGCGCTCTCCCGATCTTGTGCAGATGATGGCACCGAAGGAGGAGTGGAGTGCGACGGTCTGGCTGGTGACCCATGTGGACCTGCACCGGACTGCCAAGGTGCAGTCGATCCTGACCCATCTGAAGGAAAACTTCGACCCGGGCCTCTTCTAAGGGGAGCAAAACCTTGCCGGAATTATGCCTCTTGAGGGTGACCTCCGGTTCGTTACCGATGCGCTGACCGGCTCGGGTGGGCCTGCGCGAGGCCCTAGTCCTCGTGCAGGCCGAGCTCTTCGCCCAGGAACCGCTCGAAGGCGTCGAGGTTGACCGGCTCGAACTGGCCGAAGCCCTGCATCCAGACGGAGGCCGCCTTCATCGCGTCGGGCTCCAGCTTGCACCACTTCACGCGGCCGCGCTTTTCCTGCGTGATGAGGCCCGCGCCGGCGAGGATGGTGAGGTGCTTGGAAATGGCCGCGAGGCTCATCTCGAAGGGCTCGGCCACATCGGTCACGGCCATGTCGTCTTCGAGCAGCATGGCGAGGATTGCCCGCCGCGTCGGATCGGCGAGAGCGGCGAAGACGGTATTGAGCGAGGGGGTCACGCGGGGAGCCATTGCGCAGCGGTAGGGCGGTGCCGGGCAATCGTCAACCATGCGGTTGAATATGCGCGCAGGGCCGAAAGGCGCGCGTGTGGGCTGCCCCAGCGCTGCGACGCTTTGGCAAAATCAATACTTTTCAATGACTTGACGCAGACAGCATGGAATTGACTCTGGCGCGCCCTCTGCCTAGCTTCCGCGCAACTATCGACGGGGGCGAAACATGGCCAGCTCGGGCGACGAGCAGCGACTTGATGAGCTCGATGCGAAGCTCGCGGCGCACAAGGCCAAGTACGCTCCGCCCCCGCCGAAAGACGATCACTATCACGCGGCCTCGCAGGGCTGGCGCATGGTGATCGAGCTGGTCGCGGGACTCGGGATCGGCGTTGCTGTCGGGTATGGGCTCGACGTGCTGTTCGGCACGCTGCCCCTCTTCCTGGTGGTGTTCACATTGCTGGGCTTCGCCGCCGGTGTCCGCGTGATGATGCGCACGGCAGCAGAGTTCCAAAACGCCCCGAAAGCGCGGGCAGAGGACGAGAAGAGGGACTGAAATGGCGACTGAGAGCCACGGCGCAGAAGAAGGCCTCGTGTTTCACCCGATGGACCAGTTCCTGGTCACGCCGCTCTTCGGTGACGGCGCGGTGGCCTGGTACACGCCCACGAACGTGACGCTCTGGATGGCGCTCACGGTTCTTTGCGTGATCCTGCTGCTGGTCATCGGCACCCGCCGGCGTGCGGTGATCCCGAGCCGGAGCCAGTCGGTTGCCGAGATGGCCTATGGTCTCGTTCACAAGATGATCGAGGACGTCTGCGGCAAGGACGGGTTGAAGTACTTCCCCTATATCATGACGCTGTTCATGTTCATCCTGCTGGCCAACATGCTGGGTCTGCTGCCGCTGGCCTTCACCACCACCTCGCACCTCGCGGTGACGGTCGTGCTGGCGCTCTTCGTCTTCATCTCGGTCACAGTGATCGGTTTCGTGAAGAACGGCGCCCATTTCCTCGAACTCTTCTGGGTGTCGTCCGCGCCGCTGGCGCTGCGCCCGATCCTCGCGATCATCGAGGTGATCTCTTACTTCGTGCGCCCGGTCAGCCACTCGATCCGTCTGATGGGCAACATGATGGCCGGTCACGCGGTGATCAAGGTGTTCGCCGCCTTCGCGCCGCTGGTGCTGTTCTCTGCGGTCGGCATCGCGGTCACGCCGCTGTCGATCCTGGCGATCACCGCGATCTACGCGCTCGAGCTGCTCGTGGCCTTCATCCAGGCCTATGTCTTCACCATCCTGACCTGCGTCTACCTGAAGGACGCGCTGCACCCGGGTCACTGAACCGGGGCACAGGACAAAGTTTCTAGCCAATTCCAACGTAAGGAGAATTCGACATGGAAGGCGATATCGTTCAAATGGGTGCCTACATCGGTGCTGGCCTGGCCTCTGTGGGCATGGGTGGCGCTGCCGTGGGTGTGGGCAACGTTGTGGGCAACTTCCTCAGCGGCGCCCTGCGCAACCCCTCCGCCGCCGGCGGCCAGACGGCCACCATGTTCATCGGCATCGCCTTCGCCGAAGCCCTGGGGATCTTCTCGTTCCTCGTCGCGCTTCTGCTGATGTTTGCCGTCTGAGGCAGATCTTCTGATCCTTACGGCCGGGGGGCAGCGCTGATGCGTCCCCCGGTGTCCCTTTAAGGTTTCCGGAGAGAGCCCATGGCAACCGAAGATACCGCAGCCGAAGCGGCAGCCGGGCACGGGGCAGATGCTGCCGGTCACGGGGCCGACGCGGTCGGCCACGCCACCGAGGCCGCCCCCGGCATGCCGCAGCTCGACTTCTCGAGCTGGCCCAACCAGATTTTCTGGCTTCTCGTCACCCTGGTGGCGATCTACTTCGTGCTGAGCCGCATCGCCTTGCCGCGCATTGCCGCGGTTCTGGCCGAGCGGTCTGGCACGATCACGAATGACATCGCCGCGGCCGAAGAGTTCAAGATCCGCGCCGCCGAGGCCGAGAAGGCCTATGAGAAGGCGCTGGCCGATGCGCGGGCCGAGGCTCAGGCCATCGGTGCCGAGGCCCGTGCCGAGGTGCAGAAGGAAGTCGACGTCGCCATCGCAAAGGCCGATGCCGAGATCGCCGCCCGCACCGCCGAAGCCGAGAAGGCGATTGCCGAGATCCGCGAAAGCGCGCTCGCCAACGTCGAGACCGTCGCCAAGGACACCGCCGGCGACATCGTCGAGGCGCTGGGCGGCAAGGTCGACGCCAAGGCGGTCAATGCCGCGGTCGAAGCCCGGCTGAAAGGAGCGTCGTGATGATCCGTTACGCCCTCACCACCGCCGCGATCACGGTGGCCGCGAGCCCGGTTCTGGCCGCCAGCGGCCCGTTCTTCTCGCTGCGCAACACCAACTTCGTGGTGCTCATCGCCTTCCTGCTGTTCATCGGCGTGCTGATGTTCTTCAAGGTGCCGGCGTTGATCGCTGGCATGCTCGACAAGCGGGCGGAGACGATCCGTGCCGAGCTGGAGGAGGCCCGCGCCCTGCGCGAGGAGGCCCAGACCGTTCTGGCCTCCTTCGAGCGCAAGCAGGCCGAGGTGGCCGAGCAGGCCGAGCGCATCGTCGCCCACGCACGCGAGGAGGCCAAGGTGGCCGCCGATGTGGCCAAGGCCGACCTGGAGAAATCCATCGCGCGCCGTCTCGCCGCCGCCGACGAGCAGATCGCCTCTGCCGAAGCGGCTGCCGTGCGATCGGTGCGTGATCGCGCCGTGCAGGTGGCCGTGGCCGCTGCGGGCGACCTGATTGCCAAGCAGATGGGCGCGACCGAGGCCAACAAGCTCATCGACAACGCCATCGACGAGGCCGGTGCCAAGCTGCACTGAGCCGGGCCAGACCAGAAGAGTTGAGCGGCCGCCTCTTGGGCGGCCGTTCACTTTTTTGGGAACCTTCCAGCGCTGGAAACCCGTTGGGTTGCCGGATGACACACAAGGAGGCCCCGATGACCTACACCCGCTTTGCCGCGATGATCGCCACTTCGACGGTGGTGATGTTCGGCCTGATGTATCTCAACACCTACGCGCTCGGGCATGTCTTCTTTTCCCAGACGCGGGCCTGGATGGCCCTGCTGATGGGCGCGGTGATGGCAGGGATCATGCTGGGCTTCATGTGGCCGATGTATCCCGGCCGCGGGGTCAAGCTGGCCATCCTCGGAGGAGCGGTCGCCGTGTTTGCCCTCAGCCTCTTTCTTGTCCGGAGCCAGCTGACCGTGGGCGGGATCAGCTACATGCGGGCGATGATCCCGCACCATTCCATCGCGGTGATGACCTCGGGCCGGGCGGGTATCGAGGATGCCCGGGTGCGCAAACTCGCCGACAACATCATCGCCGCCCAGAACCGCGAGATTGCCGAGATGCGCTGGCTCATCGCCGAGCTGGAAGCGGGTCGCAGTACAGAGGCGGCCTACGAGGATCCGGCCCCGGTGCCCGGCAGCGTGGAGGGCGCCCTGACGACGGTGCGGCTCTCGACCCTCTATCCCGCGCCGCTCACCGCCTCCGAGGCCTCGGCCCTCATCGAGGCGCCCACCGGCGGTTGCAACTTCAGTCAGACCGCCGATGACACGCCGATCCTGTGGACCAGCGCTGCCGGCGACGTGGCGGCGATGCGACTCAACGGCACCGACCTGCGCCTCGGTGGCGGGGACGGGCGTTTCGCGGCCGATCGGCTCACGGTGGAGGTGACGCCGCTGGGCGAGGAGGCCGGTTTCCGGTCCGATGCGGCGCTGGTGTTTTCCATCGCCGACGGGCCTGTGCGCGGGTATCGCGGCTTCTGGTCATGTGCCCAATGATCAGGCGTTGGCAGTCACGATTTCTTAGGGTCGCACGTTTAGGCTTGCAGGGCCGATAGCGCGTTTTAACTTGGCATCATGACACACGCCACAGACCCTGCGATCCTGCCGCACGCCTCACGGCCCTATAGCCGCGCCGAGCTTGTGACCGACGCGGTTGTGCACCTCGCGGCACTGGCGCTGGCGGTGGGCGCGGTGCCGGTGCTGATCACCCTCACGGCGGTCTGGCGCGGTGACGCGATGGGCATCCTGGGCGTTTCGGTCTACGGCGCGACGCTGATCGCCATGCTGACCTGCTCGCTGCTCTACAACCATCTGCCGCGCCCGGAATGGCGCGCCATGCTCCTGCGCTTCGACCAGTCTGCGATCTACCTCAAGATCGCGGGCACCTACACGCCCTTCGCCCTGCTTGCGGGGGCAGGCCAGGGGCTTCTGGTGTTCATCTGGGTGCTGGCGATGGTGGGGACGGCGGCCAATTTCGCCCTGCCGCGCCGGCCCACGGCGGTGGGCATCGGGCTCTGCCTCGGCATGGGCTGGGCGGTGCTCTTCGGAGGGCAGGACCTGCTGGCCGTCACCTCCACGCCGGTGATCGTGCTGATGGCGGTGGGCGGCGGGCTCTACTCCGCCGGCACGCTCTTCCTTCTGCTCGGTCGGATGCGCTTTCACAACGCGATCTGGCACCTCTTTGTCGCCGCAGCCTCGATCATCTTCTTCATCGCCGTCTTCATGCACGCCGCGCAATCGGCGGTTTGACCCCTCGGGTGGGGGCTTCACCCACCCTGGCGACCCCTTGCCTGAAGGTCGGGTGAGGCCGCTCTCCTGCACGCCCGCTGTCAGCTACCCGCTGGCCCCCGCCGCGCCCGCGTGGCATGTAACCCCCACCATCACCGGGAGGCGCATGACATGGCATTCGGCAAGGGCTGCCACCTTCACCTGATCGACGGATCGGCCTTCATCTTCCGCGCCTACCACGCGCTGCCGCCGCTCACCCGCAAGTCCGACGGGTTGCCGATCGGCGCCGTGGCGGGCTTCTGCAACATGCTGCACAAGTACATCGAGGCCAACACCGGCCCCGATGCCCCGACCCACGCGGCGGTGATCTTCGACTATTCCGGCAAGAGCTTTCGCAACGAGATCTACGACAAGTACAAGGCCAACCGCCCGCCCGCGCCGGAGGACCTGGTGCCGCAATTCCCGCTCACCCGGCAGGCCACCCGTGCCTTCAACGTCGCCTGCGAGGAGATCGAGGGCTACGAGGCAGACGACATCATTGCTACCCTCTCCTGCCAGGCCCGCGAGGCCGGCGGGCGGGTGACGATCATCAGCTCCGACAAGGACCTGATGCAGCTCGTCGGCGACGGGGTCGAAATGCTCGATGCGATGAAGAACAAGCGCATCGGCCCCGACGAGGTGGTGGAGAAGTTCGGGGTGAAGCCCGAGCGCGTGGTCGACGTTCAGGCACTTGCCGGTGACAGCACCGACAACGTGCCGGGCGCGCCGGGGATCGGCATCAAGACCGCCGCCTTGCTCATCAACGAGTTCGGCGACCTCGATACGCTGCTGGAACGGGCCGGAGAAATCCCACAGCCCAAGCGCCGCGAGTCGCTGCAAGACAACGCCGAGCTCATCCGCATCAGCCGCAGGCTCGTTCAGCTCGATTGCAACACCCCGCTCGATTTCAGCCTCGACGACCTCGAGGTGAAGGAGCCCGACCCCGAGGCCCTGCTGGCCTTCCTGGCCGAGATGGAGTTTCGCACCCTGGCCAGGCGGGTGGCCGAGCAGTTCAAGGTCGAGGCCCCGGTGATCGACGACACGCCCGGCGCAAGCGCTGGCAGCGATGGTGCCGAGGCCGGCGACATGCCCGACCCGACGGCCCGTGAAATCCCCTTCGACCATGCGAAATACGAGCATGTCGCCACGGCGCAGGCGCTCGACGACTGGCTCATGCGCATTGCCCGCGCGGGCTATGTTGCCGTTGATACCGAAACCACCGGCCTCGACGAGATGGTGGCCGACCTCGTCGGCATCTCGCTCTCCGTCACCCCCGGCGAGGCCTGCTACATCCCGCTCGCCCATGTGAAGGGCACGGGCGACGACCTCTTTGCCGATGACACCCCGGCCGAGGGCCAGCTCCCGATGCAGCAGGTGCTCGACGCGCTGAAGCCGATGCTGGAAGACCCGCAGATCCTGAAGATCGGCCAGAACATCAAGTACGATGCCAAGATCCTGCACCGCTACGGCGTCACGGTCGCCCCCTTCGACGACACCATGCTGATGAGCTACGCCATGCATGGCGGGCTGCACGGGCACGGGATGGATGCGCTCTCCGAGCGGTATCTCCACCACAACCCGATCCCGATCAAGGAGCTGATCGGCTCGGGCAAGAGCCAGCTCACCTTCGACAAGGTGCCGCTGGAGGAGGCGGTGAAATACGCCGCCGAGGATGCCGACATCACGCTCAGGCTCTGGCAGACCTTCAAGCCGCGCCTGCACCGTGCGCGCGTCACCACCGTCTACGAAACGCTGGAGCGCCCGCTGGTGCCCGTGCTGGCCCAGATGGAGCGCCACGGCGTGAAGGTCGACCGTGACACGCTCTCCCGCATGTCCAACGCCTTCGCGCAGAAGATGGCCGGGCTCGAGGCCGAGATCCACGAGCTTGCCGGCGAGGCCTTCAACGTCGGATCCCCGGCCCAGCTCGGCGAGATCCTCTTCGACAAGATGGGGCTGGAAGGCGGCAAGAAGGGCAAGACCGGCAAGTACTCCACCCCGGCGGATGTGCTCGAAGACCTCGCCACCGAGCACGACCTGCCCGCGCGGGTGCTCGACTGGCGCCAGCTCTCCAAGCTGAAGAGCACCTACACCGACGCGCTGCAAACCCACATCAATGCCGAAACAGGCCGGGTGCACACGAGCTACTCGATCACCGGCGCCAACACCGGGCGGCTGGCCTCGACCGACCCCAACCTGCAGAACATCCCCGTGCGCACCGAAGAGGGCCGCCGCATCCGCGAGGCCTTCGTGGCGCAAAAGGGCAACAGGCTGGTGTCGCTCGACTACTCCCAGATCGAGCTGCGCATCCTCGCCCATATCGCCGACATCGACGCGCTGAAGCAGGCGTTCAAGGACGGCCACGACATCCACGCTATGACCGCGTCGGAGATGTTCGACGTGCCGCTCGACCAGATGACCCCGGACATCCGCCGCCAGGCCAAGGCGATCAACTTTGGCGTGATCTACGGGATCAGCGGTTTCGGCCTTGCCCGCAACCTGCGCATCCCCCGCGCCGAGGCCCAGGCCTTCATCGACCGCTACTTCGAGCGCTTCCCGGGCATCCGGAAGTACATGGACGACACCGTGGCCTACGCCAAGGAGCACGGCTGCGTGCAAACCCTCTTCGGGCGCAAGATCCACACGCCCGAGATCAACGCAAAGGGCCCCGGCGCGGGCTTTGCCAAGCGCGCGGCAATCAACGCGCCGATCCAGGGAACGGCGGCCGACGTGATCCGCCGCGCGATGATCCGGATGCCGGAGGCGATCCGGGACCTGCCCGCCAGGATGCTGCTCCAGGTCCACGACGAGCTCATCTTCGAGGTCGAGGAGGCCGCGGTGGACGACACCATCGCCGCCGTCCGCAAGGTGATGGAGAGCGCCGCCGCCCCTGCCGTCCACCTCGCGGTGCCGCTCGAAGTGGATGCTGGTCAGGGCATGAGCTGGGCCGAGGCACATTGATGGGGGGTGTGGGCAGATTGCCCACCCTGCGGTCGACCGGTAGGGTGGGCAATCTGCCCACCGTCCGGACCGCCTCATGCTTCTTGCCCTGAACAAACCCATGAACCTGCTCTCGCAATTCACCGACGAGGGCCAGTGGCAGGGCCTATCGGGCCTCGGCCTGCCGGAAAAGGTCTACCCTGCGGGCCGGCTCGACCGGGACTCGGAGGGCCTGCTGCTCCTTACGGATGACGGCAAGCTGCAGGCACGCATTTCCAGCCCCAAGTTCAAGATGGCCAAGACCTACTGGGTTCTGGTCGAGGGCACGCCCGATGCCGCCGCGCTGGAAGCGTTGAAGTTGGGCGTGGAGCTGAAGGATGGCCCCACCAGACGCGCCGAGGTCGCCATGATCCCCGAGCCGGAGGCACTATGGCCCCGCGATCCGCCGGTGCGGATCCGGAAGGCGCCCGACACCTGGCTTGCGCTCACAATCCGCGAGGGAAGAAACCGGCAGGTACGGCGCATGACCGCAGCGGTGGGTCACCCGACGCTTCGGCTCATCCGTGCGCAGATCGGGCCCTGGGCGCTGGACGGCTTGGCGCCGGGAGAGTGGCGTGAGGTCGATGCAACGCCGCCCGAACCCCGCACACCGCGCCGAAAGACGCTGCGGCTGAAGCGTTAGGACGCTCCGCTGCGGCGCTCGTCGAAACCGCCACGGTGCCGCTCCATCCGGTAGAAATCCTGCAGGCTCTTTCCCGGTTCGATGCGGAACCGTTCGCCGCAGGTCATGCCCTTGATCCGGTCTACCCGGAACATCCGGAAGTCGTCGCGCAGCTCGCACCAGCCGATGAGGGTCCAGGTCCGGCCCCAGAAAATCAGGCTCAAGGGGCGCACCACCCGCGCGGTTTCGGCCCCCTCGGCATCGCCGTAATCGAGCACCAGCCGCTCGCGGGCATCGACCGCCCGTTCGATGCCGTCGAGCCGCCGCCGGGTCTCGTCATCCATCAGGTAGGGCATCGAGTAGGCGTGGATCTGCAGGCCGGCCGCGCGGCCGCGCTCTGCCTCGGGCAGCACCGCCGCGATCTTCACCAGCGCCTCCTCGGCGGCCTCGGCCATCTCGAGCCCGCCCCAGGCGCGGATCAGCCGCGCGCCCGCCACCAGCGCCACGATCTCGTTTCGGTTGAACATCAGCGGCGGCAGGTCGAAGCCGGCACGCATCAGGTAACCCACCCCCGCCTCGCCCTCGATCGGCACGCCAGAGCCCACCAGATCGGCGATGTCGCGGTAGATCGTGCGCTCGCTCACCTCCAGCCGCTCGGCCAGCATCCGCGCAGTGACCAGCCGCCCCCCGCGGAGCAGCTGGACGATCTGGAACAGGCGGTCGGCGCGACGCATCACTTGGCCTTGCTGAACTCGAACAACCCGATCGAGTTGCCATCGGGGTCGAGCGTATAGGCAAAACGCCCGGATGGGATGGGAATAATCCCCGGCAGCACCCGGCCCCCGGCCTCGAGCACCCGCTCGAGCGCGGCCTCCAGCACCGGCACGGCCAGGTGCACCGTCACCCCCGAGCCGTCGCCCGCGGGCTTGCCGGGGTAAAGGTGGCCCGCGGTGCCATCCATCGGCGATTTCACCGGCAGCATCGCCATCGGGTTCGGCCCCTCGTCATTGCGCACCAGCGGGTGGTCCAGCACGGCGCCGTAATAGGCGATCGCGGCGTCGAGATCGGTCACCGGAATCTCGCACCAGACGAGCGCATCTTCGGGGGCCGTCGTCATGTCGGCGGGGTTGGTCATGGTGTCGGTCATCGGGGCATCCTCCTGAGGTTTTGATGCCCCATCATCGCACCCCCCTCCTGACAGCATCCTGTCAGGAGCCGCCGAACGGGCCCGTCATCCGCACAACCTGTTCATTCTCTGGCTGAAAATACTCAGACAAGACATGTCCTGCGTAGCAGGCGCTCGATTGAACAGCAGGTCAAGGCAACTCGGCAGCCGGGATGATGCGAAAGAAGGCACCGCCCGACCAGAGGCCGAACCAGCCGTCCTGCTCGGCGCCGATCTCCACCAGTCGGTAAAAGCTCTTGCGGTCGATCAGCGCCTCCAGCCCGGCTCGCACGTGCACGTAGGGCGAGGGTTCGCCGGTCTCCGGGTCGCGCACCACGCGAATCGGGTTGTCGGGTCCGGCCTCGGTGACATCGCCCACATTGGTCTCGAAGCGCAGCACCTGGGCCTCGCCCGCGCCATGGGCGGTGAAATCCACCGCAACGAAGGGCGCATCGTCCACCGTGATGCCCACCTTCTCCACCGGGGTCACGAGAAAGTAATCCTCTCCCTCCTTCTTCAGGATGGTGGAGAAGAGCCGCACCAGCTCGGGGCGACCGATCGGGGTGCCGAGGTAGAACCAGGTGCCATCGCGGGCGATGCGCATGTCGAGATCGCCGCAGAATTTGGGGTTCCACAGGTGGACCGGCGGGAGTTTGCCCTTTTTGGAAGCGCTCCGGGCGGCGGTTTCCAGGCTTCCGGCGTCGGGTTTCACAATATCTTGTCTGGCCTTCGATTTCGCCATTGGTCTCACATGCGATAGATGGCTTACTGCGCCCTAACCTAGCCGACCAAGGAGAAATGTCATGTCCGACGACGCGGGCCTCGTGCCAGAAATCGAGGCGCTGGCCGAGAAGCTGGGGCAGGCGAGGGCCTCCATCAGCCGCCGGTTCATCGGGCAGGAGACAGTCGTGGACCTCGTGCTTTCGGCCCTCGTCTGCGGCGGCCACGGGCTGCTGATCGGCCTTCCGGGCCTAGGCAAGACCCGCCTGGTCGATACGCTCTCGACGGTGATGGGGCTCAACGGCAGCCGCATCCAGTTCACCCCCGATCTGATGCCGGCCGATATTCTAGGCTCCGAGGTTCTGGAAACCGCCGAGGGCGGCTCACGCGCCTTCCGCTTCATCGAGGGGCCGATCTTTTGCCAGCTGCTGATGGCCGACGAGATCAACAGGGCCTCGCCGCGAACGCAATCTGCCCTGCTGCAGGCGATGCAGGAAAAGGAGGTGACCGTCGGTGGCCAGCACCGCGTTCTGGAAAAGCCCTTTCACGTGCTCGCCACGCAGAACCCGATCGAGCAGGAGGGCACCTATCCGCTGCCCGAAGCCCAGCTCGATCGTTTCCTGGTGCAGATCGACGTGCTTTACCCGGACCGTGATACCGAGCGGGACATCATCCTGGCCACCACCGGCGCGGAGGAGGCCGAGAGCCACCAGATCTTCAGCGCCGGGGAGCTGATTGCCGCGCAGGCCCTGCTGCGGCGGATGCCGGTGGGCACCAGCGTGGTCGAGCTGATCCTCGATCTCGTCCGCGCCTGCCGCCCGGAAGACCCGACCGCGCCCGAGGCGGTGCAGCGATCCGTCAGCTGGGGTCCGGGGCCGCGCGCGGCCCAGGCGTTGATGATGACGGTGCGCGCCCGCGCCCTTCTCGAAGGCCGCCTGGTGCCCTCCGCCGAAGATGTGATGGCCATGGCCGCACCCGTGCTCACCCACCGCATGGCGCTCTCCTTTGCTGCCCGCGCGCGGGGCGAGGAGCTGTCGTCTGTCATTCGTAGCGTGGCCGAGAGCGTCACACGGGTGGAGGCGGCGGCTTGAGCCAAACCGCTTCTGTTCATCTCCATGCCGGCGTCGGGCGCGGGCTGAGGTCGAAGGCCGAGGGGCTCGCTGCCGCGCTGCCCCCTCTGCTGGCCGAAGCCGAGCATCTTGCGCAGACCGTGCTGCTGGGCGCGCACGGCCGCCGCCGCTCGGGCATGGGCGACGAGTTCTGGCAGTACCGCCCGCTGGCCGTGGGCGACGAGGCGCGCAGCATCGACTGGCGCCGTTCGGCCAAGTCGGACCAGCACTTCGTGCGCGAGAAGGAGTGGCAGGCGGCACAATCTGTCATGCTCTGGTGCGACGAGGCGATGTCGATGCGCTTTTCCGGCACGCCCGGCAAGCGCCCCTCCAAGGCCGAGCGCGCGCGCCTGCTGACGCTGGCCATCGCCGTGCTGCTGGTGCGGGGCGGCGAGCGCGTGGGGCTGGCGCGGCTCGAGCAGCCGCCACGCTCCGGCCCGCTCCAGCTTATCCGGATTGCCGACGCGCTGGGCGGTGCGATGGAGGCCGAGGAAAAGGCCTTGCCGGGCCCCGACTACGGTGCGCCGCGCGGCGATACCCTGCCGCTGCACTCGCGCGCCGTGTTCCTGTCGGATTTCATGGGCGATGTGGAGGCGGTTGAAACCGCACTGGCCCGCGCGGCCGACCGAGGCGTGCGCGGGGCCATGGTGATGATCCTCGACCCGCAGGAAGAGGAGTTTCCTTTCGACGGGCGCACGATCTTCGAGAGCATGGGGGGCAGCCTTGCCCATGAAACGAAGAAGGCCGGAGACCTGCGCAGCCGCTATCTCGACCGTCTTGCGGCCCGCAAGGACCGGCTTGAGCAGTTGAGCCGCACCACGGGCTGGCAGTTTTCGACCCACCACACCGACAGTCCGGCCCAATCGGCGCTGCTCTGGCTCTACGGGGCCCTGGAGCATGGTCGCTGATGTTTGCGATCGGCCCCATAGGCTTTACCGCGCCGCTGCTGCTCTGGGCGCTGGTGGTGCTGCCGCTCCTGTGGCTGCTGCTCCGCGCCGTGCCGCCCGCACCGATCCGCCGGCGCTTTCCGGGCGTCGCGCTGCTGCTCGGGCTGGAGGATGAAGACAGCCAGACCGATCGCACGCCGTGGTGGCTGCTGCTGCTGCGGATGCTGGCCATCGCCGCCATCGTCATCGGATTTGCCGGGCCGGTGCTGAACCCCGAACAGCGCCGGGATGGCAGCGGGCCGCTGGTGATCGTGCTGGATGGCGGCTGGGCCGATGCGAGGGATTGGCCTGGGCGGATGGCTCGGATCGAGGGGCTGCTCACGGATGCCGCAGCGGCCGACCGCCCCGTGGCCGTGGTTTCGCTGACCGCTTTGCCCGCGGCGGGAGAGCTGCCAATGCTTGCCGCCGCGGCCTGGGGCCCGCGCCTTGCCGGGTTGGAGCCCACAGCCTGGCCACCGGTGAGCGGGGCGGCGGTCGACTGGGTGGAGAGCCTGGGCAACGGGTTCGAGACCTATTGGCTGTCGGACGGCCTCGCTCACGAGGGGCGCGACGAGATCCTGGCGGCTTTCGAGGCCAAGGGTCCGGTGACGGTATTCGAAAGCCCGCGCCGCCCGCTCGGGTTGCGCCCCGCGCGCTTCGAGGACGGGCAGGTCCGGCTCACCGTGCTGCGCCCCGACGAGACCGCCGCGCAAACCGCCACCGTGCTGGCCTACGGGCGCGACCCCTCGGGCACCGAGCGGGTGCTGGCGCGTGCCGAGGCCAGCTTCGAGCCGCAGGCGACCGAGGCCGAGGTGGCGCTGATCCTGCCCGCTGAGCTGCGCAACCGGGTCACCCGCTTCGAGATCCAGGCCGCCCGCGGCGCCGGGGCGGTCACGCTCACCGACGATGGCCTGCGCCGCCGCGAGGTGGCGCTGATCGCCGGGCGCGAAGACCGCGAAGGTCTCGAGCTGCTCTCGCCGCTGCACTACCTGCAGCGCGCTCTGGAGCCCACCGCCGACCTCGTCGAAGGGACTCTGCCCGATATCCTGCTCGCCAATCCCGACGCGATCATCTTCGCCGATGTGGCTGACCTGCCGGTTGCGGAGAAGGACGATCTGCTGGCCTGGGTCGAGGAAGGCGGGATGCTGCTGCGTTTTGCGGGGCCGCAGCTGGCGGCATCTGACGTGAGCCGCCGCGAGGAAGACCCGCTGATGCCGGTGCGCCTGCGCGAGGGCGGCCGTTCGGTGGGCGGTGCGATGAGCTGGGGCGAGCCCAAGGCGCTGCGGCCCTTTCCGGAGAGCTCTCCGTTTTATGGCCTCGCCTTGCCCGCGGATGTGACGGTGACCGCTCAGGTCATGGCCCAACCCGACCCGGAACTGGCCGAGCGCGTCATTGCCGCGCTGGCCGATGGCACGCCCCTGGTGACCCGCAAGCGCGTGGGGCAGGGCAGCGTGGTTCTGTTTCACGTCACCGCCAATGCCGAGTGGTCGAGCCTGCCGCTCTCGGGCCTCTTCGTGCAGATGCTGGAACGGCTGGCGATCTCGACCCGGCCCGCGACGCCCGAGGCACGCGAGCTGGAGGGCACGGTCTGGACACCCGAGCGCGTTCTCGACGGCTTCGGCGGGGTGCAGGATGCGGGCACTCTGCCGGGCGTGGAGGGTGCGGACCTCGGTGCGGCGCTGGCCGGCGACATCCCCATCGGCCCCGACATGCGCCCGGGTCTTTACGCGGGGGAGGATCGGCTGATCGCACTCAACGTGCTTGGTCCGGAGGCCGTTCTGGAGCCTGTCGCCTGGCCGGCGCGGATTCCGGTGGAGGGGCTGGCGGTGAGCCGGGAGACGGCGTTGAAGGGCTTCGTGCTCTCGGCGGCGCTGATCGCTCTGGCGCTCGACATCCTCGCATCGCTCTGGCTCGGCGGCCGCCTCCTTGCGCCGCGTGCGCGGCGTTCCTCGACGGTCGCAGTGGCGCTCATCGCTGCCTGCTTCGCGGCCGCGCCGGACAATGCGGCGGCGCAAAGCGACGAGGCGGCGGAGATATTCGCGCTGGAGGCCACCACAGACGTGGTTCTGGCCCATGTCATCACCGGTGACACGCGGCTCGATGACGTGGCGCATGCCGGGCTTCGGGGCCTCTCCGATACGCTCTTCCGCCGCACTTCGATCGAGCCGGCCGAACCCATCGCCGTGAACCTCGAAACGGATGAGCTGGCCTTCTTTCCCTTTCTCTACTGGCCGGTCAGCCCGAACCAGCCGCTCCCCTCCGACGAGGCCTATGCCAAGCTCAACCGCTACCTGCGAACCGGTGGGATGATCCTGTTCGACACCCGCGACGCCGACATCGGCGGCTTCGGTGCGGCCACGCCCGAGGGGCGCAAGCTGCAGGAGCTGGCCGCCCCGCTCGACATTCCGCCGCTTGAGCCGATCCCGATGGATCATGTGCTGACCCGAACTTTCTACCTGCTGCAGGATTTTCCCGGCCGCTGGGCCAGCCGGGATGTCTGGGTCGAGGCCGCGCCGCCCGATGCGGAGGTGGTGGAGGGCATGCCCTTCCGCAACCTCAATGACGGGGTGACGCCGGTGGTGATCGGCGGCAACGACTGGGCGGCGGCCTGGGCGGTGGAGCGCAATGGCGCGGCGATGTTTCCCGTGGGGCGTGGCTATGCAGGCGAGCAGCAGCGCGAGATCGCCTATCGCTTCGGGGTGAACCTCATCATGCATGTGCTCACCGGCAACTACAAAAGCGACCAGGTCCACGTGCCGGCCCTGCTCGACAGGTTGGGCCAATGAACGCCGACAGCATCATCTTTGCCCCCCTTCTGCCGTGGATCGCGCTCTACGTCGCCTGCGCGCTCGCCGTGCTTCTGATCGGTCTCGCCATATGGCGTGGCCTTGCCGGCTGGTGGCTGCGTGCACTTGCGGCCGTGGCCCTGCTGGTGGCACTGGCCAACCCCTCGCTGCAGCAGGAGGAGCGCAACCCGCTCACCGACATCGTGCTGGTCGTGGTTGATGAGAGCTCGTCCCAGGGGCTTTCTGACCGTGCAGAGCAGACCCAGGCAGCGTTGGGCCGCGTGCTGGCGCAGATCGCCGCCATGCCCGATACCGAGGCCCGTGTGGCCGTTGTGAGCGATGGCGAGGGCGACGAAGGCACCCGCGCGATGGCGGCGCTTTCCGAGGCGCTGGCAGAAGAGCCGCGCGCCCGGGTCGCGGGGGCCATCCTCATCTCGGACGGGCGAGTGCACGACATGGAGCGCACTCCGGACCTGCCCGCACCGCTGCACCTGCTGATGACAGGCCATTCCACCGACTGGGACCGCCGCCTGGTGGTGCAGAACGCCCCCGCCTTCGGCATCCTTGGCGAGGAGATCACCCTCACCCTGATGATCGAGGATCAGGGGGATGTGCCCGCGAACGGCGGGCCGGGGGCCACGGTGCCGCTCTCCATCGCGATCGACGGGGAAGAGCCGCGCACCTACGACGTTCCGGTGGGCGAGGAGCTTTCGCTGCCCGTCACGCTCTCCCACGGCGGCAAGAACGTAATCCAGTTCGTCACTCCCACCGCCGAGGGCGAGCTGACCGACCGGAACAATGCCGCCGTGGTGCAGATCAACGGCGTGCGAGACCGGCTGCGCGTGCTGCTAGTCTCCGGCGAGCCGCATCCCGGCGAGCGGACCTGGCGCAACCTGCTCAAGTCCGACTCCTCGGTGGACCTCGTGCATTTCACCATCCTGCGCCCGCCCGAAAAGCAGGATGGCGTGCCGGTGAGCGAGCTTTCCCTCATTGCCTTCCCCACCCGCGAGCTCTTCATCGAAAAGATCGACGAGTTCGACCTCATCATCTTCGACCGCTACAAGCGCCGCGGCATCCTGCCCACGCTCTACCTCGAGAACATCCGCGACTACGTGGAGCGGGGCGGCGCTGTGCTGGTGGCAGCGGGGCCCGACTTTGCCTCCGCCGACTCGATCTATCGCTCGCCGCTGGGCGACATCATGCCCGCCTCGCCCTCTGCCCGCGTCCTCGAGGAGGGCTACCTGCCCGAAGTCACCGATCTGGGCGAGAAGCACCCGGTCACGGAGGGGTTGGAGGCGCTCTACCCCTCGCAGGAAGACGGGGTGCCGGGTTGGGGCCGCTGGTTCCGCCTGGTCGATCTGATCCCGGGACAAGGGCAGGTGGTGATGTCGGGGCTGGAAGAACGCCCGCTGCTGGTGCTGCAACGCCAGGGCGAGGGCCGGGTGGCGCTGATGGCCTCGGACCATGCCTGGCTGTGGTCGCGCGGCTTCGAGGGCGGGGGGCCGCAACTGGAGCTGCTGCGCCGGCTGGCGCATTGGATGATGAAGGAACCCGATCTGGAGGAGGAGAGCCTCACCGCCGAGGCGGTTGGTCAGGAAATGACCGTGACCCGCCGCACGCTGGGTGATGCGCCTTCGGAGGTGGAGGTGACGGGCCCTGACGGCAGCCTCTACACCGTGCCGCTCGAAGAGCTTTCACCCGGCCTGTACCAGGGGGTCTTCGAGGGCCCGGACCTTGGGCTCTACAGGCTGGTCGAGGGTGACAAGACCGCGGTGGTGGCGCTTGGGCCTTCGGCGCCGAAGGAGTTCGAGGAGACAATCGCAACCGGCGAGGTGCTGGAGGCGGCGGTGGATGCCCGCCGTGGTGGTGTGGTGCCCCTGGAAGACGGCACGCCGGATATCCGGCAGGTCCGCGAGGGGCGCGTGGCCGCAGGGCGCGGCTGGGTCGGCATCACTCCGCGGGAGGCCTATGTCACTGCCGATGTCACCGTGATCCCGCTGGTGAACCCGCTCCTGTTTCTCGCTCTCGCGGCGCTGATGTCGCTCGGGGCCTGGCTCCTGGAAGGGCGCCGCGGGGCAAAGGGAAGCTAGCGAGCGAGAGAGCGCTCTGCCGCTCAGCGAAACACTTCGCAGGCGCTGAGCGGGTGTATTTCCGGCCCGAAGAACCCCTTGCAGAGCCCGCTGAAGGCTTCGGGAGATCTCGCGCCGGCATGTCCGGCATTCATCTCATGGACCCAAGCCGCGCCGTCAGGATCGGCACCGGCTTTCCATCCGATGCAGCGGATGTGCGCCCGCGGATCGGGCAGCAAACTCCGGGTGCGGGTCGTCAGGCTCTGACCCGGCCACCGTGGTGATGGCCTCCCGGGCGGACCTGTATCGCGACGGGGCGTCCGCCGGGAATGTCGCGCCCGAAGAGGCGGGTATGCGCGGTTGTGAGGCGAACCTACCGCACGAACTTCTTGTACTTGACCCGCTTTGGCTCCAGCGCATCCGGGCCGAGGCGGCGTGCCTTGTCTTCTTCGTAGGCCTCGAAGTTGCCCTCGAACCATTCCACGTGGGCTTCGCCTTCGAAGGCGAGGATGTGGGTGCAGAGACGGTCGAGGAAGAAGCGGTCGTGGGAGATGATCACGGCGCAGCCGGCAAAGTTCTCGAGCGCGTCTTCCAGCGCGCGCAGGGTTTCGACGTCGAGGTCGTTGGTCGGTTCGTCGAGCAGCAGCACGTTGCCGCCGCTCTTCAGGAGCTTGGCCATGTGGACCCGGTTGCGCTCACCGCCCGAGAGCAGCCCCACCTTCTTCTGCTGGTCGCCGCCCTTGAAGTTGAAGGCGGAGCAGTAGGCGCGGGAGTTCATCGAGGCGTCGCCCAGTTCGATCACCTCGGCCCCGCCGGAGATTTCCTCCCAGACGGTCTTGTTGCCCTCGAGCGCGTCGCGCGACTGGTCGACGTAGCTCAGTTTCACCGTGTCGCCGTATTCCACGGAGCCGCCGTCGGGCTGTTCCTGTCCGGTCAGCATGCGGAAGAGGGTCGACTTGCCGGCGCCGTTGGGGCCGATCACGCCGACGATGCCACCGGGCGGCAGGGCAAAGTCCAGCCCCTCGATCAGCAGCTTGTCGCCATAGGCCTTTTGCAGCCCTTCGACTTCAATGACCTTCGAGCCAAGCCGTGGGCCGTTCGGGATGACGATCTGCGCGCGGGAGATCTTTTCGCGTTCGGACTGCGCGGCAAGGTCCTCGTAGGCGTTGATACGGGCCTTCTGCTTGGCCTGGCGGGCCTTGGCCCCTGCGCGGATCCACTCGAGTTCGCGCTCCAGCGTCTTCTGGCGCGACTTGTCCTCGCGCGCCTCCTGCTCCAGCCGCTTGGCCTTCTGCTCCAGCCAGGCCGAGTAGTTGCCCTCGTAGGGAATACCCCGGCCGCGATCCAACTCGAGGATCCAGCCGGTGATGTCGTCGAGGAAGTAACGGTCGTGGGTGACGATCAGGATGGTGCCCTTGTAGTCGATCAGGTGTTGCTGCAACCAGGCGATGGTCTCGGCGTCGAGGTGGTTGGTCGGTTCGTCGAGCAGCAACATGTCGGGCGCTTCGAGCAGCAGCTTGCAGAGCGCCACGCGGCGCCGCTCACCCCCCGAGAGGTTCTCGGGCATGGCCTCGTCGGGCGGGCAGCGCAGGGCCTCCATCGCCACGTCGATCTGGCTGTCGAGATCCCACAGGTTGTTGCTGTCGATCTCGTCCTGCAGCTTCGCCATCTCGTCGGCGGTCTCGTCGGAGTAGTTCATCGCCAGTTCATTGTAGCGGTCGAGGATCGCCTTCTTCTCGGCCACGCCGTCCATGACGTTCTCGCGCACGGTCTTGCTCTCGTCGAGCTGGGGCTCCTGCGGCAGGTAGCCGACCTTGGCGCCCTCGGCGGCCCAGGCCTCGCCGGTGAAATCCTTGTCGATCCCGGCCATGATGCGCATCAGTGTGGATTTACCCGCGCCGTTGACGCCGACGACGCCGATCTTCACGCCCGGCAGAAAGCTCAGGCGGATGTTCTCGAAGCATTTCTTGCCGCCGGGATAGGTCTTGGAGACACCATCCATGTGGTAGACGTATTGATAGCTGGCCATGGAATCCTCCGGGTTTCGCGTTGCGGCACATCTAGGGGAGGCAGCGGAAAAGGGCAATCGGGCGGAAGGCTGCCGTGACTGCCAATCCCATGCGCGTGGCATATTGCTTCGAATCTCCAGACCGATTAGGCACGCCGCACCGAAACCGATCGGACCCAGGAGCGACCGATGATGAACCGAACCGCATATCTCGCCGGGGTGACCCCCCAGTAGCGGCCCGGATCGCGCATTGTCGCTTCATCCCCGAAGGCCGCTCTCCGACGCGGCCTTTTTCATGTTCAACGTCATGTTTCCGTATCGGCGAGCGGCTTTCCTGACCCCAAGGAGAGCAAGACATGACTCTGACGTTTGGAACCTTCCTGACCGGGCCAACGGAGGCCTGGAGCAGGCTCCGCCTGACCCTGTGGCGCGGCAAGCCCAACCTGCCGTCGGCCGAGGGTGCCGAGGTGCCCGATTACCTGCGGCGCGACCTTGGCCTGTTGCCGCCGGAGGCACCCCCCTATCCGATGCCGGGCAGGGTGACGTTTCTCTGACCCTCGAGCCTCGTTCCGCCAGGTGCGGGACGGGGCGCCTGTCAGGCCGAAGGACCGAGCGGTTGCGAGAGCCAGAGTTCCAGCCGCCCCTCCCTGGAAAAGGCCCCCAGGCGGGTGAAGTCGCGCACGTAGATCGGGGTGTCGGGGTGGAGGCCGTGGATGGTTTGCGCCAGCGCGATGGCGGCCTCCCGGTCGGCGGCCTTGAAGTAGCGCACCTCGTTTGTGTCGGGCCCGACCTTCACCAACTCGCCGCCGGTCGACGGCTCCTGGATCTGCCAGTCGAGTTTGGCCAGCGCTTCCGAAAGGCTGACGGCCTCGGATTGGCGCACGCCTTCGGTGAACTGCACGAAGACGTCTCCCTGATGGTCGGTGGCCTCGGGGGTCACGCCGTCCTGCGCCCGCCATATCCGCTCCGGCCCGCCGTTCGGGGCGAGCACCGGGGCCGCGCTGCCGATCCGCAGGTCGTTGTCGGTGTTGCGCAGGCTCTCGATGCAGGTTTCGGGCAGCTCGAACAGGATACGCAGGTAGCAGGGCGTCGGGGGCAGCGAGGGGGGCACCCGGAAGACCGACCCGACGAGGCCCAGCACGAACATGCCGAACCCCGCGACAAGGATCCACGAGAGCACCATGGTCATCCGGTTGTTGCGGGCGATGAAGGCCAGAAGGGTCACCACGCAGGCGAAGGCCAGCACATAGGTGGCGGCGAGACGGAGGTCTTCGAGGTCGCTGCCCCAGCTGATGAGGATGGCCGCAGCGGCCAGAACGCCAAGCCCGGCCGAGACGAGACGGGCGGCATCAGGATTGATCTTGAGGGTCTGCGAAAGGGCATCAATCGGGTTCATGGCAAGCTCCCGGGGTGAAAGGGCAAGGGATCAATGCACGCCATGGTAGCATGAGTCGGGCATGTTCTGCCGTGAGGGGAGCGTGATTTGCACGAGAAAAGCGCCTCTCTTCATGCGGGGAGGTGCGCGCGCGGACCTCGAGGGGCGCCGGCTACAAGGCCTTCTCGAAAAAATGGTCGGGGTAGGGGTCGTCGTTGAAGCGGTCGATCTCGGTCCAGCCGGCGTTGCGATACATCGCCACGGCCTCGGGCAGAGCGGAGTTCGTGTCGAGCCGAAGCACGGCCATGCCAAGCTGGCGTGCACGGGACTCCAGCTCGTCCATCAGCCGCGTGGCCAGTCGCAGGCCCCGGGCGGAGGGCGCGACCCAGAGCCGCTTCACCTCTCCGAAGGCCTGCCCGCCCTTCAGCCCCACGCACCCCACCGGCAGCCCGTCGGAGCGGGCCACGAGGAAGCTGCCGATGGGCGCGCGCATCGAGGCGGCATCGGGGTCGCGTGAGAGGTTCACGTCGAAGCCCTGGGCAAAGCGGCGGCCGAGTTCGGCGTAATACTCGCCCAGGCAGTAGCGGCTTTCGTCGGACTGAGGGTCTTCCTCGGTTACCTCGATCCGGTGCTGTCCGAGGGCAGAGGCGACCAGGTCCATCGCATCCAGCAGGGCCCGGGGGCGGGGGTGATGGGCGAGCAGCTGCGCAGCTCGATCGTCGGAGAGCTTCTCGTAGGCGGCGAATTCCGCGAGGCCGGCTTCGGTGAGCCGGGCCAGGCGCTTGCGTCCATCTTCCGGGTGCGGGGCGACCGAAACCAGCCCTTCCGCTTCGAGCCCGCGCAGAAGCCGCGAGAGCAGCCCGCTGTCGAGGCCGAGAAAGTCGCGCACATCGCCCAGCTCGCGGCCCGCTGCCCCGGCCTGGCCGATGGCATTTAGGACCCGCGCCGCGCCGAGCGGGCGACCCCGGCCGAGAAAACTGTCATCGAGCGCGCCGGTCTCGGTGGTGACGGCGCGGTTGAAGCGGCGGATTCGGGCTATATCGGTCAGCATTGTAGCTGACTTAGGTCAGGCAAAATGCGCGGTCAATACGCAACTGCGGTTGAAACCGATTGACTTGTCCCTGCCCCACCGCGCAACAAGCCGCTGATGAGATGGGATATTCCATACGCTGCACCGGGACAGGCGGTGGGTTTGCTGGGTGGCAGTTTCGACCCGGCCCACGAGGGGCATCTGCATGTCACGCGGGAGGCGCTGAAACGGTTCGGGCTCGACGCGGCGTGGTGGCTGGTGAGCCCCGGCAACCCGCTGAAGGCGCGTGGACCGGCCCCGCTCGAGACCCGCATGGCCGAGGCCCGGGCGCTGGTTGACGGTGACCCGCGCATCACGGTGACCGGCATCGAGGCCCGCCTGGGCACGCGCTACACCGCCGAAACCGTCGCGGGGCTTCAGCGGCTCTATCCCAGGGTGAGGTTCACCTGGCTGATGGGGGCAGACAACCTCGCGCAGTTTCATCTGTGGGATCGCTGGGAGGAGATCATGGCGCGGGTGCCCGTTGGGGTGATCGCGCGGCCCGGCCAAAGGCTCTCCGCCCGGATGTCGAAGACGGCCGAGCGCTTCGCCCGGCACCGTCTTCCGGCTGCTGCCTCGCATCTCCTGCCGCTGGCCGACCCGCCGGCGTGGTGTTTCATCAACATCCCGATGAGCCATCAGTCCTCGACTGCGATCCGCGCCGCGCGCGAGGCTGCAAAGAAGTGATCGCGTGAAGGCTTGAGGCCGGTCGCGGGTTTTGCTTTTGTCGCCGCCATGAACGGTCCTACCCTCTCCCGCCGCTTCGTGCTTGCAGGCCTTCTGACGTCTGCGGCCTCCTGCTCGCTGGCGGATGCACCCGAACGCTCGCTGCGGCCGGCGGCAAAACCGCTGAGCGAGAGTGGCTCCGCGCGCCATGCCAGCGGTGCCGAGGCCCTGATCGAGGCCGCCAAGCTCGACGGCAAGGTGGGGTTCGTGGTGGCCGATTCCCGAACCGGACAGGTGCTGGAATCGCACAATCCGCTGCTGCCTCTGCCGCCCGCGTCCACCGCCAAGGCGATCACCGCGCTCTTTGCGCTGGAACGGCTCGGGCCGGGTTTTCGCTATGCCACCGAAGTCATTGCGACCGGCCCGGTGGCCGGTGGCGTGGTGCAGGGCGATATCGTCCTTGCCGGGTCCGGCGACCCGACGCTCGACACCAACCGGCTGGCAGAACTTGCGCAGCGCATGCGCCGGGCCGGCGTGACAGGTGCGACGGGGCGGATCAGGGTTTGGGAAGGCGCGCTGCCGAGCCTGCGCACAATCGACGCCGAGCAGCCGGATCATGTGGGCTATTCGCCGGGCATCTCCGGGCTGAACCTCAACTTCAACCGAGTCCACTTCGAGTGGAAGCGGGCGGGCAGCGGGTATTCGGTGACGATGGACGCCCGGTCCGACAAGTATCGGCCTCCGGTTCGAACCGCCCGGATGGACGTGTCCAACCGCGACCTGCCCGTTTATACCTACGAGCAGCAAGGCGGCGTGGACCGTTGGACGGTCGCCAGCAAGGCGCTGGGCAAGGGTGGCTCGCGCTGGCTGCCGGTGCGCAATCCGGGTGCCTATGCCGGTGAGGTCTTTCACTCCCTCGCCGCGGCCCAGGGGATCCGTGCCGAGCTGGGCGAGCCTGTCTCGCGGCGTCCGCAGGGCACGGTGCTCGCACAGGTCCTGTCCGACGATCTGTCGACCATCCTGCGGGACATGCTCCAGTATTCCACCAACATCACCGCCGAGGTGGTCGGGATGACCGCCGCCGGGCGCGGCGGGTCGATGCCGCGCAGCCTCAGGGAGTCGGGTGCCGGTATGGCCCGCTGGCTGGAGGCGCGGGTAGGCGCGAACAAGGCGCGTTTCGTCGATCACTCCGGCCTTGGGGCCGCTTCGGAAATTTCCTGCCGCGAGATGGTCGAGGCGCTGACGGTGCTTTCGCCGAAACTGGGCCTTCGGTCGTTGCTCAAGCCGATCCCGATGCGAAACTCCGCCGGACAGGTGCTGGACGGGCACCCGCTCGACATCGTCGCCAAGACCGGCACGCTCAACTTTGTGTCGGCGCTGGCCGGTTACGTGCGTGCACCCGATGGCACGGACCTCGCCTTTGCCATGTTCATGGCCGACGAGCCGCGCCGCAACAGGCTGAGCAAGGCGGAGCGCGAGAGCCCGCAGGGGGCCTCGGCCTGGAATGGGCGGGCCAAGAACCTGCAGCTGCGGCTGATCGAACGGTGGGGCGCGCTTTATACGGGCTGACTCTGGCCCGTTAACCATCTGAAAACCTTCATCGCGTACTGCTGGCGTGTGTGGGCTCAAAACGCCCGCCAGCGAGCCGCGGAGGGGCCATGCCAGAGACCCGAGTGCAGGCGCAGCGCCCGACAAAGGGAGAAGCGCCATTCGAGTTTGACGAGATCTTCTTTTCGCGCACCGACGAGCGCGGGGTCATCCGCTCCGGCAACCAGGTTTTCCAGCGTGTGTCCGCCCACCGCTGGAGTGACCTCATTGGCGCGCCGCACAAGCTCATTCGCCATCCCGACATGCCCAAAGGGTTCTTTCAGCTGTTCTGGGACCGGTTGAAGGTTGGCAAGGTGGTATCGGGCTACGTCAAGAACCTGGCCGCGGACGGGCTGCACTACTGGGTCTATGCCATCGTCGCACCGGTGCAGGGTGGCGGCTTCGTTTCGGTCCGGATCAAGCCTTCGATAGAGCTGCTCCAGCGCGTTTCGGACGAATACGCGCGGCTTTGCAGGGCCGAAGTGGAAGAGTGCCTGACACCGAGCGACAGCGCCGAGCGCCTCGTTGGCCGGCTCCGCGAGGCGGGGTATGTCGATATCGAGCAGTTCATGGCGACCAGCCTCGCCGACGAACTCGCCAGCCGCGATGCAAGGCTGGGCCGCCCCGAGGCTCCGCGCGGCCATCGCTTCGCCTTGGTGGCGCGCGCGGTCAACGAAGCGATCGCGCATACGACCGCGCTGTGCGAGACCTTCAACGCCATCGAGGCCGTGCCCCACAACATGCGGATCCTCGCCTCGCGTCTCGAGTCGTCCGGCGGGCCGATCGCCGCGATCTCGTCGAATTACGGGTCGATGTCGAAGGAGATCTCCGACTGGGTCAACAACTTCATCCTTGGCGATGCCAGCGCCTTCGCGAACCTGCGAAACGCCGTCAGCCGCAGCCGGATGCTAAGCGCCATGGCCCGGGTTTTCGAAGAGGCACGCGCGCAGTTCGACACCGAGAGTTGGGACGACGATGCGCAGTTCGACAGCGAAGGAGAAAAGGCGCTGCTGCTCGCCATCGCCACGGAGTATCGCAAGAAGGCCGAAATCTTTCTGCTGGCGGTGGAGCGCGAGGCGCAGGTGTTTGGCCGTGCCGTCGCCGACATGAAGCGGATGATTGCCGGACTTTCGACCACGCGCATGATGTGCAAGATCGAGAGCGCACGGCTGCCCGACCACAACGAAAGCCTCATGGCGATCATCGACCAGCTCGACACCTTCCAGACCGAACTCGAAAGCCGGCTGGAGAAGATCGGGGAGATCACGAGCGCGGTGCTGGCGGCTGCGCGCTCGCTCGAGATCTGCGGCACCGGGGAGAAGCCGGGCACGCCCGCGATCAGGGTCGCCTGAGACTCAGTCTCGCAGAGGTTTCAGAGCGTGAGGTGCCGGGCCCTGGCGCCGCGCTCGATGGCTGCACCGTGGAGCCTGTCGATGTTGAGCTCGTAGCGCATTTCCTGGAGGAAGGCCAATTCGGCCTCCTGGAGCTTGCCGTCGGAGGCAGCCACATCGCAGGCCAGCGCATAGGCGGTCTCGTAGAGACGTGCGGGCAGCCCGTCTCGGATGAGCATGAAGAAGGCGTCGAGCCCGTCCTCGGCTTCGAACAGGTCGAACACCGTCGCGGAGACGCCGCGAATCCGGTCCTGATCGTAGTCTGCGAAGACGGGCAGATGGTTGACGATGCGCTCGATCGTCACCAGCTCTGCCGTGCGGATCGCCTCGTCCGAGACCGAAACCGCGATCATCACCGCCACGAGGCAGTCCTGAGGAGTCATCGAGGGGGTATCTTCACTCACGTCTTGCCTCTCTTTCGCCGCTTCGCGCAGGTTTCGTGCCTGTTTTATTGACCTCGCTCCCCTGCCGCAATAGGGAGCGGTCTGCGGGCGCGCATGGGGCGGGCCCCCTGAACCGAAAGCACGAACAGATGTCCGACCTGCGGCAGATCGCGATGGAGAGCAAAGCCTGGCCCTTCGAGGAGGCACGGGCCGTGCTCAAACGCATCGAGAAGACGCCGCCCAAAAAGGGATACGTGCTGTTCGAAACCGGCTACGGGCCGAGCGGCCTGCCGCATATCGGTACCTTCGGAGAGGTGTTGCGGACCACGATGATCCGCCGCGCCTTCGAGGTGATCTCGGACATGCCGACCAAGCTCATCTGCTTTTCGGATGACATGGACGGAATGCGCAAGGTCCCCGGCAACGTGCCCAATCAGGAGCGGCTGCGCGAGGATCTCCAGCGCCCGCTGACCAGCGTCTACGACCCGTTCGAGACGCACGAGAGCTTCGGGCACCACAACAACGCCATGCTGCGGCGGTTTCTCGACACCTTCGGTTTCGACTACGAGTTCATCTCGGCCACAGACTTCTACAAGGAAGGCCGGTTCGACGAGGTGCTTTGCCGCGCCGCCGAGCGCTATGATGACGTGATGGCGGTGATGCTGAAGAGCCTCCGCGAGGAGCGCCAGCAGACCTACTCGATCTTTCTGCCGATCCACCCCGAGACCGGCCGGGTGCTCTATGTTCCGATGAAGCATGTGGATGCGGTGAACCACACCATCACCTTCGATGACGAGACCGGCCGCGAGTGGACGCTTCCGGTGACTGGCGGCAACGTGAAGCTCCAGTGGAAGCCCGATTTCGGCGCCCGTTGGGCCGCGCTCGACGTCGATTTCGAAATGTACGGCAAGGACCACTCGACCAACACGCCGATCTACGACCGGATCTGCGAGATCCTGGGGGGCAAGAAGCCCGAGCATTTCACCTACGAGCTCTTCCTCGACGACAAGGGCCAGAAGATCTCGAAGTCTTCGGGCAACGGGATCAGCATCGACGAGTGGCTGACCTATGCGGCGACCGAGAGCCTCGGCTATTTCATGTATCAGAAGCCCAAGACGGCAAAGCGCCTGCATTGGGACGTGATTCCGAAGATGGTGGACGAGTATCACCAGCAGCTCCGGGCCTTCCCCGATCAGGACGCGAAGGCGCAGTTTGCCAACCCGGTCTGGCACATCCACGAGGGCAAGCCGCCGGTCTCCAACATGGTGGTGCCGTTCTCGATGCTGCTGAACCTGGCGAGCGTGTCCGGCGCGCATGACAAGGAGACCCTCTGGGGGTTCATCCGCCGCTATGCGCCGGGAGCGGAGCCGGAGACCCACCCCGACCTCGACGCCGCGGCGGGCTTTGCGGTGAAGTACTTCGAGGATTTCGTGGCCCCTCACCGCACCTATCGCGCGCCGACGGAGCAGGAGCGCGACGCGCTCGAAGACCTGCGCGACAAGCTCAAGGCCTGGGATGGCGGGCTCGATGCGGAGGCGTTGCAGGGCGTGGTCTACGAGGTCGGCCGCGAGCGGTTCGACCCGATGAAAGGCTGGTTCACCGCGCTCTACCAGGTGCTGCTGGGCGCGGACCAGGGCCCGCGATTTGGCGGCTTCATCGCGCTCTACGGGGTCGATGAGACTGTGGCGCTGATCGACAAGGCGCTCGCCGGCGACCTCGCCTGATTTGCCCGACCGGGAAAGCAAGCTACCTTCCTTGAGGTCAAGGGAGGTAGCTTCATGCGGTTCATCGTTCTTTCACTTGCCCTTCTTCTCGCGGTGCCCGCCGCGAAAGCTCAGGAGGCGAACACCATTCCCGATGTGATCGGCCGCCAGCTCGAAGCCTTCGAGGCCGACGACTTTGCCCGCGCCTTCACTTTCGCCAGCCCGATGATCAAGGGCCTGTTCGGCACGCCCGAGAACTTCGGCGCGATGGTTCGCCAGGGGTATCCGATGGTGCATCGGCCGGAGGGCGTGACCTTTGGCGCCCAGCGTGTCGAGGGGGAGAGCATTTACCAGACGGTGACGATCCGAGACGCCCAAGGCCGCTATCACGCGCTCGAGTACGAGATGATCCCGGATGGGGCAGCCGGCTGGCTGATCGACGGGGTCAGCTTCATCCCGGCGCCCGACGTTTCGGTCTGATCGAAGCGGACGCTGGGGTTACCAAGCCTTCAGCCTTCTTGCGTAGAACCACATCCGCACCGGCACAGCGCCGGACCATTCCGCCTATCGAAACACAATCGAGACCTGCCTCGCCGTGCGTGGCGGGTGTCGGGTTGTGGCCGCTGGCAAGGTGCGGCCCGGAACACACAAAGGGGTTTTGCGATGAACAAGGCAATCACCGACGGTATCGTCTTCATGCCGCCGGCTTTTTCTGGCGGCCTCGATGTCTGGTCGAAAGGCGATGGCACGCCGGGGAGTGCCACCTATGATGGCGACCCCAATGCCGCGCTGGTGCCCTCGGATTCCGATTTCGGCGGCTGCCTCGAACTGGTCAAGAGCTCCGGCACCCAGAAGCTCCGCTACATGGGTGAAACGCCGATTCTGCCAGGCTGCTATCTCCGGGTCACCGCGCGGCTGAAGGCGGTGGCGGGCAACCTGCCCGCCGTGCGCATTGCCGCGTGGGCCGGTGGTGCAGGCGGTGCCCATGTGACCGGTCTCGACGAGACCGGGCCCTCGGTGACACTCACCTCCTATGGCGAGGTCGTCGAGGTATCGGCGATCATCGGCACCGCGACCCGAACGGGCGTGAACATGCCCTGGACCACGGATGTGCTCTATGCGCACGTCGGGCTTGACCTCACGGGGCCCAACGGCGGCGTGGTGCGGATTGACGACATCGTGGTCGAAGACATCACTGCCGCCTTCCTGCGTGAGCTGATGGCCTGGGTCGACGTGCGCGATTTCGGGGCGGTCGGTGATGGCGTGGCAGACGATGCGGCGGCGTTCAATGCTGCCGACGACGCGGCCAACGGTCGCTCGGTGCTGGTGCCCGAAGGCACCTACTTCCTGGGTAGCACGGTGACCATCGACAACCCCATCCGATTTGTCGGCACGCTGATCATGCCGACCGACAAGCGACTGTCGTTGAAAAAGAACTTCGACCTGCCAACCTACATCGAAGCCTTCGGAGACGAGGTTCTGGCGTTTCGAAAGGCGGTGCAATCGCTGTTCAACTTCAACGACCACGACAGCCTCGACATGGGCGGGCGCAAGATCGACCTGACCGAGCCGATCGACATCAAGGCGGCCATCGACAACCAGGATGCCTTTCTCATTCGCCGGGTGATCCGGAATGGCCAGTTTCAGGCCTCCACATCGGCGGCGTGGGACGATACGGTGGTCACCTCGCAGGCCAGCTATTCGACATCCAATGACAAGACCCTGACCGGCGTCACCAATGTCGCCAACATCGAAGTCGGAAGCCTGGTGACGGGCGCCGGCGTTGGCCGCGAGGTCTATGTGAAGTCGAAGAACGTGGGCGCGCAGACGGTCACGCTCTCGAAGTCTCTCTACGGCGCGTCCGGGACCCAGAACTTCACCTTTACCCGGTTCAAGTACATGCTCGATTTTTCCGGCATGGTGAACATGGACAAGTTCGTCTTTGCAGACATCGAGTTTCAGTGCTCCGGCAAGGCCTCGGGCATCCTGCTGCCCCAGGATGGGCTGAACTTCCAAATTCGTGACTGCTTCATCACGTCGCCCAAGGATCGCGGGATCACCTCCATCGGAGGGGCGTGCCAGGGGATGCAGCTCGACCGGTGCCAGTTTCTGTCAAGCGAGCAGAGCGCCGATGTGCAGGATCGCCATACCATCGCGGTCAACATCAACTCCAACGATGCAAAGGTCCGCGATTGCCGGGCTGTGCGTTTTTTGCATTTTCTCGTGCTGGGCGGGTCGAACTACATCATCCAGGGCAACCACTGGTTTCAGGGAGACGGCGTGAACCAGGGTCTGCGCTCGGCGGGGCTCGTGTTTACCTCGGTCAACGTGTCCAGCACGATCAACTCGAACTACGTCGACAACAACTTCATTGAATGGACCAACGAGCACGACGCCTCGCCCGACTACAACTCGGGATACTCCTTCGGCGCGCTCTCCGTGCAGAACAACGTGTTCTTCTGCACCAATGCCGCGCCGTGGTTCACCTTTTTCGTGCTGAAGCCCTTCGGCGCTGGGCATTTCGTGCACGGGCTCACCGTGACCGGCAACATGTTCAAGGCGGTCAACGGTGGCATCGACCGGGTGGAGCAGGTGGATGAGAGCTACGCCGGGTTCGATTACGGTCGCTTTCGCAACATCCAGTTTCACTCCAACACCTTCAACGGGATCAATCAGATGACTGTGAGCCCCGTGGCGCTGCAATTCGACCAGAGCAGCGCGGCCAGCACATGGAGTTTGAACTTTGGCGATTACCTGCCGTTCGGCGGACGCGCCCGCAACGTGGAGAGCGTGGTGGCCGAAAACTCGATCGACACGGCGAGCGGCGCGAAACTCTGGTCGATGCCCTATGTGCGGGTCGAGCGGGGCGCCAGCCAACAGGAGGTGGACCTCGAGTGGGAGCAAGCCTGCAAGGGGCGCGTGCATGTGATCGCACGGGTCGACAACCCCAACTGATGCCCGGCGGGGGCTGGCGTTTGGGCGCCGGCCCCCTCTCGGTCAGGGCGAGACGATGCCCAAATCCTTTGGCGTAAGCCGAAAAGCCTTGCCGAATCCGCCGTTCAGGAACGCGCTCTGAACGTCCAGTGCGACGAAGCCGAAATCGCCGAAATCAATATAGAGCTTTGCCTTCGGATGGCTTTCCAGCCAGCGGGCCCGCAGCGCGGCGTGGTCGTCGCTCTCGCGGGCCACGAAGCGGGCCGTGCACTGCACCGTCAGGCGAGGGTGGGTCAGCGGGTCGCCCCTTTCGCCGGGTTCGCCGACAAGCAGAGACGCCGCCGGGCCGGCCTTGAGCGCTCTTGTATGGGCCGAAAGCGAAGAAACCAGCGTGACCGGGCTGCCGGCCGCATCGGTGCCGACCGCGATACGGGTCACCAGTGGCGCACCGCCGTCGAGCACGCCCAGTGCGCCATATCGGGCCGTGTCGAGCAGGCCGCGGGCCAGCGCGCGGGCCTCATCGTCGGTCGGGCGGATCGGGTCGGTCTCGGGCATGATGATTCAGGTCAAGGCGGCAGGGTTCGGCGCAGCATATCCTCATCCCTGCACCATTGGACAGGAGGGCCATCCCATGTATTCGACCATTCTCGTTCCCATCGCCTTCGAGCACGACCGTGACAGCAATGCAGCGCTCGAGATCGCCGAGGCGCTGCTGGCCCCGGGGGGCAGCATCACCGCGCTCCACGTCATCGAGGAGGTGCCGAGCTACGCCGCCACCTATGTCGACGAGGCCCTGTTGAAGGAAGCCCGCACCGGCGTGGAAGAGGCGCTCTTTGCCAAGCTGGGCGACCACAAGACGGTCACGCCGAGAGTCGTCACCGGCCACTCCGGCCGCACCATCCTCGATGTGGCCGAGAGCATGGGCGCCGATCTCATCGTCATCGCCTCTCATCGGCCGGGCTTGCAGGACTATTTCCTGGGCTCCACCGCTGCCCGCGTGGTGCGCCATGCCCAGTGCTGCGTGCATGTGATCCGCTGATCGGCAAGGCGGGCTTTGTCCCGCCCATCCCTTCCGCTAGGCTGGCACCAGCCAGGGAGGAGGACCCCATGCCAACCATTGCCACCGACACCAACTGCCAGACGGTGCTGACCACCTTCGAGGTCACGCCCGGCACCTGTGAAGACGTGCTCGACGCGCTGAAGTCGGCCTATGCCGAGGTCATCTCCAGGCAGCCGGGCTTCATCGCCGCGGCGCTGCATGTGAACGACGCCCAGACGCGGATCGCCAATTATTCGCAGTGGACAAAGCGCGAGGACTTTCAGGCCATGTTGCGGACGAAAGAGATGCGAGAGCGCAACCGCGCCATCCACGCCGAGGTGAAGAGCTTCGAACCGGTGATGATGGACGTGGCGGCGGTGTTCTGATGCGCTGGCTCGCGCTCCTGCTGCTTGCCAGCCCCGCCGTCGCAGACCCGGTTGGCATCACGCCCGATGTGATGTCGGTCACGGTCCAAACCCCCTCCGGTCCGGTCGAGATTTCGCGCCTGCAGGACAATGCCGCCGTGATCGAGGGGGAGTTCGCCCGGATCGCCCGACCTTGCCCCAACTTCTGCATCCAGCCCATGGTGCCGGCGCCCGGTGTCACCCCCATCGGGGAGCTGGAGCTGCTGGAGTTTCTCGCCGATCCCGAAGCGGTGGTGATCGACGGTCGCATCCGCCCCGAGTTCGAGGCCGGCACCATCCCCGGCGCCGTGTCGGTGCCCTACACCGAGGCCGCCGACCGCCTTGGCGAGCTCGGCTGCGAGCCCGACTTCGAGGGCTTCATCTGCGAAGGCGAGCACCCGCGCGTCGCGCTCTTCTGCAACGGCCCCTGGTGCGGCCAGTCGCCCACGGCGGCGCGGCGGATGATCGAGGCGGGCTACCCTGCGGAGCTGATCCACTACTACCGCGGCGGCATGCAGATGTGGCGGATGCTGGGGCTCACGGTGGTGCCGGGCTCCTAGGGCGGGGCGCTCTGCCGCAGGGCTCTTGCGCCGGGCCCATTCGTTCATACCTTTCCCCGGAAGCGAACCGCGAAAGGACAGCCCATGAACTGCCCCCACTGCAACATCCCCCTCTCCATGGCCGACCGCACCGGTATCGAGATCGACTTCTGCCCCCAGTGCCGCGGCATCTGGCTGGACCGCGGCGAGCTGGACAAGATCATCGAGCGGGCGAACGCGCCGCTCGGCGGCCCCTCCGGCGCCCGCTACGACAAAGGGGCGGTGCGGAGCCGCGATTGGGACGATGTCGACGAGGATGACGATTACCGCCGGTCTGGGAAGGGCGGCGACGACCGCTACCGCGGGAAGCGGAAGAAGAAGGGCGTGGGGTCGATCTTGGGGGATATCTTTGATTTCTAGAAACCAATGACTAAGCTGACCTCGGCGAAAATTGTATGGTGCTTGGATGTATCGCATTCGCGCCGTGGTTGAGGAAGTTATATGGATAGTGTTACGACAGCCTTTGAGTTGATGGAGGTCGAACTGGATTCGGAAGTCGACAGTCTCAATGCTCGGGGCGCAGAGTGCTTCAGGAACTCTGATTACTCGCAAGCGGAACGTCTGATTGCTGAAGGGAAGTCGCTGCTAGACTTTTGTGCCCGAGTTAGGGAACTATCGGATGAGTGGAAGGACAAGTTTTCTGCCTCGTTCCCAGAAGAAGTGGTTCCTAACAACGTAGTCGAAGCTCGGAAAACCATTCTTGGCGCTTCGAAATCTGCAAAAACCCTCCTGACCGTAAAGTTTGAGGACGGCACGGTCGTTTATGAGCCCAAGGCTTTGGAGACGTTTGCTCTAGCCATTCAAAAAATTGGCTTTGATCGCGTGGAGCGATTGGGCCTCGTCGTCAACAGGGAACCCTTGGTGTCACGGTCCCCATCTAAGCGCTATGCCGACTTCCAGGTTGGAAACACGTTCATTAAGACCCATTCGAGTACTAGCCAGAAAAAACGTACTCTGGAAGAAATCGCTGCAAGGCTCGGGGAAAGCTTGATCGTGAGAATTGTCGAGGCCTAGCCCACACTACCTCTTCCGCCTCTTAACATTCCCCCCACGCTGCCCCGGCCGTCCCGCCGTGCTCCGCCCCGAAGCCTTCTGCCCCGCCTCCACAGCCGCATCCACCGCCGACTGACGTGCCAGCGGGTCTGCCGACACCACCAGGTCCACAGCTTCCAGCCGTTTCACCTCGTCGCGCAGCCGGGCGGCCTCCTCGAACTCCAGGTTCTCCGCCGCCTTGCGCATCTGGGTTCGCAGCGCATCCAGGTGGGCTTGCAGGTTCGCCCCGGTGCCGACGCCCTCGATCTTCGCGGTCACCCGGTTCATGTCCACGTCGCCCTTGTAGAGCCCGGCCAGCACATCCTCGACGTTCTTCTTGACCGTCGCGGGGGTGATCCCGTGCTCCTCGTTGTAGGCCATCTGCTTGGCGCGGCGTCGGTCGGTTTCGCGCATGGCGCGTTCCATCGAGCCGGTGATCTTGTCGGCATACATGATGACCCGGCCTTCGACGTTGCGCGCCGCGCGGCCGATGGTCTGGATCAGCGAGGTCTCCGACCGCAGGAACCCTTCCTTGTCGGCGTCCAGAATGGCGACCAGGCCACATTCGGGGATATCCAGACCCTCGCGCAGCAGGTTGATGCCCACCAGCACGTCGAAGGCTCCAAGCCGCAGGTCGCGGAGGATTTCGATGCGCTCGATGGTGTCGATGTCACTGTGCATGTAGCGCACCTTGATGCCCTGCTCGTGCAGATACTCGGTGAGATCCTCGGCCATCCGCTTGGTCAGGGTCGTCACCAGCGTGCGGTAGCCCTTGGCCGAGACCTTGCGGATCTCGTCCATCACGTCGTCGACCTGCGTATCGACCGGCCGGATCTCGATCACCGGGTCGAGCAGCCCCGTGGGCCGGATCACCTGCTCGACGAACACGCCGCCCGATTGCTCGATCTCCCAGGCTGCAGGGGTGGCGCTCACGAAGACCGACTGGGGCCGCATCGCGTCCCATTCCTCGAACTTGAGGGGCCGGTTGTCCATGCACGACGGCAGGCGGAAGCCGTGCTCCGCGAGGGTGAACTTGCGCCGGTAGTCGCCGCGATACATGCCGCCGATCTGGGGCACGCTCACGTGGCTTTCATCCGCAAACACGAGGGCATGGTCTGGGATGAACTCGAAGAGGGTAGGGGGCGGCTCACCCGGCGCGCGGCCCGTCAGGTAGCGCGAGTAGTTCTCGATGCCGTTGCAGACGCCGGTGGCTTCCAGCATCTCGATGTCGAAGTTGGTGCGCTGTTCCAGCCGCTGCGCCTCCAGCAGCTTGCCCTCGCCAACCAGCTGGTCGAGTCGCTGGCGCAGCTCTTTCTTGATGGCATTGATCGCCTGCTGCATCGTCGGCTTGGGCGTCACGTAGTGCGAGTTGGCGTAGATCCGCACCCGGTCCATTGCCGCAGCCTTCTCGCCGGTCAGCGGGTCGAACTCCACCATCGCCTCCAGCTCTTCGCCGAAGAACGAGAGCCGCCAGGCCCGGTCTTCGAGGTGCGCCGGCCAGATCTCCAGCGCATCGCCGCGCACCCGGAAGGTGCCGCGCTGAAACGCCTGATCGTTGCGCTTGTATTGCTGGGCGATCAGGTCGGCGATCACCTTGCGCTGGTCGTAGTCGCGGCCGATGTGCAGATCCTGGGTCATGGCGCCGTAGGTCTCGACCGAGCCGATGCCGTAGATGCAGGAGACCGAGGCCACGATGATCACGTCATCCCGCTCCAGCAGCGCCCGGGTGGCCGAGTGGCGCATCCGGTCGATCTGCTCGTTGATCTGGGATTCCTTCTCGATATAGGTGTCCGACCGCGGCACATAGGCCTCCGGCTGGTAGTAGTCGTAGTAGCTGACGAAATACTCTACCGCGTTGTCGGGAAAGAACCCCTTGAACTCGCCGTAGAGCTGGGCCGCCAGCGTCTTGTTGGGTGCCAGTATGATCGCCGGGCGCTGGGTTTCCTCGATCACCTTGGCCATGGTGAAGGTCTTGCCGGTGCCGGTGGCACCCAGCAGCACCTGGTCGCGGTCGCCGTTGCGCACGCCCTGGGCAAGCTCGGCAATCGCCGTCGGCTGGTCGCCTGCAGGCGAGAACTCGGTGTGCATCACGAAGGCCCGCCCGCCTTCCAGCTTTTCCCGCGTTCTCACGTCGGGGGCGGGCGAGTGCAAGACCGGCGGGCTCTCGGAACCGTCGTTATGAGCGTAGGGCATGGGGCAAAGCTCCTTTGCTCCCAAGATGCGGCCTTTCTCCCGAGGTTCAAGGCCCGCTCCTGACAGTGTCGTGTCAGGAGGTTGTCAGGGCAGCGGGCAGATTTCCGCCAATGCAATCGGAGGGAGAGTGATGCATTGATGACTCGCTCTGAGAGGTGTAGCCTGTAGATATGCAGCGACCCGACCGCCGGAGCCTGCCGAGCCCTGTGGCACCACATCGGCACGGCCCCGGCGGTCACCCTTGCATGGGCTTTGGGCCTTGCGTCACGGGGGCAATTTCGCCCATATGTCAGGCGGAAAGAGCCAGGAGATCCGCCATGCGCGCACGCATCTACCAGCCCGCCAAGACGGCCATGCAATCCGGCACCGCCAAGACAAGGGGCTGGGTGCTCGATTTCGCGCCCGCCGAAAGCCGTGAGCTTGACCCGCTGATGGGTTGGACCGGCTCGGGTGACACTCAATCCCAGGTGCGGCTGCGGTTCTCTTCCAAGGAGGAGGCGCTCGATTACGCCAAGGAACACGGGATCGACGCCGTCGTGACCGAGCCGCAGAAGCGCAAACCCAACATCCGCCCTGGCGGCTATGGCGAGAACTTCGCCACCTCCCGCCGCGAGCCCTGGTCGCATTGAGCTCGGCTCCAGTGCGCGACGCGGGCGTTCCCTTGGGCGGGTACGCGTCCGTGGCTCCCACGCCGGGGCAGTACGGCGGCCGTCGGATCCAGTCCGTCACCCCGATGAAGAACGAAGGCCCGTACATCCTCGAGTGGGTCGCCTACCACCGCCTGATCGGCATCAACGACATTCTGATCTTCTCGAACGATTGCACCGATGGCTCGGACCAGCTGCTGGACCGGCTCGACGAGCTGGGCTACATCCGCCACTACGGCAACCCCTCGGTGATCATGAACGTGGAGCGGCACCACCTTGCGGTGATCCGTTACCTCAACACGCTTTCCCGCGTGCACCGGGCCGACTGGGTCGTGTCGCTCGATGCCGACGAGTTCATCTGCATCAACACGGGCGACGGCACCCTCGATGCGCTCATCGAGGCCTGCGCCGGGGCGGACGTGATCAGCATGAACCAGCTCAACTTCGGCTGCGGCGGTCAGGGTGACTTCACAGACGAATTGCAGATCGACCGCTTCATCTGGGCCCAGCGCTACGCCGGCGGCAAGAACCCGACGGGCCAGCGCCGCGGGGTGAAGTCGCTCACCCGGATTGGCGCGCCCGTTGTCGCCATCACCAACCACTCGCCGCGCCCCGACCCCGAGCGGAGCGCCGAGCTGACCTGGGTCAACGGCGCTGGCAAGCCGTTGCCACAGGAGATGCTGGTGAAGGAAATCAAGTCGTTCGGGGAGGAGCTTTGCGCCTATGACCTGGTTCAACTGAACCACTATGCCCTGCGCTCGATGGACAGCTTTCTCACCCAGGTCTTCCGTGGAAATGCCAACCACGCCAACCGCGCGGCCGATATGAGCTATTGGCGCAAGCACAACCTCAACGAACAGCTCGATACCCGGATACAGCGCTGGTCGGCGCCGGTGAAAACGGCCATTGCCGAGATGCTGCAGGATGGCGAGTTGGCCGCGCTGCACCAGGCCACGGTGGCGCACCATCGGGCGCATATCGAGGAGCTCAAGGGAGGGCAGGATCTCTCCAGGCTTCGGCGTCTTGTCGAGAACGCCCACAACCGAGGTTGGCCCGAGTTGGCCACGACCGAGGCGGGCGCCTCGACTAGCCGAAACGCGCCCGCGTCCGGTTTGCGAAGCCGACCAGCGACAGCATGACCGGCACCTCCACCAGCACGCCCACCACCGTTGCCAGCGCCGCGCCCGAATTGAGCCCGAAGAGCGAGATTGCCACGGCCACGGCCAGCTCGAAGAAATTGGACGTGCCGATCAGCGCGCAGGGCGCGGCAATCCGGTGCGGCACCTTGAGCGCGAAAGCCGCCGCATAGGCCAGGGCGAAGATCCCGTAGCTCTGGATCACGATCGGCACCGCGATGAGGGCAATCACCTGCGGGCGGTCGAGGATGGTGCCGCCCTGCAGCGCGAAGAGGATCGCCACGGTCGCGATCAGCCCGATCACCGACCAGGGCTTCACCCGCGCCTGAAACCCGTCGATCCGCTCTCGGGTCGCCAGTCGTTTCCGCGTCCAGACGCCGGCGATGAGGGGGAGCAGCACGAAGAGGAGCACCGAGAGCAGCAGGGTCTCCCAAGGCACCTCGATGTCGGTCACGCCGAGAAGGAAGGCGACGATGGGCGCGAAGGCGAAGACCATCACCACGTCGTTCACGCTGACCTGCAGAAGCGTGTAGCTCTCGTCGCCTCTCGTGAGCTGGGACCAGACGAAGACCATCGCCGTGCAGGGCGCCGCGCCCAGCAGGATCAGCCCGGCGGTGTACTGCATCGCATCCTCGGGCGAGATCCATGGCGCGAAGACATGATCGAAGAAGAGCACCGCAAGCAAGGCCATGGTGAAGGGCTTGATCAGCCAGTTCACCGCCAATGTGATCGCCAGCCCCCTCGGCTGTTTGACGGCCGTCTTCAGCGCGGCAGGGTCGACGCCCACCATCATGGGGTAGACCATGGCCCAGATCAGAATGGCGACCACGAGGTTGACGCGGGCCACCTCGGCGGCCGCGACGAGCTCTACCAGCGCGGGGAAGGCGGCGCCGAGGATGATGCCGCCCAGCATCGCAAGCGCCACCCAGACGGTCAGGTAACGTTCGAATATGCTCACGCCGGTTGTGCCTCTGCGTCGAGCCGGCCCGAAAGCAGCGCGGCCGTGGCCACCATGACGGTGGCGGTTCCCAGCACAAGGGGCAAACCGCCGAGCTGGTAGGTGAGGCCCGAGAGCACGGTGCCCAGCAGACGCCCGCCCGCATTGGCCATGTAATAGAAGCCCACGTCCATCGTCACCCGCTCCGCCCTGGTGAAGGCGAGGATCAGGTAGGAATGCAGCGAGGAGTTGATGGCAAAGAGCGCGCCAAAGGCCAGCAGCCCGGCCACCAGCGTCACCGTCAGCCAGGGCTGCGGCTCGGGCGAGGCGAGCACGGCGGCGGTGAGCGCCGCCGGCACGAGAAAGAGCGCCCCGGCCCAGGTGCGCGCCGCGCGGATCAGGTGGGACTCTTCCCGTGTGCTTGCCCGCAGCAGCCTTGGTGCGGAGGCTTGCACCGCACCATAGAGGATGACCCAGACGGCCATGAAGGTGCCGATCATGAAGAAGGCGGAGCGGTTGCCTGCTTCGGTGCCGTCGGAGAGCACGGCGTAGAAGTAGATCGGGATGCCCACCACGAACCACACGTCGCGTGCCCCGAAGAGAAACACCCGCGCTGCCGAGAGCCAGTTCACGTTGGCGGATTTCGAGAACACCTCCGAGAACTTCGCCCCCTTGCGGCCGGTCGGAAGGCCACGGGGCATGACCGCCACGATCACGGCAAGGATCACGCCCAGCACCAGGGCCATGACCAGCACGGAGCCGACGAACCCCAGGACCGCCAGCAGCGCCGCGCCGAGCAGGAAGCCCACGCCCTTCACCGCGTTCTTGGAGCCAGTCAGCACCGCCACCCAGCGAAAGAGCCCGCCCGTCTCGGAAGGTGCCAGCAGTTTTACTGCGGACTTCGACGACATCTTCGCCAGGTCCTTCGCGACCCCGCTCGCGCCCTGAACGCACATCACGTAGGCCACGGAGGCGCCCACGGCCCAGCCGGGATCAAGCAGCGCAAGCGCTAGCAGGGCCATCACCTGCAGCGCCAGACCGGCATAGAGCGTCGCCACCAGCCCGAAGCGGGCGGCGATCCATCCGGCGGACAGGTTGGTGACCATCCCGGCGATCTCGTAGAGCACGAAAAGGTAAGCCAGCTGCACCGGCGAAAAGCCCAGCGTGTGAAAGTGCAGGAGCACCAGCATCCGCAGGGCCCCGTCGGTGAGCATGAAGGCCCAATAAGCGGCGGTGACGGCAATGTAGGCCGAGAGGCCCTCGGGGCGCTGGCTCACAAGGAGGCCCCTACCATCAGCGCAACATCTGCCAGACGGTGGGCATACCCCATCTCGTTGTCGTACCAGGCATAGATCTTCACCTGCGTCCCGTTCACAACCAAAGTGGAGGGCGCATCGACGATGCTCGATCGGGTGTCGTTGGTGTAGTCGGCAGAAACGAGCGGGCGTGTCTCGTAGCCCAGAATGCCCTTCAGCTCCCCCTCTGCGGCCGCCGCGAACAGCGCGTTGACCTCTTCGGTAGTGGTTGCGCGTTCCACTTCGAACACGCAATCGGTGAGTGAGGCATTGAGAAGCGGCACACGGACCGCATGACCGTTCAGCCGCCCCTTGAGCTCAGGGTAGATGAGGGTGATCGCCGTGGCGCTGCCGGTCGTGGTGGGGATCAGCGAGTTCAGGGCCGAGCGGGCGCGGCGAAGGTCCTTTGCGGGGCGGTCGACGATGGTCTGCGTATTGGTCACGTCATGGATCGTCGTGATCGAGCCATGCTTGATGCCGAGGGACTCGTGGATCACCTTCACCACGGGCGCGAGGCAGTTCGTGGTGCAGGAGGCAGCGGTGACGATGGAGTGTGCCTCGGTGTCATATGTCTGGTCATTGACGCCGATCACGATATTGGCCGTCGGGCCGTCCTTCACGGGGGCCGAAACCACCACTTTCTTCACACCGGCGGCGAAGTAGGGTGCCAGCCTGGCCTCGGTCTTGAACACGCCGGTGCAGTCGATCACCACGTCCACGCCGTCGAGTGGCAGCTTGTCGATGTCTCGGGTGCCGATGAAGGGCAGGCGGGTGCCGTTGACCGTCACGCTCTCCGCGTCGCTCGAGAACTCGGCATCCCAACGTCCGTGCACCGTGTCGAACTCCAGGAGATGCGCATGCATCGCCGTGTCGCCGACCGCATCGTTGATCCATGCGATCTCCGCACCTTTTTCGAGCAGCGGCTTCAGGGCGAGTTTGCCCATTCTGCCGAGACCATTGAGGGCATAGGTCGTCATGGGGCGTGATCCTCTTTCTCGCGGCCGATCTCGTCGACGGCCGATTGCAGGGCGATCCGGTCGAGCGTGGCGAGCGGCAGGGCCGTGAAGGCCGTGATCCGGTGCTTCAGCGCGCCGTAGGCCTGCTGGAAGGCCAGGGCCTTTTGCGCTTCGGAGCCCTCTGCCTTCACCGGGTCTTCCATGCCCCAATGACCGCTGATCGGTTGCCCTTCCCAGGCCGGGCACTCCTCGTTGGCCGCCTGGTTGCAGACCGTGAAGACGAAATCGAGATGCGGCGCGTCGGGGCCGATGAACTCGTTCACGTTCTTGGCCCGGAGCGGCCCGATGTCATGCCCCTTCTTCTCCAGCAGGCGCACCGCGAAGGGGTTCAGCTCGGACTGCGGGCGCGTACCGGCGGAATAGGCGTTGAACCTGTCGCCTCCCAGGGACCGCAAGAGGGTCTCGGCAAAGATCGACCGGGCGGAGTTGCCGGTGCAGATGAAGAGCACATTGTATTTCTGATCTGCCATCGGAGTTGATCCTTCGATGAGGGGGAAAACCAGGGGGCCGCACAACTCGGGACGGCCGCGGCAGCAATCGAGAAAGAGGTAATCCAGGGTTTGTCGCACAGCTGCCATGTCGACTGTGTAGTGCAGCGATGTGCCCACCCGTGTCTGCACGGCGAGCCCGGCTTGCATGAGCGCCGCAAGATAGGCGCTGAGCGTGCTGGGCTTGAGGCCCATCGCCTCTGCAATCTCGCCCGCGGGCAGCCGATCCGGGTAACGGCGCATGAGAAGCCGGAACAGCGCGAGGCGCTGGGGATGACCGAGGGTCGTCAGACGATGGGGAATCTCTGTTTTCATATTTCACGAATAAAAGAAATAAACAGAGAGTCCAAGTGACAGTTTGATGACTCCATTGCGCGCCCCGCGTTGACCGGCCTCCGCCGCCGGGCTACCACGGCGCCAGCGGTCCCGTAGCTCAACTGGATAGAGCAGCTGACTTCTAATCAGCAGGTTCGGGGTTCGAGTCCTCGCGGGATCGCCAGCCTGAATCGCACAGGCCCTCCAGACGCACCGCAGTGGCAGTTGCCCGGAAGAACGGACCTTAGCGCCGACCCGGAGAGGCCTCCTCAGGCCGCGGCGCGCTCGGTGTTTCGCCGGGCGGTCATGGCATGGAAGGCCAGGAGCGCGGCCGCGAGGCCGATGCCGGTCAGCATCACGGGCACGGTCTTCCACAGGACCAGCACGGCGAGGAAGAGCCGCAGCGCGACTTCCCAGCTTGCCAGCCTGTCCCGATCGTAGCGCGCGAGGGCCGAGGCGATCAGGTAGAGCGCAAGCACAAGGCGCAGGCCCAGAAGCCCCAAGGCGACGATATCGACCGAGCCGGAGTAGCCCTCGATCAGCGCCTTGCGGCCGGTCTCGTCGGTGATCGTCACGGCCTCTTCGATCAGCAGCAGCTCGGGATACCAGGCAAAGACGAAGGGGATGGTGAACATCACGATCCCCACCCGAACGGCGGCAATGCCGGTTCGCATCGGTTCGGTGCGGGTGATTGAGGCCGCGGCGAAGGCGGCAATGGCCACGGGCGGGGTGATCGCCGAGGCCACCGCGAAGTAGAAGACGAACATATGCGCGGTGAAGAAGCTGACCCCGAGGTTGGCCAGCAGCGGCCCGAGCAGCAGCGCCACGTTCACATAGGCGGGCACCGTGGGCATCCCCATGCCGAGTATGATGGCGCAGACCATGGCGCATGTGAGCGCCAGCATCAGGTAGACACCGCCCACGATGCGGATCTCGAAGCCAAAGATGTGCATCACCTGGGCCCGTTCGAGCCAGGTGGTAACGGCGCGGGTCAGCTCACCCGTGAGGCCGCTCTCGTTCAGGAAGGCGGCGATGATCGACACCGCGAAGAGCAGCAGAAACAGGCGCGATAGCAGGATGCCGCCATCGGCCAGCGACACCACCACCCTGCGTGGTGCGGCGCGCGTGCCCGGATCGAGAAAGAGCAGCGGCAACAGCACGATCACCGCCCACCACCCGGCCGAGATCGCATCGCCGGTGGCGTTCTGGATCGTCTGGGTCACCGCCGCGGGCAGGATCGAGGCCAGCAGGCCGCTGCCCGCCGTGTCCTTGTTGCCCAGGAGCAGCATCAGGATCGTCAGGATCGGCACGAAGATGATGATCAGGTTGAGCCAGTCCTGCCGGTTCATCACCAGGTCGTCGGGAATGTCGCGCATCGGCTCCACGCGGTCGCGCCGGGCCTGGAACATGACCGCGAGGAAGATCGAGAAGAAGAAGCACAGCGCCGGCAGAAAGGCCGCGGTAATGACCTTGGTGTAGGGCACCGCCGTGAGCGCCACGAGCACGAAGGCCGCAACCCCCATCACCGGTGGCATGATCTGCCCGCCCGAGGAGGCCGCCGCCTCGACGCCACCGGCGAACTGCGGCGAGAACCCGTTGCGCTGCATCATCGGAATGGTCAGCCGTCCGGTCGAGAGCACGTTGGTCACCGGCCCGCCGGTGATGGTGCCGAACATCGCGGAAGAGACAACGGCCGCATGAGCCGGCCCGCCGCGCAGGCGACTGGTGGAGAGCACCGCGAGCTTGATGAGCGAAGTGCCTCCGGCAGAGGTGCCGAAGAGCGCGCCGAGGATCACGTAGGGAAAGACCTGGTTCACCACGATATCCATGAAGCGCCCCATGAACCCGTCGGGCGTGATGAATACGTTGGTGGCCTTCTGGATCGCCGCGGCCATTGGGTCTCCGCCGTCCGCGCCGAGCTTGGTCAGCAGGAAGTTGTGGCTGGAGAGGTCGAACATCCAGATCAGCGCGGTGGCCAGGGTATACAGGACGACCACGGTCGAGACGATGACCAGCGGCAGGCCCCAGACCCGGACGTTGTAGAGAAAGAAGAGAGTGATGATGACGAAGAGCAGCGGGATCGACCAGATACCGAACCGCGCCTGGCAGGCCGGCACCTCGGCTTCGAGCGAGATCCCGGGGATCACGCCGACAGAGCGTTCCGCAGCCTCCTGCATCAGCCGCGCCCGCTCTCCGGTGATCTGGTCTATGAGGCAGACGGAGTCGAGCTCGACCAGGTAGCCCAGGGCGCCGAGGAAGGCGGCGAAGATCAGGCCCGCGTCGAGCAGGAGGCCAAGCCAGGCGCGCTCGGGCCGCTCCTCCTTCCAGGCGCGGTAGACGCTGGAGTCGAGCGCCACGATCACCATCATGACGAAGAAGACAGGCGGATAGAAATACTGCGGCGGAAAGCCGGAAATCCGGAAGTAGGGCCGCCCCGTGATCTCGCGCGCCCAGTCCTGAAGGCCGGGAATCTCGGGCATGGTGTTGATCATGCCGACGATCACGAGGAGCAGGGCAAGCACCAGAGCAATGCGCTGTCCGAGCGGACGCGTCAGGGAGAGTTGGGTCATGTTTTCGGGCCTGTCTGGGCGGAGGCGTGGCCGGCTGACCGGCCACGCAGGGTGTCAGGTCAGGGGCGCAGGCAATCCGCGACGGTGTGGCCCGCATCCTCGAAGGCACGGATTGCGCCGGGGTGCATCTTGATCTGCACCGCACCGCAGGCGCCCTGGCTCACGCCGTCGAGGTCACCGAAGCTCATCATCGTGAAGGGGCCTCGGGGCGAACCCTCGATGAAGCGGTCCTTGCCCGCGAGGTAGGCCGCGGTGATGTCGTACACGAGCTGCTCGTCCATCGTGGCGGGCACGATCTGGCCGAAGGCGGTGGCGAAGCTGTCGAAGGTGTCGTCATCGGTGACGATGGTGATGTCGTTGCCGTCATAGGCGGCGCGCACATCCTCGACCGGCACCGAGTAGGGCGCGTGGCCGGGCGCGGCCAAGATCTGCTGGCCGAGTTCGCTGGCGAGCAGGTCGGAGGGCACATCGTGGATGGTGATCCCGCCGACCGCCGCGATGGAGATCTGGCGGCCCGAGGGCAGGCCTTCGGGGATCGTCCAGGCATCGACGCCGCCGCCGGTGATGGTCGACACCGTATCGGGCCACTCGTTCTGAATGCCCTCGTAGCCCTCGCCGTCCTTGAGGCCCGACAGCAGTTGGACCATCGCCCGGCCCGAGGTCAGGGCGGCGCCGCGGGGCGGGCCGTTCCAGATGCGCTTGCCATCGAGCTTGCGGATGTCCTCGATCGGGTTGGAGTTGTAGTAGCCAAGAATCTGGGCCGAACCCGCATTCCAGAAGATCACCCGCAGGTTCGCGGCCAGCTCGGCGCCCTTCTCGGGGCCGACACCGGCATAGGGCCCGATGCCCTTGGACAGCAGGAAGGGCAGGATCAGCGGCGCGGGCGCCATGTCGAGCCGGCCCTCGGCCACGGCCTGGACCGAATTTGTCAGCGTCGCGCCCTCGGTGATCTGCAACGTCGCCACGCCGGCGCTGTCGAGGATCGCGGCGAGGGTCGAGTCGATGTAATGCGGGGTCGAGCCCGCTGTCGTTGTTTCGGCCGTCAGCGTGGCCTGGGCCGTGGCGGCCAGCGGGGCAAGGGCCAGCGCTGCGCCGAGGAGCGTTTTCTTCATGTCGGTTCATCCTCCCTAATCTCGCGCGCCATCCTCCCGGCGCACGGCTCCCCTTTCGGGGCATGCAGGTAGAGTTGCAAAATATATATGACTTGTCACGCATTTAATTTTCGGGCTTTATCAGCGGGGTGGAGGATACCGATGACCGACCCAGCCAAGATCGACCCGGAGCGGATTCGGGAGAGGCGCAGCCATGAAGACCTCAACGTCTTCTCGCGGCTGCCGGCCGTCTATGCCGCCTCGCGCAGGCAGGGGCAGCAGTTCTTGCAGTTCGGCGGCGGCATCTCGATCATGGAGTGGCGGGTGCTTTGGGATCTCTGCGAGGCCGGGCCCATGACGATCCGGGACCTGGCCACCATCCAGCGCGCCGATCACTCGCTGCTGAGCCGGGCGCTGCCGGAGATGAAGCGCAAGGGCTTCGTCACCATGCACCGCGCCCAGCGGGACAAGCGGCAGACCATCGTGGAGGCGACGACGGAGGGCCGTGCCGCCTATGAGCTGGCCGCGCCGGTGATGGCGCGCCGCAGGGCGGCGCTGCGCGAGGCGCTGACCGAGGAGGAGACCCGCAGGTTCATCGACCTGCTGGACCGGGTGGAGATGTTTCTCAACACGCCCGCCGCCGAGATTTTGCAGAAGGACATGGCCGAATGACCACCCGCCCCAACGTGTTCTGGATCATGGCCGACCAGCTCAGGTTCGACTACCTCAGCTGCTACGGCCACCCGCACCTGCACACCCCGCACATCGACGCGCTGGCTGCCCGGGGCGTGCGCTTCACCAATGCCTATGTGCAGTCGCCGGTTTGCGGCCCCTCCCGGATGTCGGCCTACACCGGTCGCTACGTCCGGTCTCACGGCTCCACCTGGAACGGCATGCCGCTCCGTGTGGGCGAACCGACCCTGGGCGACCACCTGCGCGAGGTCGGTGCCCGCGCCGTGCTCGTGGGCAAGACCCACATGACCGCCGACGCCGAGGGCATGGCCTGGCTCGGCATCGCGCCCGAAAGCGAGATCGGCGTGCGCGTGTCGGAATGCGGCTTCGAACCCTTCGAGCGTGACGACGGCTTGCACCCCGACAGCGCGCGGCAGAACTGGTCGGCCTACGACGACTACCTCGTCGCCCATGGCTTCTCCTCCGACAATCCGTGGGGGGACTTTGCCAATTCCGGCCTCGACGACGATGGCGAGCTGCTCTCGGCCTGGCTGCTCAAGAACTCCCGGCTCCCCGCAAACGTGCCCGAGGAGCATTCCGAGACCGCCTACATGACCGACCGGGCCATGGCCTTCATGGAAGAGGCCGAGGCCGATGGGCGACCCTGGATGTGCCACCTGAGCTACATCAAGCCCCACTGGCCCTACATCGTGCCCGCACCTTACCACGACATGTACGGCCCGGAGCACATCGTGCCGCCGGTCCGCTCCGAGGCCGAGAAGGCCACCGACCACCCGCTCGTGTCGGCCTATCACCAGGCCCGAGTCTGCCGCAGCTTCTCGCGTGACCTCGTCCGCGAGCATGTCATCCCGGCCTACATGGGCCTCATCAAGCAGCTCGATGACCAGCTTGGGCGGCTTTTTGCATGGATGGAGAAGACGGGCCGCAGCCGGAACACCATCATCGCCGTGACCTCCGACCACGGCGACTACATGGGCGATCACTGGATGGGCGACAAGGATTTCTACCACGAGATGGCCGTGAAGGTGCCGCTCATCATCCACGATCCGCGCCCGGAGGCCGATGCCACACGCGGCACGGTATCGGAGGACCTCGTCGAGATGATCGACCTCGCCCCCACCTTCATGAACGCGCTGGGCTGCAGGCCCAAGCCGCATGTGATCGAGGGGCGCGACCTGACTCCGCTTCTCCACGGCACCGAGGGCTTTTCCCGCCGCTACGCCATATCCGAGCATGATTACCACTGGTCCGACATGGCCCGCACGCTCGATCAGCCCCAGGAGCATGCCCATACCACGATGATCTTCGATGGTCGTTGGAAGTACATCCGCTGCGAGGGCTTCCGCCCCGTTCTCTTTGACCTGGAGACGGATCCGCAGGAGGTGGATGACATAGGCGCCTCCGACGCGCCCGAGCATGTCGCCGTGCGCGCCCGGATGGAGGCCGCCTTGCTCGACTGGGCCACCCGCCATCATACCCGCATCACCGCCACCCCCGAAGTGCTGGCCCGCCAGAAGCGTGCCGCCGAGACTGGTATTCTCATTGGCTTCTGGGACGAGGCCGAATTCGAGGCCGCTACCGGCAAGGCTTTCGCCGACCTCAGGCCGACAGGCCGCCCCTAGACCGCGGCGTCACGTGGGGCGCTCCGTCGCATCGGCCCGCCCTGCATCTTGCATGGGCGGGAACCGTCTCCATATCTCGTTCATTCTCAGATCGAGCGATATCGGAGGCGGACTTGGGCTACGTCAAGACAGCAATGCTCATGGCGGCGATGACCGCACTCTTCATGGGCGTGGGCTACCTGCTCGGCGGCGCCGGTGGCGCGGTGATCGCGCTTGTGGTCGCGGCCGGCATGAATGCCTTCACCTGGTGGAACTCCGATCGCATGGTCCTGCGCATGCACAACGCCCAGCCGATCGCGCCGGGCGACCGGCTCGGCCTGCATGCGCTGACCATGGACCTCGCCAGAAACGCCGGGCTCCCCGAACCCCGGCTCTACCTGATCGACACGCCTCAGCCCAACGCCTTCGCCACCGGGCGCAACCCTGCCAATGCAGCCGTCGCTGTGACCTCCGGCCTGATCCGCAGCCTGAGCCGCGAGGAGCTGGCCGGGGTGATCGCGCATGAACTGGCCCATATCCGCAACCACGACACTGCGATCATGACTGTCACCGCCACCTTCGCCGGTGCGATCTCGATGCTTGCCAACTTTGCGCTGTTCTTTGGCGGCTCGCGCGAACGCCTTGGGCTGGTCGGGTCCTTGCTGATGATGTTTCTCGCGCCGATGGCTGCCGCACTGGTGCAGATGGCGATCAGCCGAACCCGCGAATATGCCGCCGACAAGGCCGGCGCCGAGATCTGCGGCGAGCCTCTGTGGCTGGCTTCCGCGTTGGAAAAGATCGCCTCCGGCGCCGCGCGCATCGACAATGACGCGGCCGAGCGCAACCCGGGGACCGCGCATATGTTCATCGTCAACCCGCTGCACGCCTACAAACGCGACAATCTCTTTGCCACGCACCCCGCGACAGAGAACCGCGTGGCCGCGCTGCGCGCGATGGCCTCGCAAACCCGGCCCACGGCGCCTTCTGCCCGCCAGCCGATCACGGCGAGCCGCATACCAAATGTCGGGAGACGTCGGCGCGGTGGCCCTTGGACCTGACGGTAGGGGTGCCTGCCCACTCTGGCCGCGAGAGCGGACCGAGGGCGTTGCGGCCTTTCGGCACGCGATCGACAGAGTGGCGTGGCGATGCGGCGAACCTTCGCGGTTCTCATGCCGCCGGAAGATACGAGTGAGACAGGCGGCATCGCCAAAGCCCCTTCTGAGACCGATCTCCGCCCCCTGAAGGTTCGTCGTCACCGGTAGGGCCTTGGCCTCTCTCATCACCCTGCGCTGGAACCGGGCGGGCTGGAAGGCGCCGATGGGGCAGCGTGCCTCTTGGCTTCCAGCGTTGCCATCAGCAAGTCGCTGCACCGGTTCTGGCCGGACGGAGCCCAGATCGGCCTTGAAAACACCGGTTCGGTGAAAGGCGCATAGGTGCGCATGTCGTCATCGGCGATCTGGGCAGGGAGATCTCGGAAGAAGCATCACGCTGAACCATCTTGGCAACCGGCGTCAGGCCTCGTTGCCGCCGCGGTCCATGGCGGTGTGGTCGTTATGCATGGACTCTCTCCTCCCACCGGATTTTTGGCTTTGACGTGCAGGGTCGATCTCGCGCGCAAGGTCGGAGGCCGCCTTCACGAGAAGTCCGGCAGCTCGGGCCTGCACATCGGCCCCAAATCGGCCCAGCGTTCCGAAGGCCGACACCGTCAGAACCGTGCGTTCACCCGCGATCACCGGCACGGAAACGGCGGCGATGTCGGGCTCGTTGTCACCGCGATTCACTGCGTGGCCCGCCGCGCGGATACCCTCCAGCAGCGGCTCGATCTCTGCGAGGCTCGCCCGAGAAATGCCCTGCACCCTGGCCCAGACCTGCCGGTCGCGTGGGGTCATCCCGGCGAGAAAGAGCCGCCCCTGCGCGGTGGTGAGCATCGGCAGGGTGGTGCCGGTGCGGATGTTCACCGATATCGGCCTGTCAGCCTGGCTCACGGCCACGCAAAGCGGGCCGCGCGGCGTGTACCGGCAGGCCATTACCGACTCCTCCAGCGCCTGCCGCAATCGGTCGAGCGTGGCTTGGAGGCTGCGGGGCAGGGGAGCCAGATCTTCTGCCATCCGGCCGAGGCGGGCAAGCCGCGGGCCAGGGGCGAAACTCCCGCGACGCACCGCCGTCAGCACGTTCGCGGCGTCGAGCGTGGCGAGGAACCTGTGCGCCGTGGCATGCGACAACCGCAGCTCCCGCGCCACCACCTCCGTCGTCAGCTCGCGGCGAGTGTCGTCGAAGAGATCCAGCACGTCGAAGGCTTTCATCACGGAGAGATTGATCGGGGTGGCCATGCAGTCGTTCTCCAGGGGCGCATATTGACTCACCTTGCCGCTCAGCCTCATTATCTGCAAATAGAATCTCACATAATGAAATAACAGGGCGGCAGGGCGCATGAAGGATGGTTCTTCGATCACTGCGGGCGGAGCGATCTTCGGGAAACTGAAGGCGCTGGGCGTCGACTATGTCTTCGCCAACTCGGGCACCGACTTTCCGCCGATCATCGAAGGCCTGGTGGAGGCCCGCCGGGCCGGGCTCGACCTGCCCACGCCCGTCACCGTGCCTCATGAGCACGCGGCGGTCTCGATGGCGCACGGCTACTGGCAGGTGACCGGCCGGCCACAGGCGGTGCTTCTGCACACCAACGTGGGCCTGTCCAACGGGGCGACGGCCGCGATCAACGCATGGTGCGACCAGGTGCCGATGATTCTCATGTCGGGCCGAACCCCGGTGACAGAGCACAGCCGCTTCGGCGCGCGCACCGTGCCGATCGGTTGGGGGCAGGAAATGTTCGACCAGGAGGCGCTGATCCGCGAGACGACGAAGTGGAACTACGAACTGCGCTTCCCCGACCAGATTTCGGAGTTGATGGACCGCGCCTGGGCGATCGCCAATTCGACGCCCAAGGGTCCGGTCTACCTGAGCCTGCCCCGCGAGGTGCTGTGCGAGCCCTGCCCTCGGGCCGGTCTGGAGGCCCCCTCGCGCATCTCCCCGGTCGTCAGCGCGCCGGACAGGGCGGCGTTGGTACGGGCTGCCGAGGCGCTGGCACGGGCCGAGAACCCGCTGATCATTGCCCAGCGTGGCGCAGGCAGTGAGGCAGGTTTTGCGGCGCTCGCCAACCTGTGCGAGGCCCACGCCTTCCCGCTCTCGCATTACTGGTCGAACCAGCTCGCCATGCCACTCTCGCACCCGATGCAGATCGGTGCCGACCCGGGCCCCTGGCTTGCCGAGGCAGATGTGGTGCTGGTGCTCGATGCTTTGGCACCCTGGTTCCCCGACAAGGTGCGGCTGCGCGAGGATGCGACCGTTATCATGGCGGGTCCCGACCCGCTCTTTTCCCGGACACCCGTGCGAAACTTTCCTGCGGCAATCACTCTCGCCGGACCTGTCGACCGGGTCATCGAAGATCTTGCACGGGCGCTGGAGGCGGAGCCGACTGACGCCGAAGGCACCGCCGCGCGTCGCGCCCGCATCACTGGCGCCTCTTCGAAAGCCCGCGCCCAGGCCGTTTCCGTCGCCGAAGCGGGTGCGGCTTCGCCGATGAGCAAGGAGTGGGTCAGCCTTTGCCTCGGCCGCGCGATCAAGGCGCAAGCCCGGCAAGGCCGACGCGCCACCGTGTTTCATGAGCTGGGCTGCCCGCTCATGCCGCTCGATCTGGAGCAACCCGACAGCTACTTTCAGGAGCCTCATTCCGGCGGCCTCGGATGGGGCTTGCCTGCGGCCATCGGGGCGCAGCTTGCGCATCCCGACCGGCTCATCTTTGCTACCATGGGCGACGGCAGCTATATGTTCGCCAATCCGACCGCCTGTCATCTTGTCGCCGAGGCGCAGGCGGCTCCGGTGATCGTGTTGGTTCTCAACAACGAAGAATGGGGGGCCGTGCGGCACTCGGTCGAGGGGCTCTATCCCGCGGGCGCGGCACGGGCGGCCAACGAGGTGCCGCTCACGTCGCTGCGCCCCAGCCCCGACTTCACCCGCACCGCCGAGGCGAGCCGGGCCTGGACCGCGACCGTAACCAGTGGCGCCGATCTGCCCTCTACTCTGGAGCGCGCCATCCAAGTCGCCACCACCGAGCGGCGGCAAGTTCTGCTCAACATCGCCATCGCCCGAACCGCGCCGCACTGAGGCAACCATTGGCGCGGCTCGTGGCAATGGCGCACGCCGGCAGCCGCCCTTGCAAGCTGGCTAGTCGGTCCGTCTTCCGCTGCGGTCCGCCACGCCGTTTGCCCAGCGGTCCGCCGCCGCGCCGAAGCAGTCATGGATCGAGTCGACCGCGATCACGCTTCCTGCTGCCATGCGCCCGAGCACGGCGAGGCCCGGGGCAGGGCGGCCATCGCGGGTGAGGGCCAGGCCGTCGGCCGCAGTCTCCCCGCCCAGCCCTTCGGCGACCTCGTGCAGCCAGCCGTCCTCGCGCAGACCGGCAAGCGCCCGGTCGGTAACGGGCGCAAGGGCAGGGGAGGGCAGGACGGCATCGACCATCACTTCGGCCCTCAGGGTGGCTGCGTCTCCATCCAGCACCCAACCGTCATCGACCAATCGGATATCCGGGTCATCCACCGCCCGCAGGTCCACCACATCGGCCCGGATCAGCGCCAGCAGCTCCTCCGCCGAGCGCAACGGCGGCCCGTAGGAGAAGCGTTTCAGCGCATCGTCGAACTTTACCAGCGCGGCGGCCGTCTCAGGCGCCATGCGCGCGGGGTTGAAGCCTTGGCGCAACTCGTTCTGCCACTTCCGCCAAACCTGGCCCAGCGCATAGCCCACCTCCGGCACAGCACCCCGCGCCATGTCCATATGGGCCGCCAGCGCCTCGATCGGCCCGCGCGTTTCTTGGCTGCCGGGTGCTTCGCGCTCCGCGGCGAGCCACCGCTCCACCTCGCGGCGAGGCGCCTGCGCCAGTCGCATGCCGGGGGCCACAAGCGCGGCGCAAATCCGCTCCAGCGCCGCGTTTGCCGCCATTCCGACCGCCTCCGCAAGCGCCCCGATGAAAGCGCGCGTCTCACCTTCCTCAGGGTCGAAACCCGCGTCCACCTCAGAGGTCGCGGGCTTGGGCGCCGGGGCGTGGCCGTCAAGCGAGAACGGCAGGATCCTGGCGGGTTCACGGCCTGACGGCACATAGGCTCCGTCCTCGAAACGCCCTCCCAGGCCGAGCGTCAGCAGGCGCATCACGTCGAGGGTTGAGAGCCCGAGGCCGCGCACGCCCACGACCTTGCCCTGCCAGCCCTGCGCCGCGGCCCGCAGCGCCTGTCCCGGGTAGGCTGCGAAGAGCGGCAAACCCTGCGTCTTCGCATGGTTCTGCCATTCCGCCAGCTGCGCGTCGGGTTCGCACCTGGGCTGGCCCTGCGTGGTCAGGACCTCGTCAAAGGGGCCGTGCCGCCCATCGGCCTCCAGATACCAGCCATCCGCCTCCCGGCTGACGTTCTCGACCCGTGCGGCATGCATCAGGGGAGCCAAGCTCTCTGCCACCGCTTCGAACCGCGCGGCAAAGTAGCGCCCTAGATCGGCGCGGGGCGGATAGCTCTCTGGATCCTCGACGCCCAGCCAGTCGGCGAACCGCCCAACCCTGCCGGGGTCGATCTGCACCGCCCGCACCGGCAGGTTCAGCAAGCACAGCTCGCTCTCGTCCGGAGAGAAATTGGGGCCGGCTCCGTATGGCCGTACCGGATCGAATATCTCCACTGAAACCGAGCCCGGCGCCACCCGCGCGGCCAGCGCCTCGAGCGCGCCGAGGCCACGCGGTCCCATTCCGATGATCGCAATCCGGCGCTTGCCGTTCCGTCCTGTCATGCGGAGAAATCTTGAGCTATCCGCGCGCCGTGTGGAAGCCCGAAATCAGCTGCTTCAACCCGAGCGCCGCGCCCGCGTAGATTGCCGCAAAGGTCACCGGCGCCGACCAGGCCAGCACGGAGAAGGCGCTGATCCCCTGGCCCACCGAACAGCCCACCGCCAGCACCGCACCGGGCCCCATGATCGCCGCTCCGATGATCTGCCGCTTCAACTCGCGCGGGTCTTCGCAGGCTTCCCAGCGGAAGTGACCCTTGAAGAGCGAGCCGGCAAAGGCGCCGACCAGCACGCCGACCACCGAGCCCACGCTGAACGACAGCGTGTTGCCGCTCGCTGTCATCAGCCAGAAGATCGTGTCGCCGAGCGGCTGCGAGAAGGTGTGCGAGGTGATCCGTTCGGCATCGAAGCCGGTATGCGCCACGAAATAGGTGCCGATCCACCCCGACAGGATTGCGAGGCCGACAACCACACCCCAGAGGATGTGTCGGGGCGATCGCAGCATGTCGCGGCTCGAAAGCGCAAGCGCCAGCAGGGCCACGCCCAGCACCAATGCAAAGAACACGGGTGATAGCCCGGTCGCTCCGGCAAGGCTCTCGGCAAATCCCTGCGACCGCACCGCGGCGTCATCTACCGGCAAGAGCCAGATTCGCAGTCTGGCAAGAGGCCCCGACAGCACCGCGTAGGCAGACAGGCCCATGACCAGCACGATGATGAACCCGCGCAAGTCGCCGCCGCCCAGCCGGGACAGGGCGCCGTAGCCGCAGTTGCCCGCGATCGCCATGCCATAGCCGAACATCAGCCCCCCCGCGATACTGCCCAAAGGGGTCCAGACGCGGTTGAGATAGAGCGTTTCCAGGGGGTCGAACAGGCCGCCCGCGCGGGCCAGGGCCACCCCGATGACGGAGGTGCCGATGGCGAGCGCCCACATCCTCAGGCGGCGGGTGTCGGCGGCGTAGAGCTGATCCTCGATCGCCCCCAGCGTGCAGAATCGACCGATCCGCGCGGCCAGCCCAAGCAGTATGCCCCCCACAAGGCCCACGAGGGCCACCGCGTTGGCATCGCCGATCCTGTCGAGCAGATCTTCGAACACCCAGGCTCCTCCCAAAGTCCCGGACACCCGCAGGAACGGCGTCAGCCCTCCTTGCAGAACATCTCGTAGACGACTTCCATCATCTTCTTCGGGCGGTCGTCCGCAAGGCTGTAGTAAATCGCCTTGCCGTCGCGGCGCGGGGTGACGAGCCCTTCGAGCCGGAGCCGCGAGAGCTGCTGCGAGACCGCGGCCTGGCGCGCCGAGAGAAGTTCTTCCAACTCGGTCACCGTCTTTTCGCCGGTTGCGAGGTGGCAGAGAATCATCAACCGGCCCTCATGGCTGATCGCCTTGAGAAAGTTCGCGGCGGCGGTCGCATTGGCCACCATCCGGTCCATGTCCTCGGCGCACATGTTCTTGTCGAACACCGGCAGGTTGGGCTTTTCGTCCAGCATGTCTCGTTCCCTCGTCCGTCTCTCCCGGCCTCAGCCGGTCTCGTCTGGCGTTCCGGTGGCAAGCGCCACGCCGTTGCGTTCCATCATCTCTTTGAGCAGGCCCCAGAAGAAGTCCTCGCCCGGATATCCCTCGATGCGGCCCAGCTCCTTGCCGTCTTCCACGAGAACGAAGGTGGGCGTGAAGTGCAGACCACGGGAAAACTCGATGTCGTGAGGTGGTGCGCCGATCATCTCGCGTCGCAGCGGCGCGGCCTGTCCCTCCGGGGTCTTCGGGTAGATCGGGCCGATTTCCTTGTTCCACCGCGCACACCAGGCGCAGCCGTGTTCTTCCACCATGACCAGCGCCACTTCGGCCCGTGCCACGAGGGGCAGGACCGAGAGGGCGAAGGTCAGGAGGAGAGCCGCGAGCCGCAAGGGCGCCGATCCCGATTGACGTTCCATTCAACAAACTTAATATGATTATGGGTCCCAGACAAGGGCCGCATCAAGGGAGGACGGGGCCATGCTGCTCGACGTCGGCATCTGGAGCGCCTTTCTGGGCGGGCTCATCGTGTTCTTCTCGCCCTGCGTGCTGCCTATCGTGCCGTTTTATCTCAGCTACATGGCGGGAGTCGGCATGTCGGAGATCTCTGCCGACGGCACCCTTGCGCGGGGTGCCCGCCTCCGCCTCGTTGCCTCGGCCGTGATGTTCTCGCTCGGAATGATGACCGTCTTCGCGATCCTGGGCGCCGGTGCCTTTGCCATCTCCGAGCTGTTCAAGACCTACATCGACTGGTTCCGCTACGCCGCCGGGGCGCTGGTGCTCATCATGGGCCTCCACTTTCTCGGGGTCTTCCGCATCGGCTTTCTCGACCGCAGCTTCCAGATGCAGGCCGGCGACACCTCCAACATGACGATCTGGTCGAGCTACCTTGTGGGCCTCGCCTTCATGGCCGGCTGGACGCCCTGCGTCGGCGGCGTGCTTACCGGCGTTTTCATGATGGCCTCGACGGACGAAACCGCCTGGCGCGGTCTTCTGATGGTCAACGTCTTCGGCGCTGGCATGGTGCTGCCCTTCATCATCGCCGCGCTCTTCACCGCGCCCTTCATGCAATTCGCCGGGAGCTTCCGAAAGCACCTCGGCAAGATGGAGAAGGTCATGGGTGCCTTGCTCATCCTCTTTGCCGTTCTAATTCTAACCGGGACCGTCAATGCCATCGCCTGGTGGCTGATCGAAAAGGTCCCGGCCTTCACCAACTGACCCCGGAGGCAGACATGAAACGCATTCTCACCTTCTTCGCCGCCCTCCTCATGGCGGGCTCCGCCCATGCGGCCGAACTGGGAGACGACGGGCTGCACAAGGAGCCGTGGTTCCGCGACACCTTCAAGGACATGCGCGAGGACCTCGCCGAGGCCAATGCCGAGGGCAAGCGGTTCGTTGTGATGATCGAGCAGCGTGGCTGCATCTACTGCACCAAGATGCATGAAGAGGTCTATTCGGATCCCGAGGTGAAGAAACTGATCGAAGACAACTTCTACGTCGTGCAGATCAACATGTTCGGCGATATCGAGGTCACGGATTTCGACGGCGAGGCCCTGGCCGAGAAGGATGCCGTCAAGCGCTGGAACGCGCTCTTCACGCCGACGATTCTCTTCTTCCCTGAAGACGTGGGTGCCGATCTGACCGCCGCACAGGCTGCCGTGGTGACAATGCCCGGCGCCTTCGGTAAGTGGACAACGGTGAACCTGCTCAACTGGGTTCTGGAAAAGGGCTACGAGGGCGATGAACCCTTCCAGAAGTATCATGCCCGCAAGTTCGCGGAACAGCAGGGCTGAGGCCAATGCTGCAGTGCAACATAATCATTAATTCAGGTAAATGAATTTGTCGTTGCGTGGGGTCGACATTGTGCGCTACCGTATGCAGACGAGGCAGCGGGCTCCGGCTCGGCTACCCAAGGGAGGGAACATGAAGAACACGCTAGGAATGGCGGCCATCATGGCATTCGCAGGCAGCGGCCTGCTGGCTGAGGCCGTTGCACCCGCTGAAGTGGCCTACGACGACTATGGTGCCGTCGAGGTCTCGCTCACCGGCGCGCCGGGCAATGTCGAGAACGGTGCGGTCCTGATGAACAAGGGCTCGGGCAATTGCGTTGCCTGCCACCAGATCGCGGCGCTTCCCGAACTCGCCTTCCAGGGCGAGATCGGCCCGGCGCTCGACGGCGCGGGCAGCCGCTGGACCGAGGCCGAACTGCGCGGGATCGTCGCAAACGCCAAGAAAACCTTCGACGGCACCATGATGCCTTCTTTCTACAAGACCGAAGGCTACATCCGCCTTGGCAACGGCTTCACCGGCAAGGCCGCCGAGGGCGATGTGCCGCCGCTGCTCACGGCGCAGGACGTCGAGGACGTGGTGGCCTTCCTGATGACGCTCAAAGACGAATGACCTGAACACTCACCGACCCACGTCTCGGGTCGACAAGGAGGCTGAACATGAACCTTAGCAGACGAGACACCCTGTTTCTGGGCGCTGGCGCCGCTCTGGCCGCCGTACTTCCGATGCCTGCCATGGCCGATGCCGTGGCTGACGCAATCGCCGCCTTCACCGGCGGGGTCACCCCCTCCGAGGGCGGTGTGACCGTGGACGCGCCCGAGATCGCCGAGAACGGCAACACCGTTCCGATCGGCGTCGAGGCCGAGGGCGCCGAGAGCATCATGCTTCTCGCGACCGGCAACCCCACGCCCGCCGTGGCCACCTTCACATTCGGCCCGCTGGCCGCGCGCCAGGCTGGTGCCACCCGCATCCGCCTTGCCAAGACGCAGGACGTGATCGCCGTCGCCAAGATGCCCGACGGCAGCTTCAAGCAGGCGTCGGCTACCGTGAAAGTCACCATCGGCGGCTGCGGCGGCTGAGGCACATCATCATAGGAGACTGAGAACATGGCATCCGATGTCAAACCCCGGGTCAAAGTCCCGAAGAGCGCCTCTGCCGGTGAGACCATCACCATCAAGACGCTGATCTCGCACGCAATGGAAAGCGGCCAGCGCAAGGACAGCGACGGCAACCCGATCCCGCGTTCGATCATCAACCACTTCACCTGCACCTTCAACGGTGAGACCGTGATTGACGTGGTGATGGAGCCGGCGATCTCGACCAACCCCTATTTCGAGTTCGACGCCGTCGTGCCCGAGAGCGGGACGTTCGAGTTTACCTGGCAGGATGACGACGGCTCGACTTACACCGACACGAAAGAGATCACCGTTGGCTGACAGCCGCGCGCTCTTAGGGAGGGAAGCGTGAAGAAAGCAAGCAAGAGAGCAAGCTACGTGGCCATCGCCGCAGCCGTGTCCGCACTGGCGGTCACGGCGCACGCGGGGCCCGATGAAGACCAGCTGACGATCAACGAGGAGATCGAGATCGTCACCGAAGCCCCCGCACCTGCGCATCTCGAAGGCGTGGTGGACACCATCTATTCTGGCTGGCGGTTCCGTTCCGACGAGACTCAGGCCATGCAGATGGACGACTTCGACAACCCCGGCTTGGTCGGGGTGGAGAGCGCGCAGGCCGCCTTTGCCGCGGTCGATGGCACCGAGGGCAAGGCCTGCGCCGACTGCCACAACTCCCCCGAGGATCTGGCCGGCGTAAAGGCGGTCTATCCAAAGTGGAACGAGGAGGCTGGCGAAGTCCGGACGATCGAGATGCAGATCAACGATTGCCGGACCACCCGCATGGGCGCCGAGGAATGGAAATATTCCGGCGGCGAGATGACCGACATGGTCGCGCTCATGGCCTTCGTGTCGCGCGGCATGCCGGTCGATGTGGCGATTGACGGTCCGGCCCAGTCCACCTGGGAGCAGGGCAAGGAGATCTACTATACCCGCTACGGCCAGCTCGAACTGGCCTGCGCCAACTGCCACGAAGACAACTGGGGCAACATGATCCGGGCCGATCACCTGAGCCAGGGTCAGATCAACGGCTTCCCGACCTACCGGCTGAAGAACACCAAGCTGAATGCCGTGCACGACCGTTTCCGCGGCTGCGTGCGCGACACCATGGCCGAAACCTTTGCCGTGGGCAGCCCCGAGTTCGTCGCCCTTGAGCTCTACGTCGCCTCGCGCGGCAATGGCCTCTCGGTCGAGGGCCCCTCGGTTCGCAACTAAGTCAACGGCCCGCGCGTCCGACCGGCGCGCGGGCCTTTCTGTCCAAAACAAATGCACTTATGCGCATGTGTCTAAAGGCGCAATGCAAAACAGTCAGAATGAGGCTCCGATGATCTCCCGCCGCGATTTCCTTCAGGTCGGCATGGCCGCTTCCGCCCTCCTCGGCACGTCCGGCTTCGGAAACTGGGCCCGCCTGGCGGCGCAGCAGAGGCTGACGCAGGACCGGCTCTTGCAGTTCGACACCTTCGGCAACGTGAGCCTTATCCATGTCACCGATATTCATGCCCAGCTGAAGCCGATCTACTTCCGCGAGCCTTCGGTCAACCTCGGGGTCGGCGCCAACAAGGGCGTGGTCCCCCACGTCACCGGCGCCGACTTTCGCAAGCTCTACGGCATCGAAGACGGCTCTCCCTCCCACTATGCCCTCAGCTCAGGCGACTTCGCGGCGCTGGCGGCAGGGTATGGCAAGGTTGGCGGGATGGACCGGGTGGCCACCGTTATCAACGCCATCCGCGCCGACCGCCCCGATGCGCTCCTGCTCGATGGCGGCGATACCTGGCACGGCTCCTACACCTGCCTCAAGACGGCCGGGCAGGACATGGTCAATGTGATGAACGGCCTTCAGCCCGATGCGATGACCTTCCACTGGGAGTTCACCCTGGGCTCGGAGCGGGTGCAGGAAATCGTCGAGGGTCTGCCCTTTGCCGCGTTGGGGCAAAACATCTTCGACGCCGAGTGGGACGAACCGGCAGAGCTGTTCCCGCCCTACCAGATGTTCGAGCGCGGCGGCACCAAGATCGCCGTCATCGGCCAGGCCTTCCCCTACATGCCGATCGCCAACCCCGGCTGGATGTTCCCCGAATACTCCTTCGGCATCCGCGACGAGCACATGGCCGAGATGGTCGAGGAGGTCCGCGCCGAAGGGGCCGAGGTGGTCGTGGTGCTCTCCCACAACGGCTTTGACGTCGACAAGAAGATGGCCTCTGTCGTGCCGGGGATCGACGTGATCCTCTCCGGCCACACCCACGACGCGCTCCCCGAGCCGGTGGTGGTGGGCGAAACCATCGTGGTGGCCTCCGGCTCCCACGGCAAGTTCGTCAGCCGGGTGGATCTCGACGTGCGCGACGGACGGATGATGGGCTACCGCCACAAGCTGATCCCGATCTTCTCCGACGTGATCGCCCCCGACCCCGAGATGACCGCCCTCATCGACGCGCAGCGCGCCCCCTACGAGGCCGAGATGGCCGAGGTCATCGGCCAGTGCGACACCACGCTCTACCGGCGCGGCAACTTCAACGGAACCTGGGACGACCTGATCTGCGACGCCCTGCTCTCCGAGCGCGACGCCCAGATCGCCCTGTCGCCCGGCGTCCGCTGGGGCGCCTCGATGATCCCGGGCCAGGAGATCACCCGCGAAGACATCTTCAACGTCACCTCGATGACCTACCCCAACGCCTACCGCACCGAGATGACAGGCGAGTTTCTCAAGGTGGTGATGGAGGACGTGGCGGACAACATCTTCAACCCCGACCCCTACTACCAGCAGGGCGGCGACATGGTTCGCGTCGGCGGCATGGGCTACCAGATCGACATCAACAAACCCGCCGGCGAGCGCATCTCGAACATGACGCTGCTCTCCACCGGCGAGGCGATCGACCCGGCCGGGAGCTACACAGTCGCCGGCTGGGCCTCGGTCAACGAGGGCACCGAAGGCCCGCCCATCTGGGAGGTGGTCGAGGCCCATATCGCCAAGCTCGGCACCGTTACAGCAGGCGATCATGACAACGTGAAAGTGGTGGTCGACTGACCACCGCCCCCCCGTGAATGAGGAGACACACCCCATGAGCGACGATCTCAAACTCTCACGCCGCGCCGTACTGGCGGGCTCCGCAGCCGCCGCAGCCGGCACGCTGGCCACCCAGGCCCGCGCCGAGGGCGACCCGCTCATCACCGAGGTGCAGGAGTGGGCCTCCGGCCTCGGCGAAGGTGTCGATGCCACCCCCTACGGCCTGCCCATCGAGTTCGAGGCCGACGTGGTGCGCCGCAACGTGCCCTGGCTCACCGCCGACCCGATCTCCTCGATCAACTTCACGCCGATCCACGCGCTCGACGGCACCATCACGCCCCAGGGCTGCGCCTTCGAGCGCCACCACTCCGGCGCCATCGAGCTGCGCAAGGAGGACTACCGGCTGATGATCAACGGCCTCGGCGTTTCGCCGCTGGTCTTCACCTATGCCGACCTGGAGCGCTTTCCGCGCGAGAACCACGTCTATTTCTGCGAATGCGCGGCCAACACGGGCATGGAATGGGCCGGTGCCCAGCTCAACGGCGCCCAGTTCACCCACGGCATGATCCACAACATGGAATACACCGGCATTCCTCTGCGCACCTTGCTGAACGAGGCCGGCTACGACGGCGCCACCGAGGGTCGCTGGGTCTATGTCGAGGGGGCCGATGCCTCCTCCAACGGCCGCTCGATCCCGATGGAAAAGGCGCTGGACGACGTGCTCGTGGCCTTCAAGGCCAACGGCGAGGCGCTGCGCAAGGAGCACGGCTACCCGGTGCGCCTCGTGGTGCCCGGCTGGGAGGGCAACATGTGGATCAAGTGGCTCCGCCGCATCGAGGTGACCGATGCCGCCGTCGAGAGCCGCGAGGAGACCTCCAAGTACACCGACACGCTGGCCGACGGCACCTCCCGCAAGTGGACCTGGGTGATGGACGCCAAGTCGGTCGTCACCTCGCCCAGCCCGCAGGCCCCGATCACCCACGGGCCGGGCCCGCTGGTCATCACCGGCATGGCCTGGTCGGGCCACGGCCGCATCACCCGTGTCGACGTGTCCAAGGACGGCGGCATCACATGGGAGACCGCCCGCCTCGGCCGCACCCAAGGCGATACCAAGGCACTCACCCGCTTCTACCTCGATACCGAGTGGGACGGCTCCGAGATGCTGCTGCAAAGCCGCGCGATGGACGAAACCGGCTATGTCCAGCCGACCAAGGCCCAGCTGCGCGAGGTGCGTGGGCTGAACTCGGTCTACCACAACAACTGCATCCAGACCTGGCATGTGAACACCGACGGGAGCGCAGAAAATGTCGAAGTTTCTTAATACCTTCGCCCCTGTGATGGGCGGCACCGCCGTCCTGCTGGGCTCCGCCTACATTCTCGCCGACCAGTTCGTGGCTGACATGCCCGCCCCCCTCCGGGGCCAGGCCGTGCCCGCCGCTTCGGCTCAGGCAACCCCGGAGCCGGTGGCCGAAGAGACGGCGCAAGCCGCCGACGAGGCGGCCCCCGCCGAGCAAAGCGAGGCAACGGAGGAGCACGCCGAGCAAAGCGAGGCAACGGAGGAACACGCCGAGCAAAGCGAGGCAACGGAGGAGCAGCCCGAGCAAAGCGAGGCAACGTCGGTCGCCACTGCGAAGTACGGCCTTGGCCGCCCCGCCACTGAAGACGAAATCGCGGCCTGGGACGTAAAGGTCATGCCCGACGGGCGCGGGCTTCCGCCCGGTTCCGGCTCGGTCGAAGATGGCGAGGTGCTGTTTTCCGACAATTGCGCCGTCTGTCACGGCGAATTCGCCGAAGGCTCCGGCAACTGGCCCAAGCTGGCAGGCGGCGACGGCACGCTCGCCGACCAGGACCCGCTGAAGACCGTGGGCTCCTACTGGCCCTACCTTTCCACCGCCTGGGACTACGTCCACCGCTCCATGCCCTTCGGCGCGGCCCAGACCCTTTCGGCTGATGACACCTATGCCATCACCGCCTACATTCTGTACTCGAACTTCCTTGTCGACGAGGACTTCGTGCTGTCGAACGAGAACTTCCTGGAGGTCGAGATGCCCAATGCCGACGGCTTCATCGTCGATGACCGGGCCGAAACCGAGTATCCCCAGTGGCGCACCGAGCCCTGCATGGAGGGGTGCAAGGACAGCGTCGAGATCACGATGCGCGCCACCGTTCTCGATGTGACGCCGGACGATCCGACCGACGACACCCCTGCGGAAGCCCAACAGGTTGCGCAACCTGTCGAGGCCGCGCCCGCCTCCGAGGAGACTGCCGCCGAGGAGACTGCTGCCGAAGAAGCGGCAGCCGAGCAGGCTCCGGCCGCTGAAGCGACCCCGGCCGCTGCCGATCCCGCGATGATCGCCGCGGGCGAGAACGTCTTTAAGAAGTGCAAGGCCTGCCACCAGGTCGGCGAGGGGGCCGAAAACAAGACCGGCCCGCAGCTCAATGGCATCATGGGTCGCGTTGCGGGCACCGTGGAGGGCTTCAAGTATTCCAAGGCCATGACCGACGCAGGCGCGGGCGGGCTGGTCTGGACCGCCGAAACCCTCGCCGGCTTTCTGGCCAAGCCAAAGGACTTCATGAAGGGCACCAAGATGTCCTTCGCCGGTCTGCGCAAGGAGGAAGATATCAAGGCGGTTGAAGCCTACCTCGGCAGCTTCTCCGAATGAGCCTGCGCGCGGCCCTCGCCACTCTGGTCCTTCTCTGCGCCGCACAAGGCGCAGAGGCGGATGCCCTGGGTGACGTGGCACGCGGGGAGCAGGCCTTTGGAAAGTGCAAGGGCTGCCACCAGGTCGGGCCGGAGGCCGCCAATCGCATCGGTCCCAAGCTCAACGGCCTGTTCGGGCGCAGGGCCGCCTCCATCGAAGGGTTCAAGTATTCCAAGGCCTTTGCACGCGCTGGCGAAAAAGGTCTCGAGTGGCATGCCGACACGCTCGACGCCTTTCTAGAGAACCCCAGGCAAATCGTGCCGGGAACCCGCATGAGCTACCGCGGCGAGGCGGACGCGACCACCAGGGCCGACCTCATCGCCTATCTGCGCAGCTTCTCCGCCTCGCCCCAGAACATCCCCGAGGCAGACCCCACCGCGCGCGCGACCGATCATGATGTAGCGCCCGAGATCCTCGCGCTGGTGGGTGATCCGGACTATGGTGAATATCTCTCGTCCGAATGCACCTCCTGCCACCAGTCCAGCGGCGCCGACGAGGGCATCCCCTCCATCATCCTCTGGCCGGAGGAGGATTTCGTGGTGGCGATGCACGCCTACAAGCAGAAGAAGCGCAGCCACCCCGTCATGAACATGATCGCCGGGCGGCTGGGCGATGAAGAGATCGCGGCGCTCGCCGCGTTTTTTGCGACCCTGGAAGAGTAGGGGCCGCGCAGAACAGGGAGGAAACGCAATGAAACTGAACAGACGGATGTTTCTCGGCACGGCCTCGGCCGGCGCCGCAACGCTTTCGGCGCCGATGGTCATGGGCGCCTCGCACGGCATGCCGCGTGTGGTGGTGATCGGCGGCGGGGCAGGAGGCGCGACGGCTGCTCGCTACATCGCCAAAGACAGCGAAGGCGCGGTCGATGTCACGCTGATCGAGCCCACCCGCACCTATTACACCTGCTTTTTCTCCAACCTCTACATCGGCGGCTTCCGCGACCTGCAGTCGATCGCCCACAGCTATGGCACGTTGGCGGCGGAGTATGGCATCAACGTCGTGCACGACTACGCCGTCAGAGTGGACCGTGACGCCAAGACCGTGGCGCTCGCCTCTGGCGGATCGGTGCCCTACGACAAGCTGGTGGTCTCGCCCGGCATCGACTTCATTGAGGGCGCGGTGCCCGGCTGGTCGGTCATGGCGCAGAACAAGATGCCTCACGCCTACAAGGCCGGCTCCCAGTCGGAGTTGCTGAAGGCCCAGATCGAGGCCATGCCCGAGGGCGGCACCTACTGCATGGTGGCCCCACCCAACCCCTACCGCTGCCCGCCCGGCCCCTACGAGCGCATCTCGATGGTGGCCCACGTGCTCAAGCAGACCAACCCGACCGCCAAGATCCTGATCGTCGACCCCAAGGAGAAGTTCTCCAAGCAGGGCCTCTTCGAGGAAGGCTGGCAGAACCACTACACCGGCATGGTCGAGCGCATCGGCCCCGATTTCGGCGGCGACAAGGTCGAGGTCAACCCCGACGAGATGACCGTCACCATCGACGGGGTCGTGGAAAAGGTCGACGTGTGCAACGTCATCCCGGCCCAGAAGGCGGGCCACATCGCCGAGGTGGCGGGCCTGACCGAGAACAACTGGGCCCCGGTCAACCCCGCCGACATGACCTCGAAGATGGATCCCGACGTGACCGTGCTGGGCGACGCCACCAACCAGGGCGACATGCCCAAGTCCGGCTTCTCGGCCAACAGCCAGGCCAAGGTCGCGGCCAACGCCATCCTCGGGGGGCTGACCGGCAGCCGCGTGTTCCCGGCCAAGTATTCCAACACCTGCTGGTCGCTCATCGCCACCGACGACGGGGTGAAGGTCGGCGCGGCCTACGAGCCGACCGAGGAGAAGATCGCCAGCACCGACAGCTTCGTCTCGCAGACCGGCGAGGATGCCGCGCTGCGCAAGGCGACCTTCGAGGAGAGCCTTGGCTGGTACGCCGGCATCACCGCCGACATGTTCGGCTAGATCCGCCCGGCGGGGCGCTTGATGCAGGTCATGGTGCCCCGCTCCCCTATCTCCATCCTGTATCCACACCCGGAGGAGGACCATCCCATGAAACACATCGCACTCGCCGCAACTCTCGCGTTCAGCACCCCGACCCTCGCGCAGGAGGCCGTCACCCACGATTTCGAGGGCAGCTTCGAGGATGCCACCTTCGCCGTGGAAAGTGCCATCGTCGGCCAGGGCCTGGTGATCGACTACACCAGCCACGTTGGCGACATGCTCAACCGCACCGGCGAAGACGTGGGCTCCGAGGTCAGGATCTTCGAGGCCGCCGACATCTTCCTCTTCTGTTCCGCCGTGATCTCGCGGCAGGTCATGGAGGCCGACCCCGCCAATATCCAGCACTGCCCCTACGGCATCTTCGTCACCGAGATGGATGGCAAGGTGCAGATCGGCCACCGCGATTACCCCGACGGCCCGATGGACGCCGTGGAGGACCTGCTGGAGAGCATCATCGCCGAAGCGATGGGCGGGTGAACCGCTCCATTTGACACGGGTCAACGCGCAGCCCTGAGGCCTGTGCTATCCGGGCCAAAACCGCGGTGAGGCCGTCGCATGATCTGGCTCCTGGACAGTTTGGGCGAAGCCCCTGGTTTGGCCTTCCTGGGCCTCGCCATCGGCCTGCTTTTCGGCGTGGCCGCGCAGCGCTCCGCCTTCTGTCTGCGTGCTGCGACGGTCGAGGTGGCAACGCTTCAGGCCGGGCCGAAGCTCGCGACATGGCTGATCGTCTTCACCTCCGCCCTGGCCCTGGTCCAAGGCTTCATCGCCTTCGGCTGGCTTGATCTTTCGCAGGCCCGCCAGTTCTCGCAGCCCGGCTCGATCTCCGGTGCCGTGATCGGCGGGGTGATGTTCGGCATCGGTATGGTCCTTGCTCGCGGCTGCGCCTCGCGCCTGCTGGTGCTCTCGGCCACCGGCAACCTGCGCGCGCTGGTCGCCGGCCTTGTGCTCACCCTCGTGGCGCAGGCCGCTCTCACCGGCATCCTCGCCCCGGCGCGCCTCTGGCTCTTTTCTCTCTGGACCGTCCCCCCCGGTCCCGGTCGAGACCTCGCCTCCACCTTCGGCCTCGTCCAGCCCGTGCCCGCAATCGTCGGGGCCCTCGCCCTGGTCGCCGCGATCACCTGGTCGCGCCTGCACACGCGCAAGAGCAACGCCCAGATCGTCTTTTCCATCCTCGTGGGCGCCGCCGTGGCGCTGGGCTGGCTCGCCACCTACCAGGCCTCGCTCGTGGCGTTCGAGCCTGTTTCTGTTGGCTCCATCACCTTCACCGGACCGGCCACCGACACGCTCATGGGCCTCGTCGGCTCTCCCTCCCTGCCGCTTTCCTTCGGGGTGGGCCTCGTTCCCGGGGTCTTCGCGGGCTCCTTTGCAGCCTCGGTCGCAAGCCGCGAGTTTCGCATCCAGCGCTTCGAAGCCGAGGCGCCGATGGAGCGCTACCTGCTCGGCGGGTCGCTCATGGGCTTTGGCGCCATGCTCGCGGGCGGCTGCGCCGTGGGCGCGGGCGTGTCCGGCGGCGCGGCCCTGAGCGCGACGGCCTGGCTCGCTCTCTTCTCGATGTGGGTCTCGGCGATGGCCACCCACCACCTCCTCGCCCGGATGACGCCCACCCCCGCTCCGGCCTGAGGCCGATCAATCCAGCCGAAACTGCTTGTCCCGGCTGGTCGCTCCGGAAACGAGCGTCAGACGGGTCGGTGCCACGCCGAGCGCATGAGCGAGGTTGCGACGCACCGCGACATTGGCCTTGCCGCCTTCCGGAGAAGCGGTGGTCGTCACCAGCACGAGGCTGCCCTGCAAGAGAACCGTGTCATGGCGCGCGTTCGGCGTGGCGCGCACCACAAGCGTGCTGCCCGGTTCGGCGAGGTGGGCAAAGGAGCCCTTTTGCATACGCGGCTTGGCCATGTCACTGATGGCGGAGATTGACGTGAAGAGGGCAGGATGGCGACAGGATTTTTCTGGGACGAGCGGTGCTTCTGGCATCACGGCGGCGATTATGCCCTGACCCTGCCGGTGGGCGGATACGTGCAGCCCGGCGCGGGCGGCCTGCCCGATGGCCCCGAGACCAAGCGGCGGTTGAAGAACCTGATGAGCGTGAGCGGTCTGGACCGCGAACTGGCGATGCGCGGTGCGGCCGAGGCGACGCGGGAGGAACTCTTGCGCGTGCATCCGGCGAAGTACCTTGATGCCTTCAAGACGATGTCCGATGCCGGCGGCGGCGAACTTGGCTTGCGTACCCCCTTCGGCCGCGGCGGCTATGAGGTTGCGGCCCTCTCGGCGGGTCTGGCCACGGAGGCTGTCCGCGCTGTCTGCAGAGGCGAGATCGACAACGCCTATTCTCTCTCCCGCCCGCCCGGCCACCACTGCAAGCCCGACTGGCCCAACGGGTTCTGCCTGATGGCCAACATCGCCATCGCCATCGAGGCCGCACGGGCCGAGGGGCGGGCCGAACGCGTCGCCGTGCTGGACTGGGATGTGCACCACGGCAACGGCACCGAGGCCTGCTTCTGGGAGTGCGCGGAGGTGCTCACCATCTCGATCCACCAAGAGCGCAACTACCCGCTCGACACGGGCAGTGCCTCCGATCGGGGCGCGGGGGCAGGGGAGGGGGCCAACCTCAACATCCCGTTGCCGCCCGGCGTGGGCCACAGGGGCTACCTTGCGGCGATGGACCGGCTGGTGCTCCCGGCGATCCGCGCCCATGCCCCCGATCTCGTCATCGTCGCCTGTGGCTATGACGCCGGCGGGATGGACCCCCTGGGCCGCATGTTCTGCACCGCCGAAACCTTCCGGGAGATGACGCTGCGAGTGAAGGCGCTCGCGGGCGAGATCTGCGGCGGCAGGCTGGTTCTGGTTCACGAGGGGGGCTACTCCGAGGCCCATGTGCCCTTTCTGGGTCACGCCACGCTCGAAGCCCTGTCCGGCACCTCGATCCGCGTGCCCGACCCACTGGCCGATACCCTGGTGAAGCGCCAGCCCGGCCCGGCGTTCGATGCCTTCGTCGATGGCCTCATCGCCGAGCAGGCGGAGGCCGCGGGCCTATGAGGCTGCGCGCCGCCGTGCCGCTCCACGCCTCGGTGGCCCTGGTGCTCACCGTGCTCACCTTCACCGGCGGTGCAGCCTGGCTGAGCGCCTTGGCCTTCCGCCGCCGGTGGCTTGCTCTTGGCGCGCTCTACCTGGCGCTTTCCGCCACGCTCTGGGTCGCCGCCCCGCTCTGGGGGCGGCAGCCCATGCCCTGCTGGGGCGAGCCGCTGAGGGCCAAGGGTATCTACTGCGCGATGAACCGCACCTACGTCACACCCGAGCTGGCGCTCGTGCTGGCCGACCTCGCCGGTGCCATGGAGGCCGCGCACCCCGGCACAATCACCCTCATGCTCGACGGCGGATTTCCCGCCACCAACCTGCCGCTCCTCCCGCACCTCTCCCATGACGATGGCCAAAAGGCCGACCTTGCTTTCTGGTATCGGGATGCGCAGGGCTATGCGCCCGCTCGCACGCCCTCTCCCCTCGGCTACTTCGCCTTCGAAGCCGGCCCGACCGACTGCCGCCCGGGCTCTTTCTCACTGCGCTGGAACCTCGCCTGGCTTCAGCCGTTCTGGCCCGAAATGACGCTCGACGGGCCCCGGCTCGAGACCGCGCTCGCTCTGCTCGAGGCCGACGGAAGGGTGGGCAAGGTCTTTGTCGAACCGCACCTCGCGCAGCGACACGGCGCAGGCTCCAAGGTTCGGTTCCAGGGCTGCCGGGCGGCCAGGCATGACGATCACATCCACCTCCAGCTCTGAAACCTCTTGCCCTCATCCCTGTCTGCAGGGACCCTTGGGCATGGCCTTGCCCGACCCTCCCCTTGCTTCACCTGCGATGGAAGCAACCTTCGCAGCCTTCCCGGCGGCTTCTCGCAAGCCCTTGCTCCACTTGCGGGCGATGATTTTCGATGTTGCCTGTGCCACCCCCGGCGTCGGCGCGCTCGAAGAAAGTCTGAAGTGGGGCCAGCCGAGTTATGCGACGGTGGAGACCGGTGCCGGATCGCCGATCCGCCTGGGCTGCCCGAAAGCGGGCGGCCACGCGCTTTATGTTCCCTGCACCACTCGGATCATCCCCGATTTCAGGGCGCTCTTCCCCAAGGCCTTCCATTACGAAGGGTCGCGCGCGGTGCTCTTCGAGGACAGTGTTAACCACGATGAGGAGCCACTGCGCCTGCTCATTGCCTCTGCGCTCACCTATCACGCCCGCAAGAAGGCGCATGCGCGGTGAGCCGCGGGCAGGTCAGGCCGAATGTGCGCCGTCTGCGAGGCTCTTGACGAAGGCGGTCACATCCGAGGCTGACTTGCCCTCTGCAATCTGGGCCACGATGGCAGAGCCCACCACGGCGCCATCCGCGACCGAAGCGATGTTGCGGGCCCCATCCGGGGTCTTGATTCCGAAGCCCACGATCACCGGCAAATCGGTCTGGGCCTTGATCCGCGCCACCTCGGGGCCCACGTCGCCCGCCTGCGCCTCGGCCGAGCCGGTGATCCCGGTGATCGACACGTAATACACGAAGCCCGAGGTGTTCTGCAGAACCTTGGGCAGACGCTTTTCGTCGGTTGTGGGAGTCGCCAGCCGGATGAAGTTGAGTCCGGCCTTCTGCGCCGGGATGCACAGCTCGTCATCCTCTTCGGGCGGCAGGTCCACCACGATCAGCCCGTCCACGCCTGCCTCCTTCGCCTCGGCAAGAAAGGTATCGACGCCGCGGCTGTAGATCGGGTTGTAGTAGCCCATCAGCACAATGGGTGTGGTGGTGTTGCCGGCACGAAAGGCACGCACCATCTCCAGCGTGCGACCCATGGTCATGCCCGCCTCCAGGGCCCGCTGACCGGCGAGCTGGATCGTCGGCCCGTCCGCCATCGGGTCGGTGAAAGGCGCGCCGAGCTCGATGATGTCGACGCCGGCGCCGGGCAGGCTCTTCACGATCTCCAGCGAGGTGTCAAAATCCGGGTCGCCGGCCATGACATAGGCCACGAAAGCCTTTTTGCCCTCGGACTTGAGGCGGGCGAAGGTGTCATCAATGCGGGTCATCGGCAGGCTCCGGTTCTGGTCCGGGGAGATGTGCCGGATCGACGCGCGGCTGGCAAGAGCCGGACGGGGCTTTCCTCCCTGCAACGCCGTGATGAAGGCGTTTTCGCCGCGCGCCGGGGGCGGATCAGGTGCAAATCCGCGCCGCTTCGGCCAGATCGGCGATGAAGCGCGCGGTGGCATCCTGCCGTGCGGCACCCTCGGGCAGGCGGAGCAGGTAGCTCGGGTGGGTGGTCAGCAGCAGCGCCGTGCCGTCGCGCGTGGCTTCCAGCGTGGACTGGCGGCGCGTGATGTCTCTCGCCGACCCGGTGAGGGCGAGGGCCGCGGTGGCGCCCATGGCGAGAATGAGCCGCGGCTTCACCCACTGGCGCTCGAGGTCGAGCCACCACGAACAGATCTCCACCTCGCCCGCGTCGGGGCGCTGGTGGATGCGCCGCTTTCCACGCGGGGTGAACTTGAAGTGCTTTACCGCATTGGTGACATAGGTCTTTTCGCGGGGCAGGGCGGCGGCCTGCGCACAGCGGTCGAAGAGCTGCCCCGCCGGGCCGACGAAGGGCCGCCCGGCGAGATCCTCGGCATCGCCCGGTTGCTCACCGACGATCATCACCGGAGCGGTCATCGGCCCCTCGCCGGGCACGCCCTGGGTGGCGCGGCAGCCGATCGGGCAGCGGGTGCAGGCGTCGAGGTGTCGCTTGAAGGTGTCCGGCCTCACGCCCTCGGGCAGCGCCTCGCGCGTGGCAATCGCCTTGGCGGCGAAGGCGGGCGGGATGGAGGGGAGCTTTGCCTGCATCTCGGCGGCCCGTGCGGGCGCGGTGCGGATCAGCTCGGGGATCAGCCGCGCCTCGGGCAGGTTCTTCCAGTATTTCTTAGGCATCTCCGAGCGCATCGCCTCGGGCATAAGCCGGGCGGGGTTGAAGATATTGGCGTAGTAGGTGCGCCAGAGCGCGTGGCTGGCATCTTCCGGTGGCCGCGCGCCTGTGGCGGTCTCCTCGAAGGTGAGCTGGCCTGCAACAAACCGTGCGGTGAGGTGGGGCGTGGCAATGACCCAGTCCATGTCGCCAAAACGCCTGGCGAAGAACGGGGCGGCGGCCTCGGTGATCGGGTTGTCGGGCTCGAACCAGGCGGCAAAGGCGCGGCGGTTGGCGCCGGGTTCGGTGACCTCGTTGAACCGCACGAAGGCGTGCATCTTGTGGATGTCGCGGCCCACCTCCTTGCGCTGGTGCAGGAGCTTGCGGATCGCGTCGTCGGCCCGGTCGCCCCAGCGGATCTCGCCCCGGCCGAGGCGGAGGACGAGGCCGTAGGCCCGGGCGAAGCGCTCGGGGTCGCGGTGGTAGAGGCTGCTTTCGATGTCGAAGAGTGCCTGCTTGGTCAGGCGGATCTCCACCGGCGCCCCGCGCGGGGCATCGCCGGCAAACAGGTCGGCGTCGTCGTTCTGGGTCCAGCGCACGGCTTCGGCGGGCACGCCCTCGGCGGCGAGGCGGCGGGCCTCGGCACGCCAGGCGGCGACGGAGCCGATGAGGGGCAGGCGGATGGTCAGCATCAGAACAGCGAGAGCTGCTCGGCGGGCGGGGCGAAGCGGGCGCGGAGGTTGGCCTCGTCGGTCAGCCCGCGCGGCGACCAGCCGGGGCAGGTGATGAAGGGCCGCGCGTTCTTGAGGTTGCAGCCGATCTTCAGCAGGTCGTCGTAGCGCAGAGCGCGGTGGCGGCGGGCGGCGAGGATGCGCTTCACGCTCGTCGTCCCCAGTCCCGGCGTGCGCAGCAACGCCTCGCGGGGGGCGCGGTTGATATCCACCGGGAAGGCTTCGCGATGGGCCAGCGCCCAGGCGAGCTTCGGGTCGATCTCGAGGTCGAGCATCCCGGACCGGGGCGCGATCTCGCCCGCGTCGAAACCGTAGAAACGCATCAACCAGTCGGCCTGGTAGAGCCGGTGCTCGCGCTGGAGCGGCGGCCGAATGAGGGGCAGCACCTTGCTGGCATCGGGGATCGGCGAGAAGGCGGAGTAGTAGACGCGTGACAGCTTGTAGCTGGCGTAGAGGGTGGAGGAATTGGCGAGAATGTCGCTATCCTTCGCCGCATCCGCCCCCACGATCATCTGCGTGCTTTGCCCTGCGGGCGCAAACCGGCCCCGGCGCCCTTTCCAGCTCGGCTCCTTGGCCGCCTCCCGCCGCGCCCTCACCCCGGCCATGGCGGAGCGGATCTGCTGGGCGGATTTCTCGGGTGCCAGCGCGGTGAGGGCGTGCTCGGTCGGCAGTTCGACGTTGATCGAGAGTCGGTCGGCCCAGATGCCCGCCTCGTCGAGCAGTTCGGGTGAGGCGTCGGGGATGGTCTTGAGGTGGATATAGCCGCGGAAATTCTCCTGCTCCCGCAGCGTGCGGGCGATCCGCACCATGTCGGCCATGGTGTCGTCAGGCGATTTGATGATACCGGAAGACAGGAACAGCCCCTCGATGTAGTTGCGGCGGTAGAACTCGACGGTGAGCGACACCACCTCCTCGACCGAGAATCGCGCCCGCTCGACCCGGCTCGACACCCGGTTCACGCAATAGGCGCAATCGTAGATGCAGAAGTTGGTCATCAGGATCTTCAGCAGCGAGATGCAGCGTCCATCGGGCGCGTAGGCATGGCATATGCCCGCACCGCCGGAAGAGCCCAGGCCCTTGCCATCCTTGCTGTTCCGCTTCTCCCCGCCGGAGGAGGCGCAGGAGGCATCGTATTTGGCGGCATCCGCGAGGATCGCCAGCTTGTCCTGGAGTGTGCGCTTGACCATGTGTTCACCATATGTTCCGAGTCCGGAACATGCCAGTCACGAGGCCGGGAGCGCAATGTTCTATGACGTTGGGGGCCGCGAGTCTGGGCGCGGCCTGGCCTACGGCTCGCCGTCGGCCATCACCATCCAGCGGATTCCGAAGCGGTCGGTGAGCGTGCCGAAGGCGGGGGAGAAGAACATCTCCATCAGCGGCATCCGCACCTCACCGCCTTCGGAGAGGGCGGTGAAGACCCGCTCGGTCTCGGCCTCGTCCTTCAGGGTCACGGAGATCGACGAGCCCGCCATGGGGATGAACTCGCCGGTCAGGTCGTCGGAACAGTATAGCCATGTGTCGCCGACCTGCACGGCGCCGTGCATCACGGCATCCGCCGGCACGCCGGGCATCTGGGCACGGTCTTCCTCTGGCATGGAGGCATAGGTAAACACCTCGGGCGCGGCGCTGCCGAAAATGCGGGCGTAAGTCTCGAGCGCCTCCTTGGCGGTGCCTCGGTAGAACAGGTAGGGAATGGCCTTCACGGGGGATCTCCACTGATAGTTGATATCAACCTAGTCGCCGCGGATGTGTTTCGTCAACCGATGCTTCAGCCCGTTGGCGCGGATTCGCCGCTCGCAGGAGCGCAGCAGGCGGTGTTGTGGCGCAGGCAGCTGGGCCGCTCTCTTCTGCCGTGCCTTCGCAGGGCAACCGGGAAGTATGCGCCAAGCGGCCATTGCTCTCCTGCGGCTCTGCGCCTAGAACGCGGCGCGAACCAACGGAGGCAAGGCAATGGGCTTCAAGACCGGCATCGTGGGGCTGCCCAACGTGGGCAAGTCGACGCTGTTCAACGCGCTGACCCGCACAGCGGCGGCGCAGGCGGCGAACTTTCCCTTCTGCACCATCGAGCCCAACGTGGGCGAGGTGGCGGTGCCCGACGCTCGTCTGGAGAAGCTGGCCGCCATCGCCGGCTCCAGGCAGATCATCCCGACCCGGATGACCTTCGTCGACATCGCCGGGCTGGTGAAGGGTGCGAGCAAGGGCGAGGGCCTGGGCAACCAGTTTCTGGCCAACATCCGCGAGTGCGACGCCATCGCCCACGTGCTGCGCTGCTTCGAGGACGGCGACGTGACCCACGTGGAGGGGCGCGTGGATCCGGTGGCCGACGCCGAGACCATCGAGACCGAGCTGATGCTGGCCGACCTCGAGAGCATCGAGAAGCGCCGCGCCAACCTCGTGCGCAAGCTCAAGGGCAACGACAATGACGCCGCGCAGCAGGACCGCCTCCTCGCCGAGGCCCAGGCTGCGCTTGAAGCCGGGCGACCCGCCCGCTCGGTGGAGGTGTCGGAGGAAGACTCCCGCGCCTGGCGCCAGCTCCAGCTGCTCACCACCAAGCCCATCCTCTATGTCTGCAACGTGGCCGAGGACGAGGCCGCGAAGGGCAATGCCCATGCCGAGGCCGTGGCAAAGATGGCCGAGGCTCAAGGCGCGGCCTCGGTGGTGATTTCCGCCAAGATCGAGGAAGAGATCAGCCAGCTTGATGCGGAGGAGGCCGAGATGTTCCTCGAGGAGCTGGGCCTCAAGGAGGCCGGTCTCGACCGCCTGATCAAGGCCGGCTACGACCTGCTTCACCTTCAGACATACTTCACCGTCGGCCCCAAGGAAGCCCGCGCCTGGACGATACCGCAGGGCACCTCCGCGCCGCGTGCGGCAGGTGTGATCCACGGAGATTTCGAGAAAGGCTTCATCCGCGCCGAGACCATCGCCTACGACGATTACATCGCGGGCAATGGCGAGCAGGGGGCCAAGGAAGCCGGAAAGATGCGTGCAGAGGGCAAGGGCTACGTGGTGCAGGACGGCGACGTGCTGCACTTCCTGCACTCCGGCTGAACCGGCGCAAGGCGATGGCCCCTGCCACGACCGGCAGGGCATGGTAAGCTGAACGGGCCGCCATTTTTCGGCGGCGTGAGCAAAGTGATTTAGAGAACGGAGTGATACCATGCCCGGTGAAAAGACTCGCCCATCGAACAATTTTCATTGTTTTGAGGGGCTTGGCCGGCCCTATTGGTTGATGGAGGCCCGCGGAATGACCCGGGGCGCCGTCAAGCAGGGGCCCGACGGCGCTCGAATCGAATATGTCTCCGACACGGATGGTTTTGCCATGCAGAACGGCGGCATGTTCAACCCGACCGAAAGCAAGATGCCGCCGGGTATCTACTACCGGTTCTTCGGCACCATCAATCGCAACAGATACGGCGCCGAGGGCTGCATGGCCGGCGGATGGTGGGTCGATGGCGAGAACTACGCCAAGGTGCGCAGCGTGGCGCAGGAACAGGGCATATCGCTGGCCAAGGCGGCGCAGGCCCTCATCGTGATCCCCGGCGGCTGGCACGATTGCGGCTATGTTGGACGGGCGCTTCTCAAGACCGAGCTGAAAGCATGGGTCGGCAAGGGAAAACCCGCCACCTCGGCCGCCAGCCCGTTCAACAAACTGCGCAACCCCGATACCGACCCCGTCCAGATCGCCCCGGCGCACCTGGAGATGAAGCAATGGTTCGTGCCGGGCGAGCGCGCTTTGCTGTCACGCTTCTTCGAGGTGCAGCAGGTCATGCATGTGATCGCCAAGGGTGTGGCGCTCTAGGGTGGTCACTGCGGACCGATCTGGTAGAACCGGACCTCAGGAGAGAGGAGCCCGACATGCCGAGATCAACCGCCTTCACCCTTGTCGGACTGACGGTGGCCGCCTTCGTGTCGGCCTGCTCGAGCGACGCCGTCGTCAATACGGTCTACCCTGACCGAGAGCGTTTTGCCTTTGCGAACAGCCAGGGCGAGCGCAGCACCTACCTCTGTGCCCCCGGCGCCGATGCGCAGAAGCGCGCTGGCCAGGCACATCGATACACCGAAGCGCAGCTCGGCAAGGTCGCAGACTGGGCCGCCAACCACATTGTCAACGGCACCGCCAGCAGCATGGAAATCTCCCGCCGCATCAACTCGGTGGCCAAGGCCACGGTCGACGAGACGGAAAAGCGGTACAAGTGTTTGCTGATCGACGCTGAGTAGATCAGCGGCACCTCCCGGTTCATCAACGGTTCAGCCTGTTTGGCACCAACGCAGTTCAAGCGGCGAGGGCCGATGTTCCGACAACCAAAGCGCGGCAGCGAAGCTGGCTTCTGGGGCGGCCTGAAACGGCGGCGGCGCCTCGGTCAGGCACGTTCCGAAAGCGCCCGGCAGATCGCGGATCTCGCTAAGCTGCCCCCGCTGACCGTCGGGCGGAGCGACCGACCGTCCGGGGCCTACGATGTGCGTATCCGGCGTGAAGGTGCGGGCTATCGGGTGCTGCTGCCGTCGTTCCGTGCCGACGCGAATGCCCGCAGCTACGTCCGTCGTCGCACGGCCGCCTATCTGTGGTGGTTCATGCAGGCCGCACCGGAGGTGGAAGAGATCTCGGGCAATACCTCCGACGGTGAGACGCCTTCCCTGGCGCGCTACAGCTTCTCCTCCTACGGCTCTCAGGTGCCGCTGCCCGACTATTACTTCTTCCGCGACCGAGGCTACGAGGCCTTTCGCCGGCAGGCTCTCTCCGCCGAACAGGACTGGGACAGCCGGAGCGATGCCCTGATCTGGCGGGGTGGTCCCAATGGGCTCGGGCTGGTTTCCACCGATCCGGCGATGGCCCGCCACCCCGGTCTGCAGCAACGGATCGCACTGGCGTTACGCTGCAAGGGCGGGCCGATCGACGTGGGCTTCGTGGCTGCGTCGAGCCCCGACCAGGCGGCGATATTCGAGGCCGCCGGCATTTTGGGCGATGTGGTGCCCAACCTGAGCTGGGGTGGCCGGAAATACGCCATTGATATTGATGGCTTTTCAAACGCGTGGGACAACCTCTTTCACCGTCTCCTGCTCGGCTGCTGCGTGCTGAAGGTCGAGAGCCCCTTCGGTTTTCGGCAATGGTATTACGACAGGCTGCAGCCTGGCTGCCATTACGTTCCTGTCCGGGCCGACCTGTCCGATCTGGAAACGCAGTTCGACTGGGTGAAGGCGAACCCCTCGCAGGCCCGCGAAATCGCCGCCGAGGGGCAAGCCCTCGCCCGAAGCCTGACCTGGGACAGCGAATGTGCCCGGGCCGGCGAAATCATCAATTCCACCTGGAGCAGCCAATGAAGCATGTCCTGGTTACCGGCGGCGCAGGCTTCATTGGCCGGCATCTCGTGAAGGCCCTGCTGAACCGGGGGGCGCGAGTCACCGTGCTGGACGACATGTCGACCGGCCACCGGGAGAACCTGCCCTCCCATCCCCGGCTCACCGTGACCGAGGGTTGCGTCACCCGGCTGCCCGATCCGGGACCGGTCGACATGATCTACAACCTGGCCTGCCGCGCGTCGCCGCGCCACTACCAGGCCGATCCCATCGGAACCTGGCGCGCCTCTGTTCATGGGGTCGAGCAGGTCGCCAGCCTGGCCAGGCGCCACAGTGCCCGGATCGTGCACAGCTCCACCTCCGAGGTCTATGGCGACCCGGAAGTCACCCCGCAGACCGAGGCCTACGTCGGCCACGTCAACCCGGTCGGGCCGCGCGCATGTTACGACGAGAGCAAACGCGCCGCCGAGACTCTGCTTGCCGATCTGTACCGGATCGAGGGCCTGCAAGTTCGCATCGCCCGCATCTTCAACACCTACGGTCCCGGCATGGCGGCCGATGACGGCCGCGTGGTCTCCAACTTCGTCGTGCAGGCCCTGAAGGGGGTGCCGCTGACCATCTACGGCGATGGCCGCCAGACCCGAAGCTTCTGCCACGTGCGCGACATGGTGGCTGGCCTTCTGGCGCTGGGCGAAACCGAAGGTATCGATGGGGCCATCGTGAACATCGGCAATCCCGGCGAGTTCACCATTGCCGCCCTTGCGGCCAAGATCGCGGCTCTCGCCGGTGTGCCCCTCGAGATTGCCCCGGCGCCGCTGCCCGCCGACGACCCGCGCCAGCGCCGGCCCGACATCACCCGTGCCCGCGCCCTTCTGGGCTGGGAGCCGAAGGTAGAGCTCGACGAGGGGCTCGCGGACACAATGGCCCATTTCCGGGAGCTCCTTGCGCTGACCTGAAGGGGCTTTCCTTCGGGGCGTCCGGGCGGCACCTTGGGCTTGCGCAACCGCAGGAGCCACCCATGCCCAACCCGTTCTTCCAGCCGGTCTCCGGCTTCGAGCTGCCACGCTTTGCAGGCATCCCGACCTTCATGCGGCTGCCCCATGTGCCGCTCGACGATCCCCGGCTGGCCGAAGTCGAGATCGGCCTGATCGGCGTGCCCTGGGACTCCGGCACCACCAACCGCCCCGGCCCGCGCCACGGCCCCCGCGCCCTGCGCGATGCCTCCACCATGATCCGCGCCGAGAACGGGGCGACGGGCGTGCGTCCCTACGAGATGGTCAACTGCGCCGACCTCGGCGACGTGGCGCCCAATCCCGCCGATATCGCCGACACGATGGACCGGATAACATCGTTTTATTGCAAGGTGTTGGATGCCGGGATCATGCCGCTGACCGCGGGCGGAGACCACCTGACCTCGCTGCCCGTCCTGCGCGCCATTGCCGCCGAGGGGCCGGTGGGCATGGTGCATTTCGACAGCCATACCGACCTCTACCACTCCTACTTCGGCGGCACGATGTACACCCATGGCACGCCCTTCCGACGCGCGGTGGAGGAGGGGCTGCTGGAGCCCGAGCGGGTGGTGCAGATCGGCATTCGCGGCACTGCCTATGACAGCGAGGACAGGGACTTCGCCACATCGGTCGGCATCCGCGTGATCCCGATCGAGGAGTTCCACGCGCGGGGTGTCGACCAGGTGATGGCCGAGGCTCGGGAGATCGTTGGCGACGGGCCGACCTACGTGAGCTATGACATTGATTTCATTGACCCCGCATTTGCCCCGGGCACCGGAACGCCGGAGGTGGGCGGGCCGAACAGCTACCAGGCCTTGCAGGTGGTTCGCGCCCTGCGCGGGCTCAACGTGGTGGCGGCCGACATGGTCGAGGTGTCTCCGCCTTTCGACCTGGGAGGCGCCACCAGCTACCTCGGAACCTCGGTGATGTTCGAACTCCTCTGCGTGATGGCGGAGGCGATTTCCGACCCGATGAAGCGTTGAGATCCGGTTAATGCCGGTCGATTTCCGGCGTTAACCGCAACTCCGCAACAGGCACAACCGATACACAACCCATGCACAACCGATGCATACGCGAAATCGGATGACATGGTTAAGTTAACCGCCCGTTCCGCGCAACGCCCCGGTCCCGGGGCCGCAGCCGACGCAAGGCCACCCGCCCAGGGTCGGCGCACGGCCATCTGGTGCCGGTCAACCACCAACCGGCCGGCGCGCCCCCCGGCCCCTGTCCCGCCCGCATCAGCACCACGAAAAGCCTGAAATCGGTCAAGAGCATATTGCCCCCGCCAGCCCAACCCGATAAACCCGCCGGCGGAGACGTGGCCGAGTGGTCGAAGGCACACCCCTGCTAAGGGTGCAGGCGGGAAACCGTCTCGAGGGTTCGAATCCCTTCGTCTCCGCCACCATTGCTTTCTATGGTATTGATTAAGTTACGAAGGTTCGGAGCTGCCGCATTCAGCCCCGCGTCTAGCCCCACATTTCACACCGCTGGTCGCGGGTCCGACAGATGACTTGTCAGGTTGCCTCAGGTCGTTGCATGTTGGAGCCGTAACTTCGGCGCTACTGGGATCAGGTCAGGGCCGGTGCTTTCGAAGCTGAGGTCATTTCCCCGGGCGGTATTGGGACAGCCCAAGCCTCGAGTAGCCAGCCTGGTGGCGGAAGATCGGACACAAGATTCGGTTCAGGCATGCTTTGCAGTCCGGGCGTTCCCTTTCGCAAGTCTCAGTGCCACCCCACCCTGGGCGACACGGGGATCTGGTCGTTCGGGCGGCTTCTGATCATGTCCATGTGTTCCCGGCGTACGGCGCTGCGTGAGGCATCGTCGAAGAGGTTGTGCATTTCGTCGGGGTCTTCCTGCATGTCGTAGAGCTCGCCGGTGTCGGTCCGGAGGTCGACGGACATGCGGAACCGACGACTGCGGACGGTCATCAGGTCCATGTCGACGGCGCTTCGCAGGGAGTCGACCTCGTATTCGGAGAGAGCGAAATCGCGGGTTTCTGCGCCCTGCCAGAGGGCGCGCCAGGAGCGGCCATGGTTCGGCGCGGTCTCCAGACCGCAGAGGTCGGCCGCGGTGGCGAGGATGTCGACGGAGCCGACTGGATCGGACAGGACCTGGCCCGGGGGCACGCCGGGGCCCCGGATGAGGCAGGGCACGCGCAGCAGGCCGTCGTAGAGCATCGGGCCCTTCAGCAGCAGGCCGTGGTCGCCCAGCCATTCGCCGTGGTCGCTGACGAAGACGATGTAGGTGTTGTCGAGCTCGCCCTTCGCCTCCAGCGCCGCGAGTATGCGGCCGAGCTGCGCATCGACGGCGGAGATCATGCCGAAGTAGATCGAGGTCAGGTCGCGCAGGGCATCCTCGGTCAGTTCGCCCTTCTGGCCCCAGTCGACCCCCCCGGCGTTGTGCTCGGCGCCTTGCTTGATCGGCTTGGCGCGGTCCTCGACGAAGGCCCTGTGCCACCAGGGGCGCCTGTCGAGATCGAGCGTCGGATGCCTGGCGATCGTCACGCTGTCCCGGTCGTGCTGATCACACCATGGGCGCGGGCAGAGGAAGGGCGGGTGCGGATCGGGAAAGGAGACCCATGCCATCAGGGGCGTATCGCCCTTGGCCTCGATCATCTCCACGGCGCGATCGCCGATCCACCGGGTCGAGTGCCACTCGGAGGGAAGCGCCGAGCGCCATGTCTGGAAATGCGCCGTCTCGGGGGGCAGCGCCTCCTTGGCGAGATCCCATCGGGCGCGGCCCTCGCCGCCCTGGTCGAGCCAGTATTCATAGTGCAGTGCTTCGGGGGGCTCGCTCCACTTGGTGTGGTGGTGCGGGCGCAGCATCATCTGGACGTTGTCGAACCCCATGTAGCCGCCGCGCCAGTCGGGGCCGAAGTCGGCGGCGCTGGTGTAGCATTCCGGCCGGCCGGTGGGCTCGAAGGTCTGCTGGCTCGACAGATGCGCCTTGCCGATGAAGTGGGTGTCGTAGCCTGCGCGGCTGAACGTGCCTCCCAAACCTTGGGCCCCGAGGGCCTCGTCGAGATCACGGCCGTTGTCGCGCACGCCGTGGCTGTAGGGCAGCTTGCCGGTGAGGATCGAGGCGCGGGCGGCCTGGCACATCGGGTGGGGCGTGATGCAGGTCGAGAACCGCACGCCCGCCTCGCCCATCCTGTCGATGTTGGGGGTGGAGACGCCCCGGCCTTCCGCGCCGATGCAATCCCCCCGCTGCTGATCGGTGGAGATGAGGAGGAAGTTGGGTTTTCGCTGACGCATTGAGCCCTCCGTAAGGCGTGTGGATGAGGAGGCAAGTATGGGCCCTCAAAAATAATGTACAATACAAAAAAATAATGTACGATATAGCGAGCAAAAGGGAGAGACCTACCATGATTCGTACTTTACTCGGGGCAACTGCGCTCGCGATGGCTTGGTGCGGAGGGGCATCGGCCCAGACCGTGCTGGATGTCGTGGCCTGGAAGGGCAATGAGGCGGAGCCCGCAGGGCTGCCCGAACTGATCGAGAAGTTCGAGGCGGAGAACCCGGATATCGACGTCGACCTGACCTATGTGGCGCGCAAGGACGTTGACAAGGTGATCCCGCCACGCCTGCAATCGGGCAACCCGCCCGACGTGACCATGGTGGACAGCTCGCTGGTCGATCTCTGGGGCGGGGCGGGCTTTCTCTCCGATCTCGGGACCGACAGTGCCTGGTACGCCAGCATGGTGCCTGCGGTCTCCGAGGTGATGACGCGCGACGGCCAGATCATGGTGTTCCCGCTCGAAGTGATCGGCATGGGCAACTTCGTGAACATGGATTTGCTGGCCGAGGCCGGGATCGACGAGGCGCCCTTGACGCTCGAAGAGCTCAAAACCGCCTGCGGGGCACTGGCCGATGCGGGCATCTCGCCGATGATCTTTGCCGGGGGCTTCCCGGCCATGCTCTACGTTGGCGCCAACGGGATCGACCCGGCGGGCATCAGCGCCGCCGAGTACGGCAGCGGCGAACGCAGCTTCGTTGACGACGAGAACTTCAACGCCTCGCTCGACAGCGTGCGCGAGCTGGTCGAGGCGCGCTGCTTCGATCCCGAGTTGCAGGCCGGGCTGGACCCCTGGGCGACGGCGCCGCAGGAGTTTCGGTCCGGCAACGTGGCGATCCTGCCGCAGGGGGCTTGGAACATCGGCAATTTCTCCGATGTCGAGGGGCTGAACTACCAGTTCGCGCCGATGCCCTCGCGGTTCACCGAGGACGGCCTCGCGCTCGACCTCGTGGGGCCTGGCTGGGCGATCCCGAGGGATGCGGCCAACCAGGAAGCAGCACGCAAGTGGGTGGAGTTCTTCGCGGAGGAAGAGAACCTGAACGTGTTCCTCGAGGCAGAAGGGGCTTATAGCCCGTACACGGGCGGCAAGGCCACCATGCCCGAGTTGGCCGCGCCTTACACCGAGGCGCGCGAGAAGGGGAGCCTGATACTTTGGCCCTTCTCCACACTGGAGTTCCCCAAGCCGCTGCAATCCGAGTGGGAAGACAGCCTGACCGGCTTCCTGCTCGATATCGAGGCTCCCAATGAAGACACGCTCCAGCGTTGGGATGATGCCGTCGAAGACAGCCTGTAATCTGACCGGGCCCGGCGCGACCAGTTCGGCGCCGGGCTCATCACCTGGGAGGGGACCGGATGCGCGCGCGCAACTCGCTCTACATCTTTACCATTCCGGCGCTGGCGGTGCTGGTGCTGTTCTTCGTGCACCCGATCATCCTGACGGTGGACATGAGCTTTACCAGCTTCAAGGGGATCGGCGAGGCGAAGGACGTGGGATGGCGCAACTACGAGCGCATCTTCACCCGCGACCGCTACCTGCGCGAGCTCTGGATCACGATCTGGTACACGGTGATCGTGGTGTCCAGCCTCACGGTCACGGGCCTCTTCTTCGCGGCGATGTTGCACCGGATGCCGGCCATCCGGAACTTCAGCCGCGCCGCGCTCTATACCCCGGCCATGATGAGTTTCGTGGTTGTCGGCTACGTCTGGCAGTTTCTCTACTCGCCAATCAACGGGGGCATCAACGTGGCCCTGCGTGACCTGGGGCTTGGTGGTTGGGAGCAGAACTGGCTCGGGGATCCGGCGCTGGCGCTCTACTCGGTGGCCTTCACTCAGATCTGGATGTTCACCGGCTTTACCTGCGCGATCTTCCTGGCAGGGTTTGCGGGCATCCCGGAAGAGATCGGAGAGGCCGGGCGGCTGGAGGGCGCGAGTTCTTGGCAACGCTTCCGGTATCTCGAGCTTCCCCTGCTGGGGCCGTCGATCACGGTGTCGGTGATCCTGACGACGATCGGCACGCTCAAGACTTTCGAGCTGCCCTTCATCCTCACCAAGGGCGGGCCGGACGGCGCAACGCGGATGCTCTCCATCGAGATCATCGACAACCTCTTCGGGCAGTACAAGTTCGGCTTCGCGAGCGCGCTTGCGATCGTCATGCTGATCCTCGTGCTCGCCGTCGCCTTCATTCAGAACAAGGTCCTGCGGGATCGGGAGAGCCACTGATGAGCGCTGAAACCGAAAGTCTCGCCGCGCAACCGCGCAGGACGCTCGACATGAACCTCGTGCGCAAGCGCGCGAGATCCTGGCTCGCGCATGGGGTCGTGCTGGCCCTTGTCGTCATCATGCTGCTGCCGCTGATCTACATGGTGATGATGTCGTTCAAGACCTCGACCGAGATCGCGAACGACCCGCTCGGCCTGCCCGACAGCCTGTACTGGGGCAATTACATGGAGGCGCTGGCCTCGATGGGCTACGTCCGCTCGGTGCTCAACTCGCTGGGCATCACTGTATCGGTCATCCTGGTGGTGGTCTTTGCCGGGGCGATGGCCGCCTATCCGCTGGCGCGCCTGCAGAACCGGCTGAGCCGGGTCATCGTGATGATCATGGCGCTGGGACTGGCGACTCCCAACTTCGTGACGATCACGCCCATCTACGTCATCTTCCGCGATCTCGGCCTTCTCGACAGCTACCTCGGCATCGTGCTGGCCTTCGCGGCCCTCAAGCTGCCGCTTGCGGTGTTCTTCTACACCAGCTTCATCGCGGCCATTCCGATCGAACTGGAAGAGGCCGCGCGACTGGACAACTGCAACAACTGGCAGGTGTTCTGGCATGTCATCCGGCCCTTGCTGACGCCGGTCACCGCGACGCTGTCGCTCTTCGTGATGATCATGGTCTGGAACGACTTCATCTATCCGCTCCTGCTGCTGACGGACAAGGACAAGCTCACCGTGATGATCGCCGTCTACAAGTTCGTCGGCAACACCGGTATCGACCCTACCAAGCTGTTTCCGGCGGCGGTGCTCGGCTCGCTTCCGCTGCTGATCCTCTTCGCGGTGTTCCAGCGCCAGATCATGTCGGGCGCGACGGCGGGAGCGGTGAAATGAACCTTTCAGGGCGCCACGTGATCGTCACCGGGGCCGGGGCCGGGATCGGCCTCGGTATCGCAAGAGCCTGTCGTGCGGCAGGGGCCGAGGTGACCGGTTTCGACAGAAGCACCGAGGGATGCAATCGGCTGGAAGAGACCGGCGCGCGGTTCGTGCAGGTCGACGTGACCGATCTCGATGGTTTCGAGGCGGCAATTTCCGAGGCGCATGCCCGCATGGGGCGGCTCGATGGCATGGTCAATAACGCCGGGGTCACCATAAAGGTGCCGTTCCTCGAGATGACCCGCGACCAGATGGAAACACTCTGGACGGTGAACCAGCGGTCTGTGCTGGTGGGGTGCCAGGCGGCGGGGCGGATCATGGCCGCGGCGGGGCGGGGGGCGATCGTCAACCTGTCGTCCGTGCATGCGAGAGCCACCAACCCCGGCCATGAGGGCTACGCGGGCACCAAGGCCGCCATTGCCGCGATGACCCGCGCGATGGCCTGGTCGCTCGGGCCGGAGGGCGTGCGGGTCAATGCGATCTGTCCGGCGATGACGCGCACCGAGATCGTGGACGAGGCGATGAAGGACCCGACCAAGGACGCGCTGTTCCGGTCCTGGACCGCCGACGGCGAGGTGACGACCGTGGACGAGATCGGAACCTTGGCAGTCTTCCTGCTATCTGACGCCGGCGCGGCGCTCAATGGCTCCGAGGTGGTCGCTGACCGCGCCATGTCGGCGCTACTGGATGTATTCGACGTGAAGGGAAAGAAAGATGGCTGAGCTGGCCCTCGACAATGCGATCAAGCGCTACGGCGCGACCCAAGTGATCCATGGCATCGACCTGAAGGTGGATGACGGCGATTTCTGCGTCTTCGTCGGGCCGTCGGGCTGCGGCAAGTCCACCCTGCTGCGGATGATCGCGGGGCTGGAAGAGACGAGCGACGGGCGTATGACCATCGGTGGCCGGGACGTGACCCACGCGGACCCGGCCAAGCGCGGGGTGGCCATGGTCTTTCAGACCTACGCGCTCTACCCGCACATGACGGTGCGCGAGAACATGAGCTTCGGCCTGAAGATCGGCGGCGAGGACAAGGCCGAGATCAAGCGCAAGGTCGATGCGGCCGCGCAGATCCTGAAGCTCGACGACTACATGGACCGCAAGCCGAAAGCCCTGTCAGGCGGTCAGCGCCAGCGGGTCGCGATTGGCCGGGCCATCGTGCGCAAGCCAGACGTCTTTCTCTTCGACGAGCCGCTTTCGAACCTCGACGCCGAACTGCGGGTGCAGATGCGGCTGGAGATCGCCCGCCTGCACCGGCAGCTTGGCGCGACCATGATCTACGTGACCCATGACCAGGTCGAGGCGATGACCATGGCCGACAAGATCGTGGTGCTGCGCGACGGCCGCATCGAGCAGGCCGGCAAGCCGGTGGAGCTTTACGAGGACCCGGACAACCAGTTCGTGGCCGGGTTCATCGGCAGCCCGCGGATGAACTTCTTCGACGCGACCGTGGCGCGCCGAGAGGGCAACGTGGCGGTGGTCTCGGTCGGGCGGCTTGGTGGGGTCGAGGTGCCGATGCCCCTGAAAGACGCGCCGGCCATGGGGGCAGATGTGGTTCTGGGTCTCAGGCCCGAGCACTTCGAACCCGACGGGCCGATCCGGGCGACGATCAACGTGGACGTTGTCGAGAACCTCGGGGGCGTGTCCTATGCCTATTCCTCCGCCGACGCGGGGGAAACGCCGATCACGGTGGAGTGGCGCGGGCGCACGCGGCCCGATGAGGGCGGCGCCGTCGAGATCGGCTTCGACCCTTCCGCGGCGCTGCTCTTCGATCGGGCCAGCGGCCTGCGGATCAGGTAGATCGGTGCGGCCATCTCGCTTCGAAGCCTTCGACCCCGGGCGTGTCCATGCGGACCGCGAAGAGGCCGCCAGCGAGTGGATTGGCGGCCTTTTCTTCGGCGCTCATGCTGAAAGTGCCGGTGGTTACGTAGAGCGTGCGCAGATCGCTTCCGCCGAAGGCGCAGCTGGTGACGATCTGGCAGGGGATGTCGATGGTCTCCAACAACTTGCCCTCCGGGCTGAGGCCGACGACCTTGCCACGATCGCAGATCGCGACCCAGAGCACACCTTCGGCATCTACGGTCATGCCGTCGGGCTTGCCGAGGGTGTCGTCGAAAACGAGGAGCTCGCGCCAGCTGCCGCTCTCGCACACATGGAGCACGCCCGGCACGCTGTCGATAAAGTAGAGCCGCGCCCCGTCGGGCGACCAGCCGAGGCCGTTCGAAATTGTCGTTCCGGTCATCTCGTGAACCGGGCCCTTGGCGTCATAGCAGTAGAGCGCGCCAGACGAGCGCTTCGCCCCTTCCGACATGGTGCCCGCCCAGAGCCTGCCGTCCGGCCCGGCGATCATGTCGTTCAGGCGGTTGCCGGAAAGTCCCGGCTCGGGGTCGTGCAGGGGCGTGAGCGTGCCTGTGCGGGCATCGAAGGCGCAGATGCCCCGTGCCGAGGCGATCAGCAGCCCGCCGCCCGCCCCCAGCGCGATGGAGCTTATGAGGCAGGGCGCGTCGAAACTGGACTTCTCACCAGAGTGCGGCGCGAAGGCGTGGATCTTCTCGCCCGAGATATCCACCCACCAGAGCTGTCTGGTGCGATGATCCCAGATCGGCCCTTCACCGCATCCGGCCCGGGCTTCCCACACGCAATCCACGGCGCGCTTGCTCATGCTGTCGTCCTTTCTTGTGATATGTGTTCGAGATCGTACATGATACCGTTTGAGAATGACCGGATGGCCCCTGCCTCCGGCGAGCAAGGCAAGTGACCATGGCACCCGCACTCTCCCTGACCGCCCGGCATGACAGCGCGCCGTCCTCCAGCTCGATTTACGAGCAGATCCGGCATGACATCCTGTCGGGGGCGCTTGCCGCCAACGCGCGGCTCAAGGTCTCGGAGCTGGCGAAGGTGCACAACACCTCGACCAATCCGGTGCGTGAGGCGTTGCAGCAGCTCCGGGGCGAGGGGCTGGTGCTCTTCACGCCGAACCAGGGCGCCCGCGTGCGCCCGATCGACATGGAGTTCGTCCGCGACGTCGCCGAGGTGGGCTATCAGCTCGAGCCCTACCTGCTGAAGCTTTTCGTCGAGACCGCGAGTGACGAGGACGTGGCCGAGCTCGAACGTATCCAGGACGAAATCGAGGCTCTGAACTTCAAGGACAAACCCCGCCACACCGACCTCAACAACGCCTTCCATGAAAAGATGTACGAGCGGCATTACAACCGTGTGGCCTTCGGTGTCTGGAAGCAACACCGCGAGATCATGGGCTCGATCAGCACCCGCATCCCGATTGCAATCGGTCGGCAGGAAGCGATCCTGAAGGAGCACCGGGCCTTGATCGAGGCGATACGGGCACAGGATGTCGATCGGGCGACCAAGGTCCTGTCGCAGCATATCGGGGATGCAGGGCGTCATCTGGTGGACCAGCTCAGAATCGAACGGACACGGGCGTCGCGGGCGGCCGGTGTCTGAGACAGGCTGCTGCACTCCGGCACGAACGGCGGGCGGCAACAGGGCGGTGTCGCGGGCTGTGCGCGCCGATGCCGGGCCGCACCTGCGCGATTGTGTTCCGGTGCCGGGGGGCAAGGCCCTGCTCGGCACCGCGCACCCGCTGATCGAGGGAGACGGGGAGGGGCCGCTCGTTGAAAAACGCGTGCGGGACCTCTGGTGGGAACGCGGCGCGACCAGCATCGCCCAGTTTCGCCGCTTCGTGGACGCAACCGGACACGTGACCGAGGCGGAACGATATGGCTGGTCCTTCGTGTTTCACCTTCATGTTCCGGGTGGCGGCGAGGGAACGCTGGGTGTGGAAGGGCTGGAATGGTGGCGCCGGATCGAGGGAGCCTCCTGGGAGCGGCCCGCAGGCCCCGACGCACCGCCGGGAGCCGATGACATGCCGGCCACGCACATCGCCTTCGAGGATGCGCGCGCCTTCGCGGCCTGGGCCGGTGGTCGCCTGCCCAGGGAGGTCGAGTGGGAACACGCGGCGCGCGGCGGGCTGGGTGACGTGCGCTACCCCTGGGGCGACGACGAGCCCGACGACGCGCGGTTTTTGCCCTGCAACATCTGGCAGGGCACGTTCCCGAACCATGACACCGGTGCCGATGGCTTCGCCGGTCCGGCGCCGGTGCATTCCTTCACGCCGAACGGTTACGGATTGCATCACGTGGTGGGTAATGTCTGGGAGTGGACGGCAGAGCCCTTCCGGTTGCGGTCGGGGCGCAAGGCGGCGCGGGCCCTCAACGCGCAGGCACGCGGAAGGCGGCTGCTGAAGGGAGGGTCCTTCCTGTGCCATCGCTCCTACTGCCACCGCTACCGGATCGCCGCCCGAACCGGGAATACGCCGGACAGCAGCAGCTCGCACACCGGATTTCGCGTGGTCTACGATACACCGCCTGCGCATTGATCAGCCCTGCGGATGCTGGTGCTGTTCACCCGCATCCCGGCCATCGACGTAGCTGCCGACGGGCGGGTGGCTCCCGGGACCCGAGAGCCAGTCGTTCTCGCGGGTCATCCAGTCGAAGAGCCGCGCCTTCAGGCGCTGCCCGATGACCTGATGGGTGGGTTCGGACGCGAGATTGCGACGCTCGCCGGGATCGGCGTCAAGGTCGTAGAGCTCCTCTAGGTCATGCGGGCTCCAGGCGTATTTGTAACGGGTCTCGCGAATGCCCCGGAAGCGAAACTGTCGGCCTTGGTAGGCATCATAGGTGTAGAAGGCGGCATCGTTATCCGAACGCCAGTAGCTTCGCTCTCGCTCCGCCGCGTCCAGCAGGGTCTCTGCCCCGGCGCGCTCGATCAGGGTCGGGAAGAGGTCATGGAAGCTCACGAAGTTCCGTCGTGTTTCGCCCCCCGCGACGCCTGGCTGGCGCACCATCATGGGAATGCGCATGACCTCTTCGTAGAAAAACGGGCCCTTGTCGAACCATCCGTGCGCGCCGAGCATCTCGCCGTGGTCGGAGGTGAAGGCGAGCAACGTGCTCTCGTCCAGACCTGCCTCTGTCATTGCGGCGCGAAAGCGGCCGAAGAGGGCGTCGGTGTAGGAGCAGAAGCCCCAGTAGTGCTGTGCCGTGCGACGCCAGTCCTCGGCGCTCATGTGGGCGGTGTCGTGGACCGCGTGCCAAGGGCGGGACTGCGCGAGGGGCTTTCCGGGTTCGGCGAACTGCCTGCACCAGTTCTTCGGTACGTAATCCGCCGGGAGATCGTCGTAGAGCGCGACAAACTCCGCCGGGACGTGGTGCGGAAAATGCGGCGCGTGGAGGGAAACGACCAGGCAGAACGGCTGATCCGAGGCCGCGAGGCGCGGAAGCATCTCGATGGCCCGCGCGACCCGGATGCCGTCGAGCGGTTCGCCATCGGTGATCGTGCCGTAATAGGGCGACTTGCGCGGCTCGGCGAAGCTCACGTCGGAGGCCGCGGTCAGGGGCGTGTCGCCTCCGTCCGAGAGCACCACGTCCTCGATGCCCCGGTCGAGAATCGTCCCGTCTCCGAGATGCCACTTGCCGACGAAGGCCACGTTATAGCCGGCGTCGCGTAGCCGTTCGAGATAAGTGGTCTGCTTCGGGTGCAGCTTGCCATGCGGGTAGAACGACTTGCCCTGCACGTTGTCCGTTGTGCCGTGCTGGTGGGGCAGCCTGCCGGTGAAGAGTGAGGCGCGGGCTGGGGTGCAGAGTGGCACCGTGGTGAAGGCGTTCTCGAAGTTCGTGGCCTCGGCGCGGAAGGCCCGAAGGTTTGGCAGGATCGCCGGGTGGCCTGCCTCGTTGAGCGTGTCCCAGCGCCACTGATCGGTCAGGAAGAGGATGATGTTCTGCCGGGCCATGGTGCGGTCTCCCTGTTCTGGGCGCATGAATACATGAATCGAACAGGATATGCAAAAAATAATGTACGATTATGATTGGATCATGTTATGGCTTCCCAAAAGAAGGACAGGGAGTGAGTCGTGACGGTAGCGCCAGCCAGTGCCTTGAGGGCCGACAGCCTTGATCTTGATCGTGCAGCGGAGATCGCCTCGATCGAGTCGCTCACGGTCCGGGTCGGAGGCAGGAACCAGCTCCTCGTCAGGATCGAGAGCCGTGACGGGCTGGTGGGCTGGGGTGAATCCGGCCTGTCGAGCCGGGAGGCGGCGGTGGCGGCGGTGGTGGACGACTTCGCGCGGTTTCTCGTCGGCTCCGACTCGCGGCAGATTGGCCGGATCTGGCAAGAGAGCTATCGCAGCCAGTACTTCGAGGGTGGGCGGGTTCTGACCGCTGCGATTTCGGCGATCGACATTGCGCTCTACGACCTGCTGGGCAAACGCCTCGGTGTGCCGGTCTATCAGCTTCTGGGCGGCAAGCAGCGCAACGAGATTCCGACCTTTGCCAGCTTCCTTGCAGACGAGGTCGACACCTCCCTGGAAAAGACCCGGACACTGGTGGAGGCAGGCTGGGACTGTGTCCGGATCTACCCCGGCGGCTTCGATGGCGACGGCACTTTCGATCCGCGCAAGTCACTCGCCCGGACGGCCGAAGCTCTGATCGCGATACGGGAGCGGTTCGGGCGCAGCCTTTGCCTCGGCATCGACCTGCACCACCGCTACACGCCGGCCGAGGTCGCGAGCCTGTGTCACATGCTGCCCGCGGGTACGCTGGACTTTCTTGAAGAGCCGATCCGCTCGGAGGCACCGGAAGCCTACGCCATGCTGCGCGGAATGACGGATGTGCCCTTCGCCATTGGCGAGGAATTCGCCTCGAAATGGCAGGCGGCGCCGTTCCTCGAACAGGGGCTGACGCAGTACATGCGGCTCGACATCTGCAACATCGGCGGCTTCACCGAGTCGATGAAGGTGGCCGGCTGGAGCGAGCGGTTCTACGTGGACCTGATGCCGCACAATCCGCTCGGGCCCGTCTGCACGGCTGCGACCGCGCATATGGCAGCGGCCGTCCCCAACCTCAGTTGGGTCGAGACGCGCCAGTCGCCGGTCGAGAATCTCGGTTTTCACGATTCCACGATGTTCCCCGTTCAGGTTGAGCTCGAAGGGGCCGTCTACCCGGTGCCGGATCGGCCCGGGCTGGGCGTCGAGGTCAACGAAGACGCCCTGCGGGCCAGCCCGGCGGTTCACGTCGAATGCCCGCACCTCGCCAGGCCCGATGGGTCGGTCACCAACTGGTGACATCAACAGGAATCTCTTGGGAGGAGATCATGAAAGTACTGAACCTGCACCCCTTCGGCGGTGCGGCCCGGACCGGGCTTGCCGCGGCTCTGGCCGCCCTGCTCGGAACCACTGGCCTTTGGGCCGCCGAGTATGACCAGGCGCCCATGCTGGATGCCCTGGTCGAAAGCGGTGACTTGCCCCCGGTCGAGGACCGCCTGCCCAAAAGCCCACTGATCTTCGAAACGCTGGAGTCGATCGGCGAGTACGGCGGCACGCTGCGCCGGGCCATCCTCGGCGGTGGGGATCAGCACAACATCGTGCGCACGATCGGCCACGAGAACCTCGTCCGCTGGAGTGCAGACTGGACCGAGGTGAAGCCGAACATCGCCGAGAGCTGGACGGTGTCTGAAGATGCCACCACCTTCACCTTCAAGCTGCGCGAGGGCATGCGCTGGTCGGACGGCGCGCCCTTTACCGCCGACGACATCATGTTCTGGTACGAGGTCTTCTCCGATGAACGGCTGACCCCCTCCAAGCACGCGATCTACGTCGGCCCCGAGGGCCCGGTGGAAGTGCGCAAGATTGACGATACGACGGTGGAGTTCAAGTTCGCTTCACCCAACGGGCTGTTCATCCAGAACCTTGCCTATGGCTTCGGCTACTACCCCGTGAACTACCCGAAGCACTACCTCAGCCAGTTCCACGAAGCCTACAACCCCGATGGCATTCAGGCCCTGATCGATGCAGAGCCCGCAGCGGGTGACTGGGTGTCGCTCTTCACCCTCAAGGCCGGGCAGATGCATACGCCCGCCTTCTGGCAGAATGCCGACCGGCCCACGCTGCACCCGTGGAAACTGAAAAACGCCTACGGCTCGTCGGACCGGGTGGTGGCCGAACGCAATCCGTATTTCTGGAAGGTCGACGCGGAGGGCAACCAGCTTCCCTACTTCGACAGCATCACGTGGGATCAGGTCGAAGACCCGGAGACCATCCTGCTGAAAGCCTTCAACGGCGAGATCGACTACATGAACCGCCACCTTGGCCGGCCCGCCAACCGCGCGGTGCTGACCGACAACATGGAGCGCGGCAAGTACCATTTCTTCGACACCAACGACCTGCCGTCGAACGGTGCGATCCTGATGCTGAACCTCAACAACCCTGACCCGGTCAAGAACGAGATCGTCAACAACAAGGATTTCAGGGTGGGCATCAGTCATGCGGTAAACCGGCAGGAGATCATCGACCTGATCTACTTCGGTTCCGGACGCGCCGCCCAGACCGCACCGCAGCCGGTTTCGCCGCTCTACAACGAGCGCATGGCGACCCAGTTTGTGGAGTACGACCCCGACCTGGCCAACGAGTACCTCGACAAGGTGCTGCCGGAGAAGGACGCGGAGGGCTATCGCCTCGATCCCGACGGCAACCGCTTCACCCTGGTCTTTCTCACGGCGGATGTCTTCGGGGCGCAATTTCCCGACGTGATGGAGCTGGTCGCGGCCTATGCGGGCGATGTCGGGCTCGATTTCCAGGTTCGGGTGAGCGACCGCGCGCGCCTTCAGGAGATTGCCGCCGCCTCGGAGCACGACGCCTACATCTGGAACTGCGCCGGTGGCCAGTCCGATGCCTACACCTCGCCCGAGTGCTACCTGCCGTTCGGCCAGGCGGTCTACTGGGCACCCGAATGGGCCAAGTGGGGCGTCGACAAGTCCACCGGCATCGAGCCGCCGGAGCACATCAAGGCACTGTTCACCCAGTACGACCTTGTGAAGTCCGCGGCGACCGACGAGGCGCGCAAGGCGGAAATGGACAAGCTTCTCGAGATGTCGGCGGACCAGTTCCTGACCATCGGCCTGGTGCAGAGCGACCCGGCCTTCGGCGTGGCGCGGAACAACGTGAAGAACGCGCCCGATCCGCTGCCGATCTCCGGCCAGCTCTGGTACCCGTCTCCCTACGTGAGCCAGATGTACTACGAAGGCGGCAAGTCCCTCCCGTGACGCCGCCCTCCCGCGGCCCGGTGCGCCTCCCGCGCCGGGCCGCCACCTCCTGATCCGGACATTCCCATGCTAGGCTTCATCTACCGACGCATCCTCTACATGATCCCCACGGTATTTCTCGTGTCGGTGGTCACCTTCCTCATCGTGCAGCTTCCGCCCGGCGACTACCTCGACACGCTCGCGGCCGAATTGAGCGACAGCGGCGGGCTCGACAGCGGCACCATGCTTCTGCTCCGCGAGCAGTACGGCCTCGGTCAGCCCTTCTACGTACAGTACTGGAAGTGGATCACCGGAATCCTGCTTGAGGGCGACTTCGGACTGTCCTTCGAGAAGAACCTGCCCGTTTCCGAACTGATCTGGGACCGGCTCGGCTGGACCTTCGCCATCTCGCTGATGACGCTCCTGTTCATCTGGATGATCGCCCTGCCGATCGGGATCTATTCCGCCGTCCGCAAGTACTCCTTCGGCGACTACGCGGCCACTTTCTTCGGCTTCATCGGTCTTGCGGTGCCCAATTTCCTGCTCGCGCTGGTGATGATGTACCTGTCGTTCAAGTACTTCGGCCAGAGCGTCGGCGGGCTGGTGAGCCCGGAGTACATCGGCGAGCCCTGGACCTGGGCCAAGGTCGTCGATCTGATGCAGCACATCTGGATGCCGGTCGTCGTTGTCGGGACCTCGGGCGCGGCGGCGCTGATCCGGATCATGCGCGCGAACCTGCTCGACGAGCTCTACCGCCCCTACGTTGTGACCGCGCGGGCCAAGGGCATGTCGGAGTTTCAGCTCCTCATGCGCTACCCGGTGCGCGTGGCGCTCAACCCCTTCATCTCCACTATCGGGTGGATCCTGCCCACGCTGGTCTCCGGCGAGATCATCGTGGCCGTGGTGATGAACCTGCCCACCACCGGACCGATGCTGCTCCGGGCCCTGCTGGTGCAGGACATGTACCTCGCCGGCTCGCTGATCCTGATCGTGAGCCTCCTGACCGTGCTTGGCACGCTGATCTCCGATCTGCTGCTTGCCTGGATTGACCCGAGGATTCGCTACCAATGACCGCGACCCAGACAGACATCGCACAGCCCGAACCCGTGGAAGAGGCAGAGCGCATGCCCGTGCTGCTCGGCCCCTGGGCCATGATGTGGCGCAAGTTCCGCCGGCACAGGGTGGCCTATTTCAGCCTCTGGTTCGTCGGCTTCATCTACGTGATGGCCCTTTTCGGCGAGTTCATCACGACAACCGACATCAACGAAACCAACCGCCGCGCCCCCTTTGCGCCGCCGATGGGTATCTCGCTCCTTGTCGAAGGGACCGACGGGGGCAGGGAGTTTTTGCTGCACGCGAAGGGTCTGAAACTGGAGCTCGACAAGGTCGAGAGGCGCCGCACCTTCGTGGCGGACCCCGACAAGATCATTCCGGTCGGCTTTTTCGTGAAGGGGTACGAGTACGACCTGCTCGGCCTCATCCCGATGAACCGGCATTTCTTCGGCCCGGTGAACCCGCGGGACCGGGTGTACCTGCTGGGGGCCGACCGCCTGGGCCGCGATATCTTCAGCCGCATCGTGATGGGCACGCGCATCTCCATGTCGATCGGTCTTGTCGGCGTTGCGGTCTCTCTTGTGATCGGCGTCGCGCTGGGCGGGATGTCGGGCTATTACGGCGGCTGGATCGACAATGTCATCCAGCGCCTCATCGAGTTCATCCGCTCGATCCCGACCATTCCGCTCTGGATGGGGCTGGCCGCGGCCATTCCGCTGGGCTGGCCACCGTTGCGCACCTACTTCGTCGTCACGGTGATCGTGTCGATGATCGGGTGGACCTCACTGGCGCGAGAAGTGCGGGGCAAGTTCCTGTCGCTCCGCAGAGAGGACTTCATCACCGCGGCCCGGCTCGACGGGCTGAGCGACTGGGAGGTGATCCGCAAGCACATGGTGCCCAGCTTCTCCAGCCACATCATTGCCTCGCTCACACTGGCCGTGCCGCTGATGATCCTCGCCGAAACCTCGCTGTCGTTCCTCGGCATCGGCCTTCAGCCGCCGATCGTCTCCTGGGGGACACTGCTGAAGGAGGCGCAGAACGTGCGCACCATCATCCAGGCGCCCTGGCTGCTGATCGCGCCCGGCTCGATGATCGTCATGGCCGTGCTGGCCCTCAACTTCCTCGGAGATGGACTTCGCGATGCCGCAGACCCCACATCCCACTGAGCCGCTGGTCGAGATCCGCGGGCTCCGGACGCAGTTCTTCACCGAGGATGGCGTGGTGAAGGCCGTGGATGGCGTGGACCTCGACATCCACCCCAACCGGACGCTCTGCGTGCTGGGCGAGAGCGGCTGCGGCAAGTCGATCATGGCGCGCTCGATCCTCCGGATCGTCGACGCGCCGGGGCGGATCGTCGAAGGCTCCATCCAGTACCGCAACGCCGACGGGCGCACGCTCGACCTTGCCAAGGCACGGCACGGGTCGCGCGAGCTCCGCGAGGTGCGGGGCGACGAGATCGCGATGATCTTCCAGGAGCCGATGACCTCGCTCGGGCCGATCCAGAAGATCGGCAAGCAGATCACCGAAACGATCCTGCTGCACCGCCGGGTCTCGAAAGCCGAGGCCAGGGAGATTGCAATCGAGATGCTGGACCGGGTGGGGATTCCGCGCCCTCGAGAACGCTTCGAGGCATACCCTTTCGAGCTGTCGGGCGGCATGCGGCAGAGGGCGATGATTGCCATGGCCCTGTCCTGCCAGCCGCGCCTGCTGATCGCGGACGAGCCGACGACGGCGCTGGATGTGACGACACAGGCCCAGATCCTCGACCTGATCGCCGAGCTCAAGGAGGAGTTCCACATGGGGGTCATGCTCATCACCCACGACCTAGGCGTGGTGGCCGAAGTCGCCGAGGACGTGGTGGTGATGTACATGGGCAAGATCGTGGAGCAGGGCGATGTCTACTCCATCTTCGAGAGCCCGCAGCACCCCTACACCCGGGCGCTGATGAAGTCGGTGCCGCAGCTTGGCAAGGCGCGGCAACGGCGGCTTCCGGCGATCCGGGGCATGGTGCCCCATCCGCTGGCGCGGCCTTCGGGCTGCTCGTTCCGCACGCGGTGCGACCACTTCATGCCGGGTGTCTGCGACCGGGCCGAGCCGCCAATGGTGCCGGCCGGCCGGGGCGCGGCCGCCTGCTTCCTGCATGCGAAGGAGGGGGCCGATGTCTGAGCCGGTTCTGGAGATTCGAGGGTTGAACAAGCAATTTCCCATCGGCGGCGGGTTCTTTCGCAAGCCGACAGAGACGGTGCGGGCCGTGGAGGGCATCAGCTTCGACGTGCACCGGGGCGAAGCCTTCGGGATCGTGGGCGAGTCCGGCAGCGGAAAGACCACACTGGGGCGGTGCATCATGCGGATCCTTGCGCCAAGCGCGGGAGAGATGCGGTTCCGCGACAAGTCGGGCGAGGTGGTGGATCTCGTTTCGGCCGACAACGAGGCTCTGCGCCGGGTCTGGCAAAAGGTGCGCATGGTCTTTCAGGACCCGCAATCCTCCCTCAACCCGCGGCTGCGGGTGATCGACCTCATCGGCCAGTCGCTGAAGAAGAGCGAAGGGCTGACGGGCACGGCTCTGGCCGAGCGCGTGTCTGACTTGCTGGAACAGGTGGGCCTTCGTCGCGAGTTCCTGCACCGCTATCCCAATGCGTTTTCGGGCGGACAACGGCAGCGCCTTGGCATTGCCCGCGCGCTGGCAACATCGCCCGAGGTCATCATTGCCGACGAGGCGGTCTCCGCCCTCGATGTTTCGATCCAGGCCCAGACGCTCAACTTGCTCCAGGACCTGCAGGACGAGCTTGGCCTGACCTATGTCTTCATCGCCCATGACCTCGCAGTGGTGGAGCACTTCTGCGACCGTATCGCGGTGATGTACCGAGGGCAGGTGGTGGAGCTTTCGGAAACCGACGAGCTGTTCGCGCGGCCCAAACATCCATACACGCGGTCACTGCTCGAGGCAGTGCCGATCCCGGATCCGCGCGCGCGGAAGGTGCGGCAGCGCAAGCCGGTGGCGCCATCCCCGATCCCCATGGATGCCTGCCGGTTCTCGCCGCGCTGCCCGCATGCCACCGAGCTGTGCCGCACCAAGGCACCGCCTTCGGCGAAGACCGGCGGAGCGGATGTGCTCTGCCACTACGCAGGGGAGATATAGGGCGATGGATGCACACGCCACCGGCACCCACTCGAGGACAGTGATGAAAGACCTGAAGAGAATGTACATCGGCGGTACGCTTGTCGAAGGCGAAGGCACCGTCGAGGTGATCAGCCCCGCCACCGAGGAACGCGTGGCCACCGTGGCGGCGGCCGGGATGGGCGACGTCGAGGCGGCGCTGCAGGCGGCCAGGGCCGCCGCGCCCGGCTGGGCCGCGACGCCGGTCGCCGAGCGGCAGCGCTGGATGCTGAAGCTGCGGGACGCGGTGGTGGCAAACGAAGAGATGCTCCGCGACTGCATCCACCGCGAGATGGGCAAACCCTGGGGTGGCACCCGGGAAGACTTCGACCTGCTCGAGCGGTCGCTGAAGTTCTATGCCGAAGAGATCCAGCGCGTGCATGACGAAACGCTCCGCGACCTCGACGGCACCCACGAGCACCGCATCGTTTACGAGCCAGTGGGCGTTGTGGTTGCCTACCTCGCCTGGAACTTTCCGCTGCTGAACCTGGCCTACAAGATCGCCCCCGCGATGGCGGCGGGCTGCCCGATCATCATTCGCCCCTCCGCGGCAACGCCGGTCTCGGCCTATGCTGTGGGTGAGCTCTGCCATGAGATCGGCCTGCCGGCCGGCGTGGTGAACATCCTCACCACCGACGGCTATGCGCCATCGGACGCATTGGCCGCCTCCACCATTCCGAACCTCATCACCCTCATCGGCTCCACCAATACGGGCAAGCACCTGATGAAGGTGGGTGCGACCTCCATCAAGAAGTACTCGATGGAGCTTGGCGGCAATGCGCCGGTGCTGGTCTTCGATGATGCCGACCTCGATCTTGCCGCCGATATCGTCACCACCGTCAAGTTCAACAATGCCGGGCAGATCTGCGTGACCCCCAATCGGGTCTTCGTGGAACGCGGGGTGTACGACCGGTTCCGCGACAAGGTCGTCGCGCGGGCCCGCGCCGCAAAGGTGGGGTTCGACCGTGACGCCGACATACTGACCGGTCCTATGATCGACGGGCGCGCCTGGGCCCGCGTGAAGGGGTTGATCGACGATGCCGTCGAAAAGGGGGCCTCCCTGCTCGCGGGAGGCGACCGGCCGGAGGGGTTGGAGCGTGGCCACTTCCTCGCGCCAACCGTGCTGGGAGAGGTCACCCGCGACATGCGGATCTACCAGGACGAGATCTTCGGCCCGGTGGTCAGCCTCATCCCCTTCGACGACCGCGGCACCCTGCTCGACCTGGCCAACGAGGGCGAGGAGGGCGGGCTGGCCTCCTATGTCTTCACCGCCAACCTCGCCCTGGCCGAAGAGATGGCGCGCGGCTTGCGCTACGGCGAGGTGCAGGTCAACGGTGTGAAATACGACATCTACCTGCCGCATGGCGGGATCGGACAATCGGGCATCGGGCATGACTGCTCCCGGCTGGCGCTGAACGACTACCTGGTCGTCAAGCGCATCAGCCGCGGACTGAACTGAAGGGCGAACCATGAAGATCACCGAAATCAAAAGCCATGTCCTGCAATGCGACATGCCCGAGGAACTGGGCTACTCGCAGCAGTACTACGCCAAGCGCACCGCTCACCTCGTCGAGGTCACGACCGATGAAGGGGTGACCGGCTGGGGCGAGTGCTTTGGTCCGGGCAACGTGGCGCTGGCGAACAAGGCAATCGTTGAGCGGGTCATCCAGCCGATGGTTCTGGGAATGGATCCGCTCGATCGCGACGTGATCTGGCACAAGGTCTACAACCTGCTGCGCGACCATGGGCAGAAGGGCATGCCCATGCAGTCTCTCTCGGGCGTGGACATCGCGCTCTGGGACATCGCCGGCAAGGTCGCCGGGCTGCCCATCCACAAGCTCATCGGCGGGGCGCACCGGCGCGAGGTGCGCGCCTATGGCTACGGCATGATGCTGAAACGCGAGAGCGTCGAAGACCACGTCGCCCGGTTCAGGGACGAGGCTGCGGAGATCATCGGCATGGGCTTCACCGCAACCAAGATGAAGACCGGCCTCGGCCCCAAGGCGGATGTGCGGCTCTGCGAGGCGGTAGCCGACGGGGTGGGCGAAGCGCAGTTCATGGTGGATGCCAACCACTGCTACACCACTTCAGACGCCTTTTATGTGGGGCGGGCGCTCGACGAGCTCGGGGCCTATTGGTTCGAGGAACCGGTCGCGCCGGAGGATCACGACGGCTACCGCGAGCTGCGCGCCGGGCTGAAGGTCAACATCTCGGGTGGCGAGGCGGAGTTCGGCCGTTGGGGCTGGCGCCAGATCCTGGAGAATCGCGGGCTCGACATTGCGCAACCCGAGGTCTGCGCGCTGGGCGGGATCACAGAGTACCTGCGCATCCTGGCGCTGGCGCACGCGCATTTCACCCCGGTCATCAACCATGTCTGGGGCAGCGCGATTGCCGTGGCGACCAACCTTCAGCTTCTCGCCGCGATGCCGCCGATGCCGGGTGGGCTGCACCCCTGGGAGCCGATGCTGGAGTTCGACACCACCGAGAACCGCTTCCGTGACCATCTCCTCAGCGACCCCCTCGACATCCAGGGGCAGGTCAAGCGCAACGGCGGAATGGTGAGCATTCCCGACGGGCCCGGGCTTGGCGTGACGCCGGATCCGGAGTTCATCAAGCGGTACGAAATCGAATGACACCCGGCTTTGCGGCGGTCGACTGGGGCACCACCAGTTTTCGGCTATGGCTGATCGACGAGACAGGCGCGGTGCGTGGCCGCAGGTCCGCGCCGACAGGTATGGGTCAACTCGGTGCCGGGGAATACGCGCCGCTGCTCGAAGATCATCTCGACAGCCTGGGTGCCGACCCTTCGCTGCCGGTGGTCATCGCGGGCATGGCCGGTGCGAGGGGCGGCTGGGTCGAGGCACCTTACGCAGATATCACCCATGGAGTGGCCGGGCTTGCTGCCTCTGCCGTGCGCGTTCCGCACCCCCGGCGAGACCTGCGTATCCTGCCGGGTCTCAAGCAGCTGGAGCCTGCCAACGTGATGCGCGGCGAGGAAACCCAGATCGCCGGGTTCCTGGTGGATGCGCCGGAGCATACCGGCGTGCTCTGCCTTCCGGGCACGCACACCAAGTGGGTGCTGGTGGAGGAAGGGCGGCTCCTGCGCTTTGCCACCGCCATGACGGGCGAGCTCTTCGCCCTGCTGGCCAAGACCTCCGTCCTGCGCCATTCCGTGGGCGAGGATGGCTTGGACGATTACACCTTTCGCGCGGCAGTACGGGAAGCCGCCGACGCACCCGGCGGCCCGATGCTCCCGCTCTTCGGCGTGCGTGCCAACGCCCTGCTCCACGATGCCGGGCCGGCTGAGGGCAGAAGCCGCCTGTCGGGCCTGCTCATCGGTGCCGAACTGGCGGCAACCCGCGCCTATTGGTCCGGTCGCCCGGTGGATATCATCGGTGCGCCCGAGCTTGCCCGCAACTACCAGATAGCGCTCGCGGTGATGGGCACTGCGGCGCGTCAGCACGACGCCGAGAAGCTTACGCTTGCGGGGCTGAAGTCAGCCTTCGCAAAGATGAACAGGAGAGAGACATGAGCCGGGACATCATCGCCATCCTTCGCGGGTTGCGCCCCGAAGAGGCTGTCGAAGTCGGAACCGTGATCGTCGAAGCCGGGATTACCACCATCGAGGTGCCGCTCAATTCGCCCGAGCCGCTCAGGAGCATCCGGCTGCTCTCCGACGCCCTGTCGGATCGGGCCACCATCGGCGCCGGAACGGTGTTGACGGTTCGCGAGGCCGAAGAGGTCGCCGGGGCAGGGGGCAGGCTGGTGGTTTCGCCCAATGCCGTGCCCGACGTCATTGCCCGAACCAAGGCGCTGGGCCTGGCCTCCTACCCGGGCGTTCTCACGCCGACAGAGTGCTTCGCCGCCCTCGCCGCGGGCGCCGACGGCCTCAAATTCTTTCCGGCGTCGCTGCTCGGGGTGGATGGGCTGAAGGCCGTCAAGGCGGTTCTGCCGCGGGAAACAAAGACATATGCGGTGGGCGGGGCCGGGCCCTCGAATTTCGATGCCTGGCTGAAGGCCGGGATCACCGGGTTCGGCATTGGCTCCAATCTGTTTTCCGCCGGAATGACGGCAGGGGAGGTCGGCCGGCGCGCGCAAGAAATCGTGTCGGCCTATGACCAGGCTCTGGCGGGCATCAACTGAAACCTGATCAGGCTTGGTGTTTTGCCAGCGCCTTGGCAAAGTCGACCATCTTGCGCGCCGAGTTTGTAAGACGGTCTGGCTGGTAGACCATCTGCAGCTCTGCTGTCTCCGAGGTGTTCCTGATCGGAACGAACCTGACCGAAGGGATCTGCACGCAACTCACGCTCTCGGGAAGGATCCCAAGCCCGGCCCCGGTTCCGACCAGGCCGATGGTCGTATAGACCGTGTTGGCTTCCACCACGACCTTGGGCACGAATCCGCTCTTTGCGAAGATCCTCATCAGCTGGCTGTAGAAGGCCGGCGATCGGTGCTCTGGTGTAAACACAAAATTCTCGTCGCGGAGTGACCTCAGATCGACCGAGTCCTGTCCGGCCATTGCATGAGTGACCGGCACGACAAGGGTGAACCCCTCTCGCACCACCTGGAAGCTCTCCCATTCGGGCATTTCGACAAGCGGTCGAACGATGCCGATATCGATGCTGCCGTCGTGCAGCGCCTCCACCTGCTCGGTCACGGTCATCTCCTCCAGGCAAATCTTGACGAGCGGAAATGCCTTGCGGAAAGGCTCTACGAGTTGCGGCAGGTATCCGAGCGAGGCCGAATGGACAAAGCCCAGGCGTACCTGGCCGATCTCTCCCCGATGCGCCTGAAGCGCCATGTGCTTCGCGTTCTTGGCTGTCGCGAGAATGCTGCGCGCCTCGGGAAGAAAGGCGGCACCCGCCTCGGTCAGGCGGACACGGCGCTTGGTGCGTTCCAGAAGAAGTACGCCGAGTTCTTCCTCCAGTTTCTTGATCTGCAGGCTGAGCGGCGGCTGCGAGACGTTCTCTCGCTGGGCGGCCCTGCCGAAATGCAGCTCTTCAGCGACCGCCACGAAGTATCGTAACTGGTGCATCTCCATCTGGGCGCCCATTCATCCTTATTCGGTATCAGTTCGCTTCCAAAAAAATATTGGAGGTATTTATTCCCAGTGGCTACCCGTAAAGTGACAGGCTGCTGCTGCGCCCTCGCCAACAGCGGGCGCCTGCGTTGAGGCCGGCAGTCCGAACCCAGAGGGAGGAATGGATGGACCCCAAGAACCTGATCGTCATCATGGCCGACGAGCACAGCCGGAAGGCAATCGGCGCTTACGGCAATCCGATCGTGAAGACCCCCAACATCGACGGCCTGGCCCAGCAGGGCACACGCTTCAACAGCGCCTACACGCCGAGCCCCATCTGCGTTCCGGCTCGCGCCAGTTTTGCCACCGGCAAGCCGGTCCGCGAGATCGGCGCCTGGGACAACGCTCACCCCTATACCGGCGCCGTCGAGAGCTGGCATCACCGGCTGCGTCAGGCGGGGCATCATGTGCGCTCCATCGGCAAGCTCCACTTCCGTGGGGCACCGGAAGATGACTACGGGTTCTCTGAGGCCGAGATACCGATGCAGGTCGTCGATGGCATCGGCGACGTGCTCGGCCTTGTCCGCGACCGGACGGTCAAGCGCGGCGCAGCCGACAAGATGGCCGGCATGGCCGGACCGGGCGAGTCCACCTATACAAGATATGATCGCGACATCTCGGCCCGTACGCAGATCTTCTTGCGCGAGGAGGCCCATAAGCACAGCGACAAGCCTTGGGTGCTCTTCGTTTCCTTCGTGTCGCCTCATTTTCCGCTGACGGCGCCGCCGGAATATTACTATATGTACGATCGGGCGGACCTTCCGATGCCCAAGCTCTACGCCAAGGCGGAGCGGCCCGATCATCCCTACCTGCGCGACTACACCGACGCCATCGCCTACGATAGCCATTTCCGGTCAGAGGACGACGTGCGCCGTGCGCTCGCGGGCTACTATGGCCTGTGCAGCTTCATCGACGACCAGGTGGGTCTCATCATGCAGTCTGTCGCGGCTGCGGGGCTGGCGGACGACACGAGGATCGTCTTCACCAGCGACCACGGCGACAACCTCGGCGCGCGGGGGCTCTGGGGCAAGTCGACGATGTACGAGGAGTCCGTCGGCGTGCCGCTCATCGTCTCCGGCCCGGGCATCCCGGAGGGCGCGGTAAACGAGGGCGCTCGCTCGCTGACCGACCTGTCGCGCTTCATCCTCAGTTCCACCGGATGCGACGCGGAGGGCTTTGGCGAGATCGACCTGATGAGCGCGGAGCCCGGCGCGGTAATCTCTGAATATCACGCCACCGGTTCCCGCAAGGCCGCCTTCATGCTGCGCCAGGGGCCATGGAAATACGTGCATTACGAAGACTATCCGCCCCAGCTCTTCAACCTCGAGGAAGACCCCGAGGAGCTGTATGATCTCGCCGGCCGACCCGATCATGCCGATGATCTCCGACGGTGCAGAACAGCCTTGCTTCTGGAGTTGGACCCGTCGCGGGTCCACAACCGGGCACTGGCCGATCAGTCCGCGCTGCTCGAAAAGATGGGCGGTGTGGAGAAGGTGATCGCGCGGGGCGATTTCGGCTTCTCGCCCCCGCCTGGCGTGACCGCGAGCTTTGCTGCCTCCGGCAACGCCAAGGTCTGACGAACCTCCCGGCCGGGTGATCTCCCGCCCGGCACATCGCGAACCGCCGACGGCCTCCGTCGGCGGTTCTTTCGTCTGGGCTGCGGCCCGAAGGGTTACGCAAGACCCCGAAAACGAAACACCCGCCACGAGCAAGGCCACGCAGCGGGTGTCTGAAGTCGGGTGGCCAGTCGGGGGCCGCGACGGCAGCCCTACCGTTCGACGTACTTGCTCAGGACGGTCTTCAGATCCTCGACCTCCTGGGGCAGACGCGCACAGAAGTCGGCGCCTGACATCGCGTGGGCCCCGAAGCCGAAGTTCTCGCCGAAGGCCGTGAAACTCTCGGACTTGATGGCCTGCGAAACCAGTTCGCTCATCTTGGCTTGCACGTCTTCCGGAACTCCGGCGGGCATCCAGATGCCCCGAATAAGCGCCACTTCGATATCGGCGCCCCATTCCTTGATATGCTTGGTCGCGCGGGCCGGCTCGTAGTTGATTTCCGACATGTCACCCGCAGCGGCCAGCACGTTGAGCTCGCCGGCCTGGATCTCCGGAAGAAACACCGGAGCAAGGATGACACCTGCGTCGACCTGGTTGGCCATGACCGCCTTGCGCAGCGGGCCGCCGCCGCCGAAGGGCACGACCTTGAAGTCGGCGCCCGAGGTGCCCTTGACTGTCGAGGCCACAAAATCGGTCGCACTCAGCTTGCCGGTGGTGCCGAGGATCAGCTCGCCCGGCTTTTCCTTCGCGGCCTCGAGAAAATCGCCGAGGTCTTCGTACCCGTTGTCGGCGTGGGAGACGATCCATGCCGGCGTCTTGAAGATGGCCCCGGCGCAGCTGAAGTCTGAAAGCTCGTAAGGCGGTTGATCGCGAAAGGCGAGGGGGGCCGTCACATCCGACGAGCCATTCATCGCGATGGTATAGCCATCGGGTGCGGCATTCTTGAGTGCGAGCATCCCGTTGATCCCTTCGGAGCCTGGGATATTCTCGACCACGACCGCCTGGCCGGACACCTCCTCAAGCGCGGCACCGAAAGCGCGCGTGATCGAGTCCGAGCCGCCGCCGGGCGGGTAGGGGACGATCAGCCGTATGGTGTCGGACGGAAAGTCCTGCGCCGTTGCCGGCCCGGCGAGGGCCAGCCCGGCCATGGCCGCCGTGATGGTGGTCAGAAGGGTTCTGCGTTTCATGTGGGTCTCCTCCATTGGCAGTGATGCTCCACTCTCGTCACGAGGCGGATGATTCCTTTGCTGCGCCGGTGGCGGTGCGCCGGGCACTCGAATTGGATCTGAAGGCGTTCCGAAACTCCTTGAAGAGAAGGAAGGCGATGAAGGCGACGAGAGCCATGCGCGGCCAGGTCGAGACGAAGGTGCTCCACTCGCCGCCATCGAGGGCGAGCGCGAGGCGTACGTTGTACTCGATGATCGGGCCGAGGATCGCGCCAAGCACGATCGTCACCACCGGAAAGCCGCGGCTTTCGAGCAGGAAGCCCATCACCCCGAAGCCGATGGCCACGTAGACCGGGAAGGTCGAGTTACCGGCCGAGAAGGCACCGATCGTTGCCAGCACCAGGATGAACGGGAACAACACGTTGCGCTCTCGCTGGAGCACCCGCACGAAGACCCGGATCGCCCCCATCGCGATCAGGAACATGAAGATCGTCGAGATCAGCAGGGCCGCAAGGAGGCCGTAGACGATATCGGGGTCGTCGTTCATCAGGCCCACGCCGGGGGTCAGCCCGTGCATGATCATCGCGCCCAGCATGATCGCGGTGGATCCATCGCCCGGGATGCCCAGGGTCAACATCGGCACCAGCGCGCCGCCCGTGGTCGCGTTGTTCGAGGATTCCGGCGTGATGATGCCCTCCGGCACGCCGTTGCCGAACGCCTCCGGCGGCGGGTTCTTGGAGCTGTTCTTGACCGTCGCGTAGCTCAGCCAGGTGGAGCCGTCCGCGCCCACGCCCGGGATCGCGCCGATACCGAGGCCATAGGCACTGCCGATCGACCAGGCTCGCCAGCGCGGCAGCAGGTCCTTGAGGCGCGGCACCCGGAGCGACACGTCCTTGGTGAGCAATTCGCTGCCCCGCGCGGTCATCGAGATATCCGAGAAGACAACGGCGAAGCCGAAGATTCCCACGAGTACCGCCTCGAAGGGCAAGCCACTTTCCAGGATCGTCAGGCCGAAGGTATAGCGCATGACCGCATCCTGCTGGTCGATGCCCACCGACGAGATCATCAGCCCGATCAACACGCCCGAGAGGCCTTTCACGATCGAACCGCGCGCAAAGGCCGCTACCATCGTGAGCCCGGCCACGCCGACCAGAGCGATATCGGCGGGCGCGGAGTGCAGGGCCACGCTGGCCAGCAGGGGAATGGCGCAGACCGCGCCGACCCAGCCCAGCACCCCCCCGATGGTCGAGGCCATCGTGGCGTAGCCAAGGGCCAGCCCGGCCTCGCCGCGCAGCGCCATGGGATAGCCATCAAGCGCCGTGCAGGCCGAGGCAGGCGTGCCCGGGGTGCGCAACAGGATCGCCGAGAAAGATCCGCCGAGCTTTGTGCCCACGTAGATGCCGATCATCAGGGCAAAGGCCGGGAGGGTCTCCATCCGGAAGGTGATTGGCAAGAGCACGATGATTGCCATGGGAGAGGACAGGCCCGGAAGTGCGCCCACCAAGAGGCCGAGTGCGGTGCCCAGGAAGATCAGGGTCAGGTTTCCAAGGCTTCCCATTTCCAAGAAGCCCTGTAGCAGTCCGTCGAGCATGTCAGGGTACCAGTATCTTGATGAGGCCGAGCAGGGCCGGGGTCAGCGGGTCGAAGACGTCACCCTTCAGATTCAGCTTCAGGATCGGCACGAAGAGCGTCCAGAGCGCGAGCGCGCCGCAAAGAGAGATGCCTGCATCTCCAAGGATCGGGCCGCGCTTGTAGAGACGAAAGAGCAGGAACAGGAAGGCCGGCGCCACCATGGCGAAGCCCACGACCTTGAGCAGCGACACGAAGCCGAGCAGCAGGCCGAGAGTGCCGACACGTCTGAACAGAACGATCCGCGTTTCAGAATCGACCGGAGCCACCTGCCCGGTGGCCAGGTCGCGGCGAAGCTTTGCGACCGACTGGATGACGTAGATCACCGACAGGGCGGACAGGAGAGCGGCATAGATGAAAGGCAGGGTGCGCCATGTGAGGCCACCCGCGCCGGGATAGATCGACGACCCGTTGGGATTTATGAAGACGAAGCCGCCAATGGCCGCGCAGAGCAGCGCGACAGCCGTGACCAGGTCCTTCCCGCCATCAGTTCGCCACCAGGCGGCCTGCCCGGGTGCAGGTTCGATATTCGACATGTCGCACTCCTCCCTGGTGGCAGGCTATCGGACAGCAAGAAATACCACAAATATATGTTTGAAATCGTTTTATGAGTGAATCAGTATCAGTTTGCCGTCCTTTGAGATGGGATCCCGAGCACACGGTTTGACAGCTTAACCCATCTTCCGGGCTGAATGAGCCGCTAGGCTCCAGACTCGTTAACTTCCAAAGCCAGAAGGTGACAATTGCGGCGAGGGTTATGGCGGGCAGAAAGACCTTCGGGCACCTGTCATAGCGGGTCGCAACGCGTCGCCAGTCCTTGAGCTTGCCGAACATGATCTCGATACGGTTGCGCCGCTTGTAGCGGCGCTTGTCGTATCTGACGGGCCTAAATCGGGACTTCCGGCCAGGGATTCATGGCTTGATGCCCTTGTCCTGCAAGGCTTCGCGATACCAGTCGGTGTAATAGCCCCGATCGGCCATCAGACGGCCGCCCTCTCGGGGCGAAAGCGGGTCAAAGTCATTTACATACATGCCAGGCGAGAAGGACAGCTTGATCCTCGAGTACGCTCGGCCGCAACTGATAGCCTCGTCGAAGCTCGGGGCAAGATTTGGGCCCGACTGTCAGAATAATAGCGTTCTGCAGTCACCTCTCTCTGTTACCCCTTTGTGCGCTCGAGGTGGCGGATGCGCCACGGACGTTGTGCAGGTCAACTGGGCATGGGAAGACCGGCTCGCGCCTTCGCTGAGGTTTGTCTTGCCCAGGTGCGCAGGGTGTCGAGGCTGGGGGGTAGGGAGGTCGCCATACCGTCCGAGAACTCGAGAAAATCGTCGAGGTTCATGGCGTTGACGCCCACCAACACCGGAATGTCTGCATCAAGAGCCTGCGTCATTGCGGGGCAAAGGCCGCGTCCCTGCGCCTCGAGCTTGCCGAACTTGTTGACGATCAGAAGGTCCGTTCGATCAAGGCGCGTTTCGACGTCGGAGGCGATGGCCTCGATGACCCCGCTGTCGAGCCGGCAGCCCCGAGCCCCGGGTCCCAGTGACTGGCTGATACGGTAGTCCGGCCCGTCGGGCAGGATACGCAAGTCCATGTCGCAGGGGTGGCCGGCGGGCGCGGGGGCTGCTGCGCGTACGGTGCCGCACAGGCGCAGCCCGTCCCGCATCAGGGCGTGGGCGGCCTTGGCGATGAAGGCGTCGGTCCGGCCGCGCCCTTTGAGCGTGATGTAGGCAAGCGTCATGAGCCGGTCCCCTGCGCAAGACGGCCGCGGCACCCGGAGAGCCGCGGCCGTTGGATCATGCAAGCCCTAAAGCTCGACTTCCCAGGACTTGAAGCTCTGCTTCTTCGTGGCCGGGGTGGCATCGGCGATCTTGCGGATGTCCGCCCATGTCTGCTTGTAGTTGGGAATGACCAGCTCGTTCACGCCGCCGTTGATCACGTTGCCCTGTGTGCCCGAGGGCGCGCCGAACAGCATGAAGGTTTCGTTCCGGCGGGCAGTGGGCTCGAGGTAGACCATCGCCTGGGTCGCCCCTGCGGTGTTGTAGACCTCCACCAGATCCCCGTTGCCGACGCCGAGCTCGGCGGCGTCCTCGGGGTTGATCTGGATGAAGGGCACCGACCAGCGGTCCATCGCGAAGTCGTTGTCCTGATCGAGGAACCAGTTCTGCCAGTTGAGGTTGGACCGTCCGTTGTTGATGAGGAAGCGGTGGTTGGCGCGTTGCTGCGCCTTGCCGGCGGCCTGCAGGCCGCGCCATGCAGCGTGGCAGAAGAGCGCCTTGCCGTCCTCGCGGCCATGCCGGGTAAAGACGCCGTCGGTGTAGAGGCGGGGCGTGCCGATCAACTCGCCGTTCTCGTAGCCGACGACCGGCTCCTGCACGCCGTTGGTGCCGGCGGCGGAGAGGCGCTCGTAGGTCACCTCTGGATGGGCGGTGTTGTAGCCGTCCATGAAGGCGTCTTCCTCGGTCTCCCAGTCGTAGCCCTGGAACTGGGCCGCATATTCGGCGCGGCCCTCCTCGGTGAGCACGGCTTCCATCGCCTGGGCCAGCTTCGCGGCGATCAGGCAGTCCGGCAGGGCCTGGCCGGGGCCGTCCATGTACTTCTCGGTGAGGCGCAGGCGGCGCTCGCCGTTCATGGAGGTGAGGTTCATCTCGCCGGATTCGACGGCGGGCAGGATGACGTGGGCGGCCTGACCGATCTGGGTGTGGATGATGTCCACGTTGACCGAAAACAGACCGCCCGAGCGGATCGCGCCTTCGATGGCATCCACCAGCTCCTCGCGGGTCGCGCCGATCGCATTGTCCATCGCTTCCTTCACGATATTGGTGCGGCGGTTGTACTCGCGCTTGAAGGCGGAGGCGTTGAGGGTCGTCTTGTAGTGGTCGCAGGCCCAGATGTGGTGCACCGCGCCGCCGCCGTTGATCAGCAGCTCGTCGAAGTAGGGCGCGGGGCGGCCAACGTGGCCGTCACCGGGGCGGAAGTAGCCCTCCTGGTGGCCGCCGAGCCGACACACGCCGCCGCCCTCGCGGCCGATGTTGCCGGTGGCGAGACCGAGGTTCACCAGCGCGCCGATGGTGCGGTAGTTGTCGTTGCCCCAGATGATGCCCTTCTCGTAGGCGATGACCGCCTTGCGGCGCTCGCCTTCAAGCGGCTGGGCATACCACTCGGCGGCCTTGATGATGTCAGCCTCGGCGATGCCGGTGATCTCGGCGGCCTCGGCAGGCGAAAGGCGGATCGCCTCCAGCGCGGCCTCGAAGCTGCCGAGCGCGGCGGGGTGCGTCTCGCTCTGCGGCACCTCGGTGGCGTTCTGGATGGTGGATGCGGCGATGAAGTCGCTGTCCACCCATCCCTGGTCGGCGATGTGGGTGAGGATCGCGTTGAAGAGCGCGAGGTCGGTGCCGGAGTTTGGCTGGAGGTGCAGCACGTTTTCCGCCCCCGCTGCCTGCTCGCAGGCCCGCACGGTTACGGTGCGGCGTGGATCGACGATCACGACCTTCGCGCCGCCCTGCATCCCAGGCATCATGTGGTTGAGGAAGAGGTTGGTCTGGGTCTCGATCGGATTGGCGCCCACGATCATGATGGTGTCGGTGAGCGTGTAGTCCTCGTAGGCATAATTCAGTTCGTCCACGCCCATGTCGCGCGAGGAATGAACCTCGGAGTTATAGGCGGGCCGGTTGTGGATGCGGCAGTTCTTCACCTTCATCGAGCCGAAGTAGAGCTTGCCGGTGCCCCATGTGTTCTCGTAGCCCCCGGCGCTGCCGCCGTGGTCGAACATCGACACGTAGAGCTGATCTTCGTCGTCGGCCTCCACGAAGCGGGCGGTGACGCGGGCCACGAGGTCGAGCGCGTCATCCCAGGTGGTGGGCTGCCAGGTGCCGTAGCGCCAGACGAGCGGGTCGGTCAGGCGCTGCTGCTGGGTGCCGGTGACATCGGAGCGGCGGTTCTCGGCCATGCGGGCGCCGCGGATCGAGCCGAGGCCGGAGTTCACCACGCAGTTCACGTCGGGCTTGATGACGAGGTGCACGTCCGCGCCGTCCTGCTTGACGACGTTGTACATGGACGGCGCATACCAGGCCTCGGTGTCGGTGTACTGCTGCTCGCTCAGGTCGACGCCGAACTTGTTCTGCGAGGGTGCGGTGCCGCCCTGCTTGTTGAGCGGCCAGGTGTAGGCTTTGTAGCCGCAACCGACGATGCAGTAGTGGCAGGTGACGTTGTGCTCCTTGGCGTCCGCCGGGACGATGGGGAGACGGTCGGTGAATCGTTTATAAGCCATCTTTCTCTTCTCCCTCAGCTTTCCAGCACGTTCGACAGGCGCCCGTAGAGCAACTCGTCGACGCCGTGGGCATGGATATCGCCCGCACTGTCCACCGAGAGCTCGAACTGCGGCAGGTTCTGGGTGGCATGGCCCCAGGTTTGCTGGCCGCCTGCCTCGCAGTCGAAGCGGGAGTAATGGCCCGGGCAGTTCAGGGTGCGGTCGCCCGCGTTGTAGCTCAGGTACCAGCCCTTGTGCGGGCAGAGGGTCGAGAAGGCGACGATGTCGCCGTCGGGGCCCACGCCGCCGGGCACCGCCGTGCCGAGCTTGAGCAGGACGCCGGGGCTTTCATCGTCGGGGTAGGTGATGTCGAGCGGCTCGTTTTCCACCAGGTCCGCGATGTTGGCCAGGCGGTTGGGCGGGTATTCGACCCGCGCCAGGCCCTGGGCCTTGGCCTGTTGCGTTGACATGACGGTTGCGGCAGCCGCCCCCGCGGCGCCGGCCAGGCCGCCGCGCAAGAACTGACGCCGCCCGGCATCAACCAGTCGGTTGCATTTCATGGCTAGGTTCCTCCCTCGCTGTATCGAGGCAAGTCTAGGCCAGAGCCGTCGCCTGTTCTGAACTGCCGGGGCGACTTTTCAAGGCTGCAAGGCATTGACAAGAATGAATTTTCTCGCACGTTCGGAAATCCGAACAGAACGGGCGCCTCATATTCCCAGTTTCTGCATCTTTTCCCAGAGCGTCGTGCGGGAGACCTTCAGAACCCGTGCCGCCTCGCTGACCTGCCCGCCTGTCTGGTCCAGCACCTTGATGATCTGCCGCCGTTCCGCGTTTTCCCGGGCCTGCGACAGGGTCTTAACTTCGGCGCCGTGCTCGGTCAGTTCGGGAAACACATCGGCCGGGAAGATCCAGGCGCCCTCTGCGGCCCTCAGCGCCCGCTGCATCCGCGCCCGCAGCTCACGCCCGTTCCCCGGCCAGTCGTGGTCGCGCATCGCCGAGAGGGCCAGGTCGGAGATGCCCCGCAGGGGTGTTTCGCGCCGCGCGTTCATCGTCTGGAAGAACTGCCCCGCGAGCCAGACGGTATCTTCCGGGCGCTGCGCCAGCGACGGCACGACGATCTCGTTGGCGATCAGTGCAAAATGCAGGTCGCCCCGAAAGCCGCCGGCCTCCACCTTCTCGCCGATCCGGGTGCCCGACGTGGCGATCAGCCGGAAGGGTGCACGTTCCAGCCAGTCAAGCAGCAGGTCCTGGCTCTCGGGGGCCAGCCGGCCAACCCCGCTGAGAAAGATCGTGCCCTCGCCCACGTCTGACATCGCCTTCTTCAACGCGGCGTCAGGCGCCTCGTCGCGCAATGCGTTGACCGTGATATAGGGCGCGGCCCGCCTGTCTGAGAGGCCATGGATGCGCTCCGCGAGCAGCGCCTTGCCGAGGCCGCGTTCACCCCGGATGAGCACGGGCGCGTCGCTCGCTCCGGCCTCCGCCACCTGCCGTTCGACCTGGCGCGCCAGCGCCGAGACCCCAACCTGGGGAGGCAGGCTCTGGGGCGTGTCGGGGCGCAGGATGAGCGCCAGCCGGTCGAGGAAGGCGGCAAGTTCGAAGGGTTTGGTCATGTAGTCCGCCGCACCTGCCCGAAGCAGCCGGACGGCTTGGTCGATCTCGCCCTGACCGGTAATGAACAGAAAAGGCGGTGGCGTGATGGAGCCGGTGACGGTGTTGAAGATGTCCTCCCCCGAGCCGTCCGGCAGGCGGATGTCGCAGATCACCGCGTCGACCGGACGGCGCGGCGTGCGTACGGCCGCCACGCCCCGCGTCGCCTGCCGGACCCAGGTGACGTCTGCGCCTTCCAGCTCGAGCCGTTGAAGGAGCGAGTGGCCCATGATGGGGTCATCCTCGATGAGCACGACGTGGCGACCTGTCAGCATGGGGTCTCTTCCATCGCAGGCAGCCGCACCGTGATTTCCGTCTGCGCGCCCACGCGGTCGCTGCTCACCTCGCCACCGAGCCCGGCCACCACATCGCGCACCAGCCGCAAACCGACACCGCCGCCGGGCTCGACCGGCGTTGCCGAGAGGAGCCGCGCCCTGGCTGCTTCCGACAGGCCCGGCCCGTCGTCGGTGACCTTCAGCACGAGGGCGCCGTTCTGCAGGCGGGCGGACAGCCCGACCGCTCCGCCCTGCGGTGCGGCCGATGAGGCGTTCAGAAGCAGGTTCAATGCGATCTGTCGCACAGGGCCCGAGGGAAAACTGCCAAACCGGGCCGCTTCGCCGTCGATCACCCAGTCGAGCCGCTGCTGGCGGTGACTGGTTTCAGGCTCGAAAAGCAGCCGCAGGTCCTCAAAATCGGTGGGCGACAGCATGCGGCTGGACCGGTCGATACGGTTCTCTTCAAGGATCGCCCGGCTCACGTCGCGCAGATGGCGCAGGCCCCGGTCCAGCAGGTCGACCGACCGGTGCACCACCTCCGGGCGGTTGGCATAGGCGCGGATCGTGTCAGTCGCGTTCAGCAGCCCGCCAAGCGGGTTGTTGACCTCATGAGCCAGCGAGGAGGACAGTCGGCCAAGGCTGACAAAGCGCTCGCGTTCGGCCAGTCGCCGTTCGGCCTCGGCCCGGGCGTCGATCGCTCCGGCCATGCCGTTGAAGCTGCGCAGGAGTTGTGCCAGCACCGTATCTGATCGCGGAATAGCCGCCTCCGGGATCGGCCGGGGCTGACCGCCCGCCTCGCCCATGTGCCGCGTGAGGAGCTCGACGGGTTTCAGCATACGCGCCACAACGAACGCCCCCGCAAGCCCCAGGATCAGGGTCGCCAGCGCGTTGCCCGCCAGGAGGGCCAGGGCGGTGGCGCGCCGCTGCGCCAGGAGGTCGCTCACGTCGAGCTCGGTCACGATGCGGCCCACGTCACGGCCCTGCACCGTGAGCGGCGCACGCACCCGCACGACCGAGCTGCCGCTGAGCGCCGTAACCTCACCCACCAGAACCGCGTCGGCTGCAAAGATGCCGATGTCGCTGTCGACCGGTGCGCGGTTCGGATCCGTTGCGGCCAGCACACGGCCATGATCATCGGCCACGACGGTAAACAGAACCCGCCCGCCCGATGCGCTGGTTCGGGCGCGGTCAAGGGTGTCATAGACCTCCCAGACATCGCGGTGCAGAGCGAAGGGCCCCAGCGCCACGGCAAGGCCCTCCACGTGCAGCCGTGCGAACTCCTGCAGCCGGGCGCTCTGCAGGCGCGCGAGGGTGGAGAGCACCTGCTGCGAGGCCACCAGCCCCAGCAGGACCATCAGGCAGGCCGTGGCCAGTGCGACCCGGATGGTGACGGGCCATTTTCCGGGGCGAAGCACCTTGCTCATCGGCCCGGAACATCGGCCATGCGGGCGGCGATGCCATCGAAGAGGGCGGGGCTGCCCGCGTCGATGCGGTCGAGAAAGAGAAGCCGAAGCGCATCGCGTCCGGCCTCTGTATCACCCAGCCCGCGAAGCGCCGCGCCGAAGCGCTGAACCTGGCTGTCCTCGGCCCTGTCGGCCCGCGCGGCAAGCGGCGGAAAGCCCAGCCACTCGGATCGGGTGATGACACGCGTGCGCTCGGTCAGCGCGGGCTCGACGCTGGAGAGAACCTCCCAGACGTATCCATCGACGCTGCCGGAGCGTGTCAGCCCGTCGGCCACCGCGCGCACCACGTTGCGGTGGCCGTAGGTGAACACGGATCGCGCGAAGAACCTTTCGGGCGTCATGCCCATCCGGGCCAGGTCGGAGGCCGTCACGAGGTAGCCAGAGTTGCTGTCGGGGTCCGAAAACGCGTGCACATGCCCGTGCAGGTCCTCGAGCCCTTCGGCCGGGTCGTTCTGCCCGACGATGAGGTAGGACTGGTAGAGGGGCCGACCGCGCCAGACCGGCACACCGAGCAGCGAGAGGGTGTCGCGCTGCTGCAGAAAAGGGTAGCCGCATATCCAAGCCGCATCGACCGATCCGTCGAGAATGGTGGCCGTGATTTCCTGGTAGGTGCGGCGCTGGATCAGCTCCACCGGCTCTCCCATGGCAACCGATAGCGCGGTTCGGATGCGGTCGATCACGATGGCATCGTTGTCGAGAAACACCGGCGTGAGCCCCAGTCGAAAGCTCCGGGCCGCACGCAGGCAAACCGGAGCCCCAAGAACCGCCAGGCTGCTCACTCCCGCGACAAAATGCCTTCGGTCCATGTATCTGCCCTCCCTGCGTGCGATGCGAGCCCCCGCGCGGATAACGACTGGCGTCATCCGCATCCCTCCGACCCGCAGGCACTCTCACGACGACCGAGTGTCCGACGCTGCACGCCGGATGCAAGCAAGGAATATGCCATTTCCATATTTCATGAAATTGTTAGGTTCAGCATCTAGGCACCCGGTGTCTGAACAATGGGAGACGACATGACTATCCGCACCACTCTTGCTGCCGTCGCAGCACTCGCACTCGCCAGCCCCGCCGCCGCCGAATTCGCCCTCGACGAGCGTTTCACCGATGCCGATGGGGACCTGGTCGCCGACATCCCCACCGACGAATCCCAGCTTGTCGATCCCGACACGCTGATCTTCGCCTATACCCCGGTCGAGGATCCGGCGGTCTACGCAGAGGTCTGGCAGGGCTTTCTCGACCACATGTCCGAGGTGACCGGCACGCAGGTGCAGTTCTTCCCGGTCCAGTCCAATGCGGCCCAGATCGAGGCCATGCGGGCCGGGCGTCTGCACGTCGCGGGCTTCAACACCGGCTCCAACCCGCTCGCCGTGGCCTGCGCCGGTTTCCGCCCGTTCACGATGATGGCGGCCGAAGACGGCTCCTTCGGTTACGAGATGGAGATCATCACCTACCCCGACTCCGGCATCGCCGAAGTGGCCGATATCGCGGGTCAGAAGATGGCCTTCACCTCCGAGACCTCCAACTCCGGGTTCAAGGCGCCCTCCGCCATTCTCGCAGCCGACTTCGGCATGAAGGCGGGTGAGGACTTCGAGCCGGTGTTCTCCGGCGCGCATGACAACTCGATCCTGGGCGTGGCCAACAAGGACTACCCCGCCGCCGCCATCGCCAACTCGGTGAAAGGCCGCATGATCGAGCGCGAAGTGGTGACCGAGGATCAGCTGGTCACGCTCTACACCTCGCAGACCTTCCCCACCACGGGCTACGGGATCGCGCATAACCTCACCCCCGACCTGCAGCAGAAGATCCAGGACGCCTTCTTCAGCTTCGACTGGGAAGGCAGCGCGCTGGAAGAAGAATTCAGCAAGTCCGGCGAGGCCAAGTTCATCCCGATCACCTTCCAGAAGGACTGGGAAGTGATCCGCAAGATCGACGATGCCAATGGTGTCGTCTACGACTGCAACTGAGCCTACGGCACTGCCAAGAAACCCGCGGGCGGCCTCGCGCCGCCCGCAACCTCTTTTGAAAGACACCTGCCATGCTGACCCTTTCCGCCCTGTCCAAGACCTACAAGACGGGCGATGCCGCGTTGTCCGATGTCAGCCTGACCGTGCCCGAGGGCCAGATCATGGGGCTGATCGGCCCCTCCGGTGCAGGCAAGTCCACCCTGATCCGCTGCATCAACCGGCTGGTCGAACCCACCGGTGGTGAGGTCCGGCTGGGCGATGTGAACCTTGTCGCCCTCGGCAAGAGGGAACTGCGCCGCCAGCGCCGCCGGATCGGGATGATCTTTCAGGAATACGCCCTCGTCGAGCGGCTCACGGTGATGGAGAACGTGCTGTCGGGGCGGCTGGGCTACGTGCCCTTCTGGCGCAGCTTCCTGCGCAAGTATCCCGGCGAGGATATCGCCCGCGCCTACCAGCTGCTCGACCGGGTCGGGCTCATGGAACATGCCGACAAGCGCGCCGATGCGCTCTCGGGCGGGCAGCGCCAGCGCGTGGGCATCGCGCGGGCGCTGGCGCAGGATCCCGAGCTGCTGCTGGTGGATGAGCCCACCGCCAGCCTCGACCCCAAGACCAGTCGGCAGATCATGCGGCTGCTCACCGAGATCTGTGCCGAGCGCGGGCTGCCGGCCATCGTCAACATCCACGACGTGCCGCTGGCCCAGCAGTTCATGCAGCGCATTGTGGGCCTGCGCGCCGGGCGCGTGGTGTTCGACGGCCCGCCCGAGGAACTGACCGAGGCCGCGCTCACCACGATCTACGGCGAGGAAGACTGGAACGCGATGCGCCGGGGCGACGAGGAACAGGCGGCGGCCGAGGCCGATGCCCGCGACCGGATGGAAGCCCTCGCCCAATGAGCGCGCCGGCCTACCCCACCACCTGGCGCCGCCCGCCCCAGATCATCAAGGACCGCCGCTGGCGTATTGCGGTGCAGGTCGGCATTCTCGTCTACCTCGTGCTCGCGGTCGGTACCGTCGATGTGAACTGGGCCCGCGTCTACGACGGGCTGGAGCGCGGCCAGCGCTTCATCATGGGCTTTCTGCAACCCGATTTCACCAGCCGTTGGAAGGACATCAGCCAGGGCCTCGTCGAGAGCCTGACCATGACGCTCACCTCCACCGTGGTGGGGGTGGCCATCTCGGTGCCGATCGGCATCGGAGCCGCGCGCAATCTCGCGCCGCGCTGGATCTACTACATCTGCCGGGGGATCATCGCCGTCAGCCGGGCGTTGCAGGAGGTGATCATCGCCATCTTCTTCGTGGCGATGTTCGGCTTCGGGCCCTTCGCAGGCTTCGTCACCCTCTCCTTCGCCACCATCGGCTTCATTGCCAAGCTGCTGGCCGACGACATCGAGGAGATCGACCCGACCCAGGCCGAGGCGATCCGCTCTACCGGCGCCTCATGGTTGCAACTCGTCAACTACGCCGTGCAGCCGCAGGTCATGCCCCGGCTCATCGGCCTGTCGCTCTACCGGCTCGACATCAACTTCCGCGAAAGCGCGGTGATCGGCATCGTCGGGGCGGGGGGCATCGGCGCCACGTTGAACACTGCCATCGACCGCTACGAATACGACAGCGCGGGCGCCATCCTGCTGATCGTCATCGCCATCGTCATGGTGGCCGAATACGGCTCCTCCTACCTGCGGAAGTTTCTTCAATGAGCGATCTGTCACATTACAGCCAGGTCTGGACCTATCGCAGCCCGCGCGGTCGGCTGCTGCTCTGGGGTGGCTGGCTGGCGCTCGTGGCGCTCTTCGTCTTCTGCTGGCAGCTGATGACGGAAAACACGATCTGGTTCTTCGTCACCGACGCCCCCAGCCAAGCCGCCGACATCGGCAGCCGAATGTGGCCGCCGCGCTGGAGCTACTTGCCCGAGCTCTGGGGCCCGCTCTGGGACACGATCAACATCGCCACGCTGGGCACTTTGGGCGGGGTCGTCATGGCCGTGCCGGTGGCGTTTTGTGCCGCGCGCAACACAACGCCCTCGGTGCTGGTGCTGCGGCCCGTTGCGCTCTTCATCATCGTCGCCTCCCGCTCGATCAACTCGCTGATCTGGGCGCTGCTGCTGGTGGCGATCATCGGGCCGGGGCTGCTGGCGGGCATCGTTGCCATCGCGCTGCGCTCCATCGGTTTCGTCGGCAAGCTGCTCTACGAGGCCATCGAGGAAACAGACGCCACCCAGATCGAGGCGATCGAGGCCACCGGCGCCAGTGCGGCGCAGGTGCTGAACTACGGCATCGTGCCCCAGATCATGCCCGCCTTCTGGGGGATCACCGTGTTCCGCTGGGATATCAACATCCGCGAAAGCACGATCCTCGGGCTGGTCGGGGCAGGAGGGATCGGCCTCAAGCTGCAAGCCTCGCTCAACACCCTCGCGTGGAGCCAGGTCTCGGTGATCCTGCTTCTGATCCTCGCTACAGTCGTGCTCAGCGAATGGGTCTCTGCAAAGGTCCGCCACGCGCTGATCTGAGCCAGGAGGCGCGCGCACAGCGCGCGGCCGGACAGTCGCTAGGTCTCGACGTGTCGCCCAACACCGCGCTGGCCGCAGTGACGGGTGTGATGCTCATCCCCCTTATGTCGTCCTTCGCCGATGGCGCCATGTCGGCGGTGCCCCAGTCGCTCAAGGACGGTGCCCTGGCGCTCGGTCCCACGCGCGGCGAGACGATGCTGAAGGTGGTCTTCCCCGCGGCCATTCCGGGCATCGTGGGAGGCGTGCTGATGGCTGAGAGCCGCGTGATCGGGGTCACTCAGCCGGTTGTCCCTTCAGGCCGAACTGGACGAGATCGGCGGCGACGACAGGGAGCAAACCGCGGTAGCGAGCCACGTTGCATCAAAGGGTTGAGGCGTCTGTTTCCCGCGCTCTGAGCGGCACGGCGGCGGCGCTCCTCGCACGGCAGGGCCTCCGCCCGGGCCGTCACTCGTCCCGGTGTGCCGCGGCACGCCGTTCCCGCAGGATCAGCAGAGAGAGCGCAGCCAGTGCCAGGGTCGCGAGCCCGAGCGCGACGCTCAACGCAAGGTCGTAGCCGGACATCTGCCAGAGCAGCGCGGCTGCCTGCGGGGCGACGGCCCCGGCAATCAGGAACGGCACCGCCATGAAGCCCGCGATCATGCCAAAGCCACGCCGCCCGAGGATCTCTGCCATGACGACGGGCTTCAGGATGCTGATGACCCCGAAACTCGCCCCGAAAAGCAGGGCGAAGGCAAAACCCGCTTCCGGCATGGATGGGACCAGGAAGAAGAGCACCGCAATCGCGGCCGTCACGCCGACAAAGGACATGGCGGCAACGGTCGAGCCCGACACCCGATGCCCGGCCGCCATCATCGCCAGCCGCCCGGCCACCTGCATCGGCCCGAAGAGCGAGGCCGCCAGAACCGCCTGGCCCAGGCTCAGCCCCCGGTCGGTCAGGATCGGCATGACATGGGTGACGACCATGGCATAGGCGAGGCCGATCAGCGAGAAGGCCGCGAGGATCAGCCAGAACTCCGGCCGTGCGCGCGCGGCGACAAATGCGGCGCGGTCCCCGGCCTTTCGTTCGGGCGTCTCTTGGTCTTCGGGGCAGCACTCGAGCATGGTGGCGCCGGCGAACATCGCAGGCAGCCCGATCAGAACGGCCGCCCCGGCAAAGTACAGAACCGCGCCGCGCCAGCCCAGGGCTTCGGCCAGAAAGGCGCCCGCGGGATAGGCGAGGGTCGAGGCAAAGCCCGCCACCAGCGTGATCCGCGTGATGCCCTTGCGGGCGCGCTCATGGGTGGTGCGGGTGACGAAGGCAAAGCAGGGTTCGTAAAGGCACAGCCCCTCCGCCACACCGAGCCCCAGCCAGGCCAGGAAGAAAACCGCGTAGCTCTGCGACCCGGCCAGCACCAGCAGGGCCCCCGTGCCGATGGCCATCCCCCCGGTCAGCAGCCAGCGCCCCTTGCCCGCATCCACCATGCGGCCGGCAAAGGGCGATACCACGGCGGCCATCAGCGTGGCGCACATGAAGGCGAAGGCCAGCCAGCCCTTGCCGTAGGGCAACGCCTCTTCCCAGGCGAGCAGCAGCGCCGCGAAGATGTAGAAGAACGCGCCATACCCCACGGTCTGCGCCACGCCCAAGAGCCAGAAGGCAAGCCGCTCGGCCCGTTCGGGGTGGGCCTGCGCAAAGCGATGCGGATCGAGCCCGAGGGTCGCGAAGGCCCGGTCGATCCCGGAGGCCAGGCCAGCCATCACACAGCCTTGGCCTGGTTGACCCGCGCCGAGAGGGCTGCGCGGTCCTCGACCCGTTCGGAATAACGATCCACCAGGTGCTCGCGGATATCGCGGGTCAGCAGGGTGAACTTCACCAGCTCCTCCATCACGTCGACGATGCGGTTGTAGTAGGGTGAGGGCTTCATGCGGCCCTCGTCATCGAATTCGTCCCAGGCGCGGGCGACCGAGGACTGGTTGGGAATGGTCAGCAGCCGCATCCAGCGCCCGAGAATGCGCAGCTGGTTCACCGTATTGAAGGATTGCGACCCGCCGCAGACCTGCATCACGGCCAGGGTCTTGCCCTGCGTGGGGCGCACGCCGCCGAGCGACAACGGGATCCAGTCGATCTGGCTCTTCATGATGCCGGTCATCGCGCCGTGCCGTTCGGGCGAGGACCAGACCATGCCTTCGCACCAGTTCACCAGGTCGCGCAACTCGGCCACCTTGGGGTGATCCACGGGGGCGCTGTCGGGAGCGGGCAGGTCGCGAGGATCGTAGATGCGCACCTCGGCCCCGAACCGGCGGAGGATGCGCCCGGCCTCCTCGGCGGCAAAGCGCGAGTAGCTGCGATCGCGGAGGGAGCCGTAGAGGATCAGGATGCGCGGGGCGTGGGTGCTGCGCGCGGTGCCGAAGAGGGCATCCGGGTCGATCGGCGCAAAGGCGGACTCGGTGATCTGCGGTGTGTCTGTCATGTGCGAGCACCTGTCTCGTCGATCACCACCTGTCCGTCCTCCTTGCAAAGCGGCCCCAGTGGCAGCGCGTCCAGCAGGTCGAACACCGTCTCGGACGGGCGGCACAGGCGAGTGCCCCTGGGGGTGCAAACGATGGGCCGGTTCACCAGGACCGGGTGCCCGATCATCGCATCGAGGATCCTTTCGTCGGAGACGTTCTCTTCCATCAGTCCCAGGTCCCGGGCCGGAGATTTCGTTTCACGCAGAGCCTCGCGCGGGCTCAGGCCGGCGGCGGCGAAGAGCCCCAGGAGCTGCGGGCGGGTCCAGCCTTCGGCGAGGTAATCGATCACGACAGGCTCGCAGCCCGCAGTACGCAGAAACGCCAGCACATTGCGCGAAGTGCCGCACTCGGGGTTGTGGTGAATAACGATCACGCGTTCAGGCTCCGTCTTCGGCTTCGGGAAACCCTGCCCTTGTGCGGTTGGCAAAGGCCACGAGGCTCAGCATCACCGGCACCTCCACCAGCACCCCCACCACCGTGGCCAGCGCCGCGCCGGAGTTGAGGCCGAAGAGGCTGATGGCCACCGCCACGGCCAGTTCGAAGAAGTTCGACGTGCCGATCATGGCGCAGGGCGCAGCGATCCGGTGCGGCACCTTCAGCAGGTAGGCCGCGCCATAGGCCAGCGCGAAGATACCGTAGCTCTGGATCAGGATCGGCACGGCGATCAGCGCGATGACACCGGGGCGTGACAGGATGGTATCGCCTTGAAGGCCGAAGAGAATGGCCACCGTCGCGATCAGCCCCATCATCGACAACGGTTTGATCCGCGCGGTGAAGGCGGCAATGGCCGCGTCGGACCCCAGCGCGCGGCGGGTCAGCAGCCCGGCGAACAGCGGCAGCACCACATAGAGCACTGTCGCCAGCACCAGCGTGTTCCAGGGTACCACGATCTCCGTCACGCCCAGTAGCAGCGCCACGATGGGGGCGAAGGCCACAACCATGATCAGGTCATTCACCGAAACCTGCACCAGCGTATAGGTGGCATCCCCCCGGGTCAGCTGGCTCCAGACAAAGACCATCGCCGTGCAGGGCGCCGCGCCAAGCAGGATCAGCCCGGCGATACATTGCGCTGCATCCTCCGGCGCGATCCAGGGGGCGAAGACATGCTCGAAGAACAGCACCGCCAGAAACGCCATGGTAAAGGGCTTGATGAGCCAGTTGACGACCAGCGTGACCAGCAGCCCCTTGGGTTGACGCGCCACCCCGGCCACCGAGCCGAAATCGACGCTGACCATCATCGGGTAGACCATCGCCCAGATCAGCACCGCCACGACAAGGTTGATCGAGGCCACCTCGGCCGCCGCCACGGCGTCAACGAGGCCTGGGGCCACGGTGCCGATGACGATGCCTGCCACCATGGCGATGGCGACCCAGAGGGTCAGCAGGCGTTCGAAGCGGCCCATGGGGGCAGGGGCGGCGGTATCGGACATGGGGCACTCCGGGTCTGTCATGAATTCTTCATTTCGCGTATTCACGAATTGAAGTCTGATTAGGACCGACTCGCCTTGCTTGTCAACACGCCTCATTTCGCGTATTGACGAAATATGGATCAACCCGCCGCCATCGACGCCTTCAGCGCCCTTGCGCATGACACCCGGCTGCAGATCTTCCGCCTGCTGGTGCAGCGCGGCCCGAAGGGCACGCCCGCGATGGAGATCGGCCGCCTGCTCGACATCAAGCCCTCGACCCTGTCAGGCCACCTTGCCACGTTGAAGCGCGCCGGGCTGGTCAATGCCCAGCGTCAGCACCGTGAAATCCAGTATGCACCGCGGTTCGACGCGGTGAACGGGCTGGTCCGCTTTCTTCTCGAAGATTGCTGCGGCGGCGACGAGGACGCCTGCGCGGGCGTCGGATTGCCATAGTTGCCGCTGATGCTCGGGTTGCACTTCAGCCCAGCAACGATTGGAATGAAAGCAACCTCACCCGTCGAGATTTCGTTCACCGCTCCGGAAGACCAGGGTCAGGACCCTTTGATTGGCGGCGGGTGGGGAATGCCTGAGAATACACCGCGCAGCCGTTCAAGGGGAAGTCCCTGCGCAAGTCGGCCCGGATGAGCCATTCGGGCAAGGAGGGCTACACGCTGTGCAAGGGCGGATCGTTCCTTTGCCATCCCAGCTCCTGCCATCGCTACGGGATCGCCGCGCGGACCGGGACCAGCCCGGACAGTTCGACCTCTCACCGGGGTTCAGGCTGGTCTACCGGGCCTGAACGCGGCGCCGGTCACTCCCACAGGGCCGAGGCAACCATCGTGCGCCGGGCATTGCCGAGGTGGGCGCGGAACGCCTCCGAAGCCGCCTGCGTATCGCCCGCCTCCAGCGCCCGGATGATGCGCAGGTGTTCGTGGATTGCGTCGAAGTTGCGTTCCTTCTCGTCCCCCCGGTTCCAGCGGTAGTGGTAGTGAAAGACCATCGCCACGACCTCGAAGAAATCGGTCATGAAGCGGTTGTCGTAGGCCTCGACCAGCGTCCTGTGAAAGCGCTCGTCGAGGCGCGGGAAGGCGAGGTAATCGTCGTCGATCCGCTTCAGGATTGCCTCGTGCTGCGGGGCGAGGGCAATCAGTTCGGTCTGGGCCGGCGATCCCGGGCCGGCCTGAAGCGCCGCCTCGAAGGCGCGCAACTCGAACATCTCGCGCACCTCGAACAGCTCTTCGGCGAAGTCGAGCGTGAAGCCGCGCAGCACCCATGAATGGTTGCGCTCCTTGGTGATGAGGCCGAAGCGCGAGAACTTGATCAGGAACTCGCGGATCACCGAGGAACTGGTGTCGAACCGCTTCTTGAGATCGGATTCATGCAGCGCGCTGCCCGGGGCGAGGTTGCTGTTCAGGACGTATTCCATGAACCGGGACGAGACCTTTGCCGTCGCGGAGGCGGTTTCGGCCTTGCCGAAGTAATCGGACTTCTTCGGGGTCCGCAGGACTCTCTTGCTGCGCCCCTCCCATGCGATGATCCCGGCCTCGTCCAGCCCGCCGAGGATGGCGCGCACCGTGGTGCGCGAGACCGAGAGCGACCCGGACAAGGCGCTTTCCGTAGGCAGGGCGCCGGGCACGCCGATGTCCCGCACCAGATCGAGAGCCTGGTTGTAGCTTTCCTTGAACGTGCTGCTGTCACGCGACATGGCCGGACCCTTCTGATCGTGGCTCGTGTTATCGCAGCCCTGCCTCTGCCAAGTCCAGTGCCGCGCCTACATCACGCCGAAGGTGGCAAAGGCCTCCTGACTGCTCATGCCGCCGCGGATTGCCTCGGCCACCCTGTTTTCCGTGGAGGCCTTTTGGAAGGCGGCGGCGATGGCCTCGTCCTCGACCGCGCGGGGGACGATCAGCACCCCTTCGTCGTCGGCCACGATCATGTCGCCGTCGCATACCTGCACACCGCCGATCGTGATGGGGGTGCGGAAATCGAGCACCTTGCCCCTGACACCCTGATCCTGGGCATAGGCCCCGCGGGAGAACACCGGAAAACCCAGTGCGCGGATTTCGGAGGTATCGCGAACATACCCGTCGAGGATGGCCCCTGCGGCGCCGAGGTGCCGGGCCCGCGTGGACATCAGTCCGCCCCAGAGCGCGAAGTCGAGCGCGGCGCCCGAGGCGATGTAGATCTCGCCGGGCTTGAGGTCGTCCAGCGCCTGGAACATGACGCCGAAGGGCTTGTCCGCGAGCGGGCCGGGGCCGGCGCCTTCGGGGTAGGGGGCCTCGAGCACCGGCATCGCCCGCCCGACGATCCGGGTGCCGGGCTCGAGGGGCAGCAGGCCAGGCGGCAGGAACTGCCGGCGGTATCCCAGCGCGTCGAGCGCGTCGCCGATGACAGCGGTGAAGAGGTCGCGCCGGATGCACTCGAAAAGGTCTGACATGGCTTAAAACCCCGTTGCGCCGCCGCCATCCACGAGGATGACCTGGCCGTTGATGTATTTCGCGGCCGGCGCGGCAAGGAAGGCGCAGGCCCAGCCGATGTCCTCGGTCGTGCCGAGGGTCTGCATCGGGATGCGGCTCATGATCTTCTGCTTGCGGGCTGGATCGCCGTCCGTCGCCCGGCGGAAGATGTCGGTGTCGATCCAGCCGGGGGCGACCCCGTTGACCCGGATGCCCCGCGCCGCGAATTCCGCCGAAAGCCCGCGAATGACCCCGTCGATCGCTGTCTTGGAGATTGTGTAGCCATGCACCAGCGGCTGGCCGATATAGGCGGTCATCGAGGAGATGAAGGTCACGGTGCCCGGCCGTTCTTCGGCCAGCAGCCGCCTGATGACCTGGCGGGTCAGTTCCAGAGCGCCGCGCACGTGCACGTCGAAGACCTGGTCGAAATCGGCCATGTCACTGTCTTCAAAGGGCTTTTTCAGCGTGTTCCCGGCGTTGCTGACCAGCAGGTCGATGGTGCCGAAACGCTCGGCAATCGCGGCCTCGGCGGCGGGCAGGCCGGCGATGTCGGTCACGTCCAGCGGCGCGGCGGCGCAGCCGTGCCCGATCTCGGCCGCCGCGGCCTCCAGCACATCGGCGCGCCGGCCGGCGATGACGACCTTTGCACCGCTCTGGGCGAGGCAGCCCGCGATGGCCTTGCCGATCCCCGACCCGCCGCCGGTAACCAGCGCGGTCCGGCCCTCGAGTCCGTAGGTCCGCGAGAGAATGTCGTTGGTCACAGGTCGTCCTTTCCGAAGTCGATCATGATCTTGAAGGTCTCGTCCCGGTGGGCGGTCCAATGGTCGAACGCCTCGGTCGCCCGATCCCAGGGAAAGACCTTGGAGACCAGAAGGTCGGCAAGGTCCTGATGCAGTTCGAGGTAGGCGATCACCGCGTCGAAATCGGCCCGGGTGGCGTTGCGCGAGCCGCGGATGTCCAGTTCCTTGAGGTTGAAGAACTTGGTCTCGTAGGCGACTTCGGTCTTGGTGTAGCCGATGTAGACGATCCGCCCGGTGAAGGGGGCGAGGTCCACCGCCTGCCGGAAGGTCTGGGCGACGCCGGCGGCCTCGATGATCACATCGGCGCCGCGTCCCCCGGTCAGGTCGTCCAGTCTGGCGGCCAGGTCCTCCTGCATCGGGTTGATCACCGCGGCGGCGCCCAGCTGGCGCAGGACCTCGGACTTGGCTGCCGAAATCTCGCTCACGATGACCCGGGCCCCGCGGGCGAGGGCGCCCAGCACCGCGCCGACGCCGATCATGCCGCCGCCGAGGACAAGCACGGTATCCGCGGCCTCGACCTCGCCGCGGGCGACGGCGTGGAAGCCGACGGAGAGAGGTTCGACAAGGGCGAGCTGCCGCAGGCCGAGGCGATCGTTCGCGATCAGCCGGTCGGCGGGCAGGACGATCCTGTCGCAGAGCCCGCCGTCGCGCTGCACGCCGAGGGTCTGGTTGAACTGGCAGGCGTTGGGACGCCCGCGCCGGCAGGCCGGGCAAGTGCCGCAGGCGGTATAGGGCACGACGACGACATGGTCGCCGGGGCGCAGGTCGCGTTCGACGCCGGCGCCGGTCTCGAGCACCGTGCCGCCGATCTCGTGGCCCGGCACGCGGGGCAGTTCGACGAGCGGGTTGGCCCCGTTGAAGGTGCTCAGGTCGCTGCCGCAGAGCCCCACGATGCGCACGTCGACCAGCACCTCTCCGGGGCCGGGGGTCGGCGCGGGCCGTTCGAGAAAGGTGGTGTGGCCGACCGTGTCGATGGCGAGGCTTTTCATGCGGTGTCCCCCGGGGTGGTTCGGCGGGCGCTGCGTCGCGCCCGCCGGTGTCAGGTCACTGGTATTCGGCGACGTTGTCGGCGGTGATCAGGATACCGTCGATCGGCACCACGGCGGGAGCCTCCTCGCCGTTGATGACGGCCAGCAGGTTGCGGACGGATTCGGTGCCCATCCGGGTATTGTCCTGCTTGATGGTGGCGGACTGTTCGCCCTCGGCGATGGCCACGAGGTTGGCCGGGTTGCCGTCGAAGCCGACGATCACGAGGTCGTCGAGCCGGCCGAGCGCCTTGGCGGCGGAGACGGCGGCAAGCGCGCCCGGATCCCATGCCGAGAAGATGGCGGTGATTTCCGGGTCCGACTGCAGGAAGTTGGTGGTGGTCTCGAAGGCGCAGGCGTCCTGCCAGTCGCAGATCTGGAAGATCACTTCGTGGCCCGCGGCTTCGGCCGCGTTCAGCACGCCGTCGCGGCGCGCGTTGCCGGTCTGGTGCCCGGCGGAGCCGCCGAGGATCAGCACCTTGCCGCCGTCGATCTGGTCCACGATGTAGTCGCCGGCGATCCCGGCGGCGGCGAGGTTGTCGGTCTGCACCAGGCTTGACACATGGGGGTGGTCGATGCCGGTATCCACGGCGACCACCGGGATCCCCTTGGCGGCGGCGGCCTCGAGAGAGGCGTCGAAGGCCCGGTTGTCGACCGATCCGATGATGATCCCGTCGACGCCCATGTCGATGGCGCGGTCCACCGCGTCTCTCTGCGCCGCGCTGTCGGGCGACGAGGCGGTCATGTCGATGAACTCGACGTCCTGCGCCTCGGCCTCGGCGGCGGCGGCATTGGCAACGCCGATCCAGAAGGTGTTGTCGGTGGAATAGCCGGTGTAGGCGATGCGCAGGTCCTGCGCGACCACCGCCGAGCCGGAAGCCAGCGTCAAAGCGCCGGCAGCCAGCGCGGTCTTGAGTTTCGTCAGTTTCATGTCGGGTCTCCTCCCAGGGTGGTTGCGCCCCGTCTTGCGGGGGCTTTCCGTCGCGGCGGTCTACCGCGTGGATCTGCGCCAGACGTCCCAGTAGACGGCAGCGATGATGATGATTCCGATGGCGATGCGCTGGTAGGACGTGCCGACGCCCATGTAGGACAGGCCCACGGTGATGGTCTGCATGATGAGCATGCCGATCAGCGTCTTGCCGACGCCGCCGCGCCCGCCGAAGAGGCTGGTGCCGCCGATGACCACCGCGGCGATGGCGAAGAGCTCGTAGCTCTGCCCGCGCGCCGGCATGGCGAAGTTCAGCTTGGCGACCTCCATGATCGCGGCGAGGGCAGCCAGCAGCCCGCCGAGCATGTAGTAGCAGACCCGGCTGCGCTTGACCGGCACGCCGGCCAGCCGGGCGACCTCTTCGTTGCCGCCGATGGCGAAGGCGCGGATGCCGAGCCGGGTCCGGGTCAGGAACAGGCCGGTCAGAAGGGCGGCGGCGAACATGATCCCCATCGGCACCACGTAGCCGGACCCGAGGGCCTGGAACCCGTCCGGAAAGCGGGACAGGTCGCGCCCGCTGGCGAGGATCTCGGCCACGCCCTTGTAGGCGGTCAGCCCGCCGAGGGTGACGATGAAGGCGGGTACGCCGGTGGCTACCTGCACGATCCCGTTGAGCGCCCCCAGCGCCGCGCCGATCCCCAGCCCGCCGAGGACGGCGAGCCAGACCGGCAGTTCCATCTCGGCCAGGAGGATGCCGACGCAGACGCCGACCACGGCGAAGATCGATCCGACGGACAGGTCGAGCCCGCCCGAGATCAGCACCACCGTCGTGCCGCAGGCCAGCACCGCGAGGATCGCGGCCTGCCCGAAGATCGACAGCAGCGTGTCGAGGCTGCGGAAGGGCGGGGAGAGCAAGAAAAACACAAGATAGATCAGCGCCAGCGCCGCCAGCACCTGCCAAATCTGCATGAATTCGTGCCGCAGCCGGTCGAGGCTGCGCGAGGTGGCGCCGGGGTTGGACACGGCGGTTGAGCTGTTCCGGGTATCAGCCATCCTGTGCATCCCCGTCGATGGTGCCGGTGATGAGGCCGACCAGCGTGTCGCCGTCGACCTCTTCGACCCGGCGCACGGCCGTCAGCCGGCCCAGCCGAAGGACCATCACCCGGTCGCAGTAGTTCAGCACGTGCTGCATGTTGTGGGTGATCATGATGACCGAGAGGCCGTGGTCCTTGAGCGAGCGGACGAGGTCCATCGCCATCTGGCTTTCGCGCACGCCGAGCGCGGCGGTGGGCTCGTCCAGAATGGCGACCCGCTTGCCGAACATCACCGTCTTGGAGAGGGCCACCGCCTGCCGCTGACCCCCGGAAAAGGCCTGCGCGTCGCGGTAGATGTCGGTGATGCGGATGTCGAGCTTGGCAAAGAGCTCGCGGATCTCGCGGTCCATGCGCTTGAAGTCGAGCACGCCGAAGATACGGCCCAGCCAGTCGTCGCGGACGATCTCGCGGCCCAGAAAGACGTTCTGGGTGATCGGGATCTCGTTCACCAGCGCGAGGTCCTGGTAGACCGTTTCGATCCCCGCCGCCTTGGCGTCGGTGGGGCTGTCGATCTGCGCCTCGCGCCCGTCGAAGCGGATGGTGCCGCTGGTCCGGGGGATGGCGCCGGTCAGGGCCTTGATCAGCGTCGACTTGCCGGCGCCGTTGTCACCGACCACAGCAAGGACCTCGCCCTCATTCAGGGTCAGATCGACGTTGTCGAGCGCGACGATGCCGCCGTAGTGCTTGGATATGCCGCGGGCCTCGAGGACCGGATGTGTCGTCATGCCGGTCCTCCCAACCCGCAGTGCGCCCGGCTTCCACGGGCGAAATCTGTCGTAAATCGGTAAAGAACCAATCTACGGCTTGTCAACGGTTTTTTATGCATTTAACACATTCGGCGGGAGGACGGATCATGAGCGACCAGATCGGCATGGCGGCAGGGGGGCTGTTGCACCTGCACCCGGGCGACAACGTGGTGGTGGCGATCCGACCGATCGCCGGCGGAGAGGAGATCGAGGTCGGCGACACAAGGCTGGTGGCGCCCCGAGACCTGGGTCTTGGGCACAAGCTGGCCCTGACCGCCATCGCGGAGGGCGAGGATGTGACCAAATACGGCGCTCCCATAGGCCGCGCCTCCCGCGACATCGCCCCGGGCGAGCATGTGCACCTGCACAACCTCGCCAGCCGCTACACCGTGATCGAGGATATCGAGGGGACAAACGCATGACCGCCGCCACCATGACCGGCTGGCCCCGCGCCGACGGGCGCAAGGGTATCCGCAACGTCGTTCTGGTCGCCTACCTCGTGGAATGCGCCCACCACGTCTGCACCCGGATCGCCCGGCCCTTCGACGAAAGCGACGTGCAGGTGATCGGCTTTTCCGGGTGCTTTCCGTCGGACTACGGGCAGGAGATGTTGGCGGCCCTGTGCACCCATCCGAACGTCGGGGCGGTGCAGCTTGTCTCGCTGGGCTGCGAGAATTTCCGCAAGCTGGAGCTGGCCGAGGCGGTGCGCGCCTCGGGCCGTCCGGTGAACCTCGTCACCATCCAGTCCACTGGCGGCACCGCGGCGGCGATCGAGGCGGGCCGGACCTGGGTCGCGGAGCAGGTGGACGCCTTGCAGGAGGCGCCGCGCGTCGCGATGGACCCCTCGGAACTGGTGATCGGGACGATCTGCGGCGGCTCGGACGCGACCTCCGGCCTGACCGGCAACCCGGCGGCGGGCCGCGCCTTCGACCGCTTCGTCGCCGAGGGGGCGACCTGCATCTTCGAGGAAACCGGAGAGCTGATCGGCTGCGAGCATATCATGGCCGACCGGGTGAGCGACCCGGCCCTGCGGCCCGGCATCCTGGCCACCGTCGAGAAAGCCGCCCGCTACTACGCGCAGATGGGCTACGGGTCGTTCTCGAACGGCAATGCCCTTGGCGGGCTGTCCACCATCGAGGAAAAATCGCTGGGGGCCTATGCCAAGTCCGGTTCGAGCCCGATCTCGGGGATCATCAAACCCGCGCAGCAGGCCCCGGGCGCCGGGCTCTACCTGCTGGACGTGGTGCCCGAGGGCGCGCCGAGGTTCGGCTTTCCCAACATCAACGACACCGCCGAGATCATCGAACTGATCGCCTGCGGCGCCCATGCGGTGATCTTCGTCACCGGGCGGGGGTCGGTCGTGGGGTCGGCCATCTCGCCGGTGCTCAAGGTCTGCGCCAACCCCGAGACCTACGACCGAATGGCCGCCGACATGGACGTGAACGCCGGGCGCATCCTGCGCGGCGAGGCGACGCTGGACGAGGTGGGCGACGAGATCCACGACAGGATCGTGGCCCTGGGGCAGGGGGGCCGGACCCGGTCCGAGATCCTTGGCCATACCGAGTTCGTCCTGACCTACAAGACAGCCCGCGGCCCCGAGCCGGGCTGCCACGTCTGAGGAGATCCGCGATGCTGCGAGAAGACCACCGACTGTCCTTTGGCACCGGCGGGCTGGGCGGCCTTTATCGCCCGGTCGGCGAGGCCGAGGCCGAGGCGGTGCTGGAAGCCGCATGGGAGGCCGGCATCCGCTATTTCGACACCGCGCCGCACTATGGACACGGCATGGCCGAGCATCGGCTGGGCCGGTTCCTGCGCGGGCGGGAGGGCTGGCTGCTGTCGACCAAGGCGGGCCGCATCCTGACGCCGGACCGGGACCCGCCCGCCGTGGTCAACGGATTTCACAGCGCGCTGCCGTTCCGCCAGCGCTTTGACTTTACCTACGACGGGATCATGCGGTCGGTGGAGGACAGCTACCAGCGGCTCGGTCTGAACCGGATCGACATCCTCTATGTCCACGACATCGGCGATGCGGACGCGGGCACCGACTCGGCGGAGCACCGCGCGCAATTGCTGGACAGCGGGGTGCGGGCGCTGGAAGAACTGAAGTCCTCGGGCACCCTGGGCGCGGTCGGCCTCGGGGTGAACACGGTCGAGATCTGCGAGGAGCTGATCGGCCGCATGCCCATCGACCTGATCCTGCTGGCCGGGCGCTACACGCTGCTGGACCGCTCCGCCACCGCGCGGCTGTTCCCGCTGGCCGAGGCGCATGGCATCCGCTTTGTCATCGGCGGGGTGTTCAATTCCGGGATCCTCGCCACCGGTCCGGTGGAGGGCGCGCATTACAACTATGCGCCCGCGCCGCAGGACATCCTCGACCACGTCGCGCGGCTGGAGGCGGTCTGCGCCGCCCACAGCGCGCCGCTGGCCAGTGCCGCGCTTCAGTTTCCTGACCGGCACCCGCTGGTGGTGTCGACCCTGATCGGCACCGGCAAGGTCAGTTCGCTGACCCGCAACGTGGCGCAGTTCGCAGCGGACCTGCCGGATGCGCTCTGGTCGGAACTGGAAGGCGCCGCGTGAGGATCGACGCGCATCAGCATTTCTGGACCCTGTCGCGGGGCGACTATCCGTGGCCGAACGAGAGCGTCGCCCCGATCTTCCGCGATTTCGGGCCGGACGATCTGGCGCCGCTGCTGGCGGCAGCGGGGATCGACCGGACGATCCTCGTTCAGGCGACGGATACGGTGGAGGAGACCGGCTTCCTGCTGGACCTTGCCGCAGGGGCCGATTTCGTCGCCGGGGTCGTGGGCTGGGTCGACCTGACCGCGCCGGACGCCATGGCCACGATCGATCGGCTGCGCGCCGATCCGGCGCTGAAAGGCCTGCGGCCGATGCTTCAGAACATAGGGGCGACGGACTGGATATTGCAGGACGCGGCCGCCCCCGCCCTTGCGCATATGGAGGCGACGGGCCTGCGGTTCGATGCCCTGATCCAGCCTCGGCACCTGCCGGTGATCGACACCCTCGCGGGCCGCTATCCCGGCCTGCCCATCGTGATCGACCACATCGCCAAGCCCGTGATGGGCGGCGGAGCGGCGCCGGATGCGGCGTGGCTGGAGGGGATCGGCCGGCTGGCGGCGCGGGCAAACGTCTGGTGCAAGCTGTCCGGAATGGTCACGGAGGCGGGGCCGGAGTGGACCGACGCGGACCTCGCCCCCTTTGCCGCGCATGTACTGGACGCCTTCGGGGCGGGCCGGGTGATGTTCGGCAGCGACTGGCCGGTGCTCACCCTTGCCAGCGACTACGCGACATGGGCGCAAACGGCCGATCGGCTGATCGCGGAGCTGCCCGCGCCCGAACAGGCCGAGGTTCGCGGCGGCACGGCCGCCCGGTTCTACGGCATCGACTGACAGGAGAAGGACCGCACATGGCACAGCGCATGGGTTTCGTCATCGGCATCAACCCCGCCGACATCCCGCGATACAAGGAACTTCACGCCGCCGTCTGGCCCGGCGTGCTGGCGCGCCTGAAGGCGTCGAACATCACCAATTACTCGATCTTCCTGCGCGAGCCCGAGAACCTGATGTTCGGCTACTGGGAATATGCCGGCGAGGATTTCGAGGCGGACATGGCCGCCATCGCCGAGGACGAGGTCACGCAGGAATGGTGGGCGGTCTGCGGGCCGATGCAGCGCGCGCTGGAGACCCGCGCCGAAGGCGAGTGGTGGGCCGCGATGGAGCAGGTGTTCTACCTGGAGTGAACGGCCCCGGCGCCTACCAGTTCGTCACCCCCCCGTCCGGGCGGCGCAGGCGGGGGCAGCCCACCTCGCCGACCGGGGCGGGGTCGGCCAGCCTGGTCTCGTCGACCTCGACCCCCAGCCCGGGCCCCTCCGGCACCGGGTAGCCGGCCCCGTCGAGCGCGATCTGCCGGGTGAAAACCTCGGGCACGTCGAAGCCGCAGGCCTCGACCGGGGTGTCCCGGCATTCGAGGTAGGCGAAATTGGCGATCGCCGCGCCGAAATGGACCGAGGCGGCGGTGCAGATCGGCCCCAGCGGGTTGTGGGGCATGATGTCGACGTAATGCGCCTCGCACCAGCCGGCGATCTTCATCGCCTCGGTCAGGCCGCCGACGAGGCACAGGTCGATGCGGATGAACTGGGCAAGGTCGCGTTCGACGTAGGGCAGGGCCTGCCACTTGTTGGCGAACTCCTCGCCGATGGCGAAGTTGACATTGGTCTGGGCGCGCAGGGCGGCATAGGCCTCGGGCGTCTGGTTGCGGATCGGCTCTTCGAGGAAATCCAGCGTCCCCGGCGGCATCATCTGACAGAACATCGCCGCCTCGGCCACCGACAGCCGGTGGTGATAGTCAAGCCCGATCATCGGGCCGGGCCCCAGCGCCTCGCGGGCGCGGGTCATCCATTTCGCGGTTTCGGCGATGGAGGACCGGGCGTCGAAGATGTCCTTGGTATAATGCTGCGCGGGGGACAGGCGGAAGCAGGTCCAGCCCTTGTCCACCAGCAGCCGGGCCTCGTCGATCATCACCTCGTCCGGTTCGCGCGCGGTGGAGGCGAAGCCGGGGACGGTATGCCGCTGCCGGCCGCCCAGAAGCTCGAACACCGGCACCCCGAGGCATTTGCCCTTGATGTCGTGCAGGGCAATGTCGACGGCCGAGATCGCCGCCCCGGTGACGACGCCGCCTTCCATGTACTGGCTGCGGTAGAGTTCCTGCCAGATGCGGCCGATGAAGAACGGGTCCTTGCCGACGAGGATCGGGGCGAAGTGGTCGAGCATGCCCTTCACCGCCAGTTCGCGGCCCGTCAGCCCGCTTTCGCCCCAGCCGTAGGTGCCGTCCTCGAGCGTGATCTTGAGCAGCAACCGGTTGCGGTTGCCGATCCGGGCGTGGATCGGGCGCACCTCGGCGATGGTCCGCCTCATGCCGCGGCCATTGCGCCGAGGGTGCCGCGCAGGCGGGCGCCCGAGGCGTCGAAGGCCAGCAGGTGCTGCGGCGCAGCGGTCAGGGTCACGGTGCTGCCGGGCTGCGGCGGGCGGGGGTCGCGGGTTTCCGCGATGACCGGCTGGCCGTCCGTCAGGGTGCCGTAGATGTAGCGGGTGCCGCCGAGGTTTTCGACCACGTCGACGCGCGCCGTCACCTCGATCGCGCCGCCGGTGCCGGGAGACAGGTGCTCGGGCCGGACGCCGACCTTGACCGGCGCGCCGTCGTCCCAGCCCGGGGCATCGGCGCCGAAGGACAGGTTGGCCCCGGGGTCGAGCGCGACCGCGCCGCCCGTGACCCGGCCCGGCAGGAAGTTCATCCGCGGGCTGCCGATGAAACCGGCGACGAATTCGTTCGCCGGATCCTCGTAGAGCGTCATCGGGCTGCCCTGCTGTTCGATCCGCCCGTCCCGCAGCACGACGATCTTGTCCGCGAGGGTCAGCGCCTCGGTTTGGTCGTGGGTGACGTAGATCATCGTCGCCCCGATCTCCTGATGCAGCTTGGCCAGTTCGACCCGCATGGCCACCCGCAGTTCGGCATCGAGGTTCGACAGGGGTTCGTCGAAGAGGAAAAGCCGCGGTTCGCGCACGATGGCGCGGCCGATGGCGACGCGCTGACGCTGGCCGCCGGAAAGCTGCGCCGGTTTGCGCTCCAGCAGCGCCTCGATCTGGAGCGACCGGGCGGCCTTGAGCACCCTGTCGTCGATCTCGGCCCGCGGCACACCCAGCATCTTGAGCCCGAAGCCGATGTTCCTGCGCACCGTCATGTGCGGGTAGAGCGCGTAGTTCTGGAACACCATTGTCACCCCGCGTTCGACCGGGTTGGCCTCGTTCATGCGCTGGCCCTCGATCAACAGATCGCCGCCGGTGATCTCTTCCAGTCCCGCAATCATCCGCAGCAGGGTGGACTTGCCGCAGCCCGAGGGGCCGACGAAGACGGTGAAGGATCCTTCCTCGATCTCCAGATCGATGCCGTGGATGACCTCGACTGCGCCGTAGTTCTTGGTGAAGCGTTGAAGTTCAACTGCCGACATCTGGCCGGACTCCTTTGGTTTGCGCCTTGGGCGGCGGGGCGACCGAGGCCCGTTCGATGAGGGTGCAGGGCAGGAACTCGTTCGGGCCGGTCCCGGTCCCGGGGGCATCCTTGCCGCAAATGTCCGCCACCCGTGCGGCCAGCGCCCGGGCCATCAGGTCGATCGGCTGGGCGACGGCGGTGATGGCGGGCGAGCCGAGGCGGAAGATCTCGGCGTCGTCGAAGCTTACCACCGAGATGTCCTGCGGCACGCGCAGCCCGCGTTCGCGCAGGACCGAAATGGCGCCGATGGTGCTGCGGTAGTTGGCGCCGAAGATGGCGGTGGGCGGGCTGCCCAGGTCCAGCAGGCGGCCGATTGCGCGGGCGCCGCCGGCCCGGGTCCAGTGCGCCTCTTCGATCAGCTCGGGCACGGGGTCCAGCCCGGCGGCCTGAAGGGCCTGCCGCCAGCCTTCCAGCCGGTCCCGGCCGGTCTGGTTGACGCTGCTGCCGGCGAGGATTCCGATGCGCCGGTGCCCCGCCTCGATCAGGTGCCGGGTCGCGGCGTGGGCGCCGGCGACGTTGTCCACCACCACGCCGTTCAGGGCGAGGCTGTGCTGGGGGTTGTCGTAGGTGATGACCGGGGTTCCACTGTCGATCAGCGCCCGGATCGCCGCCACATGGGCTTCCGCCCCGCCCATGACCAGCGTGTCGACCCGGTAGTTGCGGAAGAAATCCAGCGCGGCGGCGACGGTTTCGTCGGAGTTGTCGTGGCAATGGCTGACGCTCATCAGCCCGATCCCGCGCAGTTCGGCGGTCAGCCGGGTGACCAGCGTGCTGTGAAATTCGTCTAGGTTGGGCACCAGCACCCCGATCAGCCCGGTGCGCGCGGCCTTCATCGCCGTGGCCAGCGCGTTGCGGCGATATCCCAGCTTGGCGATGGCCGCGGCGACCGCGGCGTGGTTGCGCGGCTTGACCGGAAGGTCGTTGAGGAATCGCGACACCGTGCCGATCGAGACGCCCGCCGCCTCGGCCACGTCCATGATCGTCACGGGGCGCTGGCGCGGGGTCTTCATGTGGCCTCGAACGCGATGGCGCGGTGGATGTGCAGACCGTCCAGTCGAACCGTCGCGCGGCCGTCCTCCCATGTCCAGTCCAGCGGCGTGCCCTCGGGCACGCTGACCGCGCGGGCCGGCCTGTCCTCGAGAGCGACCGAGGCGGTGAGGGGCCCGAGGCGGGGGATGTCCTCGATCATCTCGATGTGGCGCAGACCGTGCTGCAGGTCGTCCACCGCCACGCCGCGCACCTGCGGGCCGCCGTAGAGCAGGTGCAGGACGGTCCGCCCCTCTTGCCGGGTGACGCTGGCGCGGCCGCCGGAGGGCAGGTCCGTCACCAGCCGGCGGCGCGGCAGCAGCCGGTCGATCAGGGCGAGGACGGCGTATTTGTAGATCGGCTGACCGATCCGCTTGTAGGCGTCGAAGATCGGCCAGGCGATGTATCCGGTCCGGTCGGTCGCCACGATGCCGGGGCCGAGCGCCGGGGCGGCGGGATCGTTGGGAAAATGCTGGTGCGAGCAGAAGGCGCGCCAGCTGCGGTTGGCGTAGGGCGCCGCGACCTCGCCCAGCACGGTGCCGCCCTCGGCTGTGACCACGCGGGCGGGCGCATAGACCACCACCGCGCTGCCGGGGATCCGCGGGTCGAGGCCGGGGGCCGACAGATAGGTCGGGTTCAGCGCGGTCTCTTCGCCGCCGTCGGCGATGCCGAGGTGCAGGGCGACCCCGCCGTCCGGCGACAGGCCGGAGCGGTGCGAGGCGATGAGCTTGCCGCCGCCGTCGAGATAGGCCCCCAGCCGCGTGGCGAGGGCGGCATCGACCGGGATGTCGTCGGGAAGGATCAGAAGCGGGTAGGCCGAGAAGTCGGCATGGCTGTCGAGGATGTCGAAGGGAATCTGCGCCTCGAGCATCATCTGCGCCGCGCCGTCGTCGGCGTGGTTGTTGCGGCCCATCCCGTGGCTGCCGAAATGCTCGACCGACAGGATGCCCACGTCCGACAATTGTCGCGCGCCCCTCAGCCAGGGCTCCATCGCCTTGATCCGGGCATAGGCCGGGGTCAGCCGGGCGTAGGTGTCGGCGTTGATCGCGCCGCTGGGGTGGAGCTGGTCGCCGATCAGGCACTTGGTGCCGAGCGCGGCCATCTGGGCGCACTCGTAGTCCAGCGACTGTTCGGACTTGAAGCCGCCGAATTCGCCCCAAAGCGTGTGGAACTTGCCCGTCTGCCCCAGCGTGTCGAACCCCTTGGGCACCGCGTAGCGCGCGTTGGAGGGGAAATGATCCCAGCCCCAGCCGCCGGTGGGCAGGCTTTCGATCTCGAGGTGCGAATAGGTGTCGTAGCGACCGGGGTCGCGTTTGTGGATGTGCCCGGCGTTGTAGAAGATGCGCAGCTCCGGGAACTCGGCCCAGAGCGCCTCGGACACCTCGCTGCGGAAGCTGTCCAGCGTGCGTTTGTCGTTCTCGGCCCGGTCGGCGGGGTTCTCGGGGTCGAGGCCGGCGCCCTGCATGGACCGGACGCAGGCCGGACAGACGCAGTCGAAGGTGCTGACGATGTCGAAGAACAGCCCCGGCGGCGCGTATCTGCGCGCCACCTCCTGCCCCGTTGCGAGCACGTAGTCGCGGAACCCCCGATGCGACAGGCAGACGGTATGCCATGTCGCGGTCAGCTGGCGCGAGGCGGAGGCGTCGTCGCTGGGATGCTTGGATGCGTTGCTCGCGCTCATCACCCGCCATTCGGGGTGTTCGCGCGCGATGTGTTCGTCCCACTGCACGGTGATGTAGATCGGCGTTTCGATGTCGCGGGCGCGGCAGGCCTGCACCATTTCGCCCAGCAGGTCGGGACGGGCCAGCCCGGGATGCGCCGGGCCGACCTCGCTGGGGTAATAGCTCCAGCCGTGGTGGCAGCGGGCGAAGACGGTGATGCTGTCGACGTTGGCCGCAACGAGGGTATCGGCAAAGACCTCGGCGTCGAAATCCGCACCGACGCTGTCGATCGCCTCGGAGGTGTGAAAGTCGAGGTGGATCTGGCGATAGCGCAGGGGGGGAAAGGTGCGGCTCATTCCTTGCTTCCGGTCTTGGTCTGCGCCCCGGCGGTGAAGTAGCGCTGGAACACCACGAAGATGGCCAGGGGCACGATTGTGGTGATGATCGCCGCGACGGCGACCTGATCGAAGTTGTTGTCGTAGACCCCCTGCACCCGGGCCAGCAGGGCGGGCAGGGGCAGTTCCTCGCGCAGGAAGACGACCGGTAGCAGCAGGCCGTTCCATGTCCACATGAACTGAAGGATCGCCACCGCCGCGATGGGCGTGAGCATGTTCGGCAGGACGATGTGGAAGAACCGGGCGACCGGGCCGCAGGCGTCGATCTGGGCGGCTTCGATCAGGTCCTTGGGAAAGTCCTCGAGGTAGTTCTTCACCAGGAAGACGGACCACGCAAAGCTCAGGCCGGCGAAGGGGATGATGACCGACCACATGTTGTCGATCATGCCGAGGTCGCGCCAGAGCAGGAACAGCGGGATCACCACCACCTGATTGGGCAGGACGAAGGCATTGACGATGATCAGCAGCAGCACGCGCCGCATCGGAAAGCTGAGGTAGTGGAAGGCATAGGCCGCCGCCGGGGCCATGATCATCGGGATCAGGGTCGAGATCACCGCGATCTTGGTCGACACCCAGGCCGCGTAGGCAAGGGGGAACCGGTCCCAGACGTTGCGCCATGCATCGAGTGTGAAGCTGATCTCGCCCACCGACCACCAGCCGAGGGTGGTTTCGGACAGGGGCCGGATCGAGATCGCCACGAGGCCGACCAGCGGCACGATCCAGATCAGCGCGACCAGCGCGACGACGGGGAGGACCCAGGCGGGTGTCTTGCCGATCATCGTGCCGCCCTCGTGCGCTGAGCGATCAGCGGGGTGGAGACGATGAGCACCGCCAGCAGCAGCACCACCGTGCTCGCCGCCCCGTAGCCGAGTTTGAAGTTGAGCATGGATTCGCGGAACATGAAGAAACCCACCGTCTCGGTCGTGCGGACGGGGCCGCCTCCGGTCAGCATGTAGATCAGGTCGAAGGCCTTGAGGCTTTGCAGCAGGTTGATGAAGATCGCGACCCGCACGCCCGGAAGGGACAGGGGCATCACGATGTGCCGCATCATCGACATCGGCTTGGCCCCGTCGATGTAGGCGGCCTCGAAGTAGCTGCGCGGGATCGACTGGATCGAGGCGAAGCAGGTCATCAGCGGCAGCCCCACCTGTGTCCAGACGTAGGCGACGATCACCGCCGTGAGCGCGGTGTCGGGGTTGCCCAGCCAGGCCTGTTGCAGGTGTTCCAGCCCCAGCCCGCCGAGGATGCCGTTCAGCAGGCCGTAGTCCGGCCGATAGATGCCCAGCCAGATGAAGCCGACCACTGCCTCGCTCACCCCGTAGGCGGCGAAGATCAGCACCCGGAAGATCATCGTCTCGCGCGGCTTGAGCGCGCAGGCCATGGCGAGCGCCCAGCCGATTGAGACGGAAAAGAAGGTTGCGCAGAAGGACCAGTAGAAGGTCACGCGGAGGGCGCGCAGGAAATTCTCGTCGCCGAGCAGCTTGACGTAGTTGTCGAAGCCGACGGCCTTGGGCGGCGCGAGGCCCTTGATCTCGAAGAAGCTCAACCGGATCGTTTCGAACACCGGGTAGAGGACCGAGACGCCGAAGAAGATCATCAGCGGCCCGAGCAGGATCAGGGCGGCGGCGCCCTGGCTGAACTGGCGCGGCGCGCGCAGGGCGCCGTTGGGCAGGCCTTTCGGCCCGCCCAGGGTATTTGCGGTCGCGTCGGCCATCTCAGTAAGAGGCGTTGGCGACGTCTTCGATCTTCTGGACCGCGGCGGCGATGGTCTCGTCCGAGGGATCCTGAAGGAACTTCTGGATCTGGATGCGGTACTCGTGCACCAGATCGCCCGGCAGCAGGTCGCCGAGCACGAACTGCACCTTGCTGGCCTGCGTGACTTCGCTGACCGCGCGCTGGACCACAGGGTCATAGATCGACGGGTCGACCGCGCTGGAGGGCGAGGCAAGGCCGTAGTCCGCCATGATCTGCGCCGCGTCCGCCGTCAGCATGTAACCCATGAAGGCATTGGCCGCCTCGGGGTTCTGCACGGTGGCGAGGACGTTGAACTCCTTGGCGTCGACCATGGACTGGTCGTCGTGGCCCAAGCCGAAGGCCGGGAACTGGACGATATCGAAGTCGGTGCCGGGCTCGAGCCCGTATTCCGCCTTGGCGCGGGTGTTCAGCCACATGCCGATCAGCATGTAACCGCTTTCCCCGGTCTTGAGCGTGGTGTCGGCCGAATCCGTCCAGACCGAGGCCAGCATGGTGTTGGCATCCGTGCAGCAATCGGCGTTCAGCATCTCGGCCATCTTCTCGAAGGCGGTGACCACCTCGGGGCTGGTCCAGGGCACCTCGTGTTTGGCGAGCTGGGTCATGAAGTCGGCCCCCGCGACGCGCAGCAGGGTGGATTCAAACCATTCTGCATGGGCCCAGATCTTGGCGGGGACCGAAATCGGGGTGATGCCCGCCGCGTTCAGGTCGTCGAATCCGGCGATGAAGTCTTCCCATGTCTCGGGCGGGGTGATGCCGGCCTTTTCGAGCGTGCCGGTGTTGTACCAGATCGCCGAGCGGTCGCCGAAGGTGTAGGTGACGCCGTAGTTGACGCCGTCGATGCTCGACAGCTCCTTCCAGCTGTCGGCCAGCAGGTCGGACCAGTTGTTCTCTTCCCAGGCCTCATCCACGGGAAGGATCATCCCGGCTTCGAGAAGCTCCTGCCGGAACGCCGGCCAGGTGTTGATCAGAAGGTCGGCCTGCTCCCCGCCCAGAAGGACGGTCCGGATGCCGCCGCGTGTATCGCCCGAGCTGGTGGGAACGATGTTGCGAAAGGTGACCTCGGGGTTCTTTTCGATGAAGTCGGCCTGAAGGGCCTCCATCATCTCGGCCTGGGAACCGGCCAGCCAGTTGATCATCACCAGCTCGCCCGAGACATCCTGCGCCTGCGCCGCGGTGAAGCCGAGGGGGCTGAGAATCGTGCCGGCGGCCAGCGCGCCGAGAATCGAGCGCCGTCCGACGCGTGAAGTCAGTTTGGGTGTCATTTTCTCTCCTCCGAGACGGCGAAACTCCGGCGCTGCGTCCTGCCGCCGCGTCCTTCTTCCTGCCGTCGGCATAACGTTATGACCAGAGGCCAAGGTCGTAAACTGTTTTTTATAGGTTTAAGACATTTCGCATGGAGAAAGTTCGAAAATCAAATATTTTCAGAGTTTTGCGGAGAGGGTTCGGTGCTCCGGGATGTCTCCGATCTCGAGCATCCGAGCCTCGAGCGCGGATTGCATCCGCTTGCGCAGGTCGGACTGCGCCGGGTCGTCCCAGAGGTTGTTCAACTCGAAGGGATCCGATTCGAGATCGAAGAGCTCCCACTCGGGCGGATCGCTCTTCAGCCCGGCCCCGGTGTGGCCGAGCCCGTCGTTGTACCAGTGGATGATCTTGTAGCGGTGATCGCGCAGCCCGTAATGCGCGAAGGCCTGATGGCTGTTGTCCCGGTGCATCCAGTAGCGGTGGTAGACGGACCGGGGCCAGTCCTCGGGCGCGGCGCCTTCGAGACAGGAACGGAAACTGCGGCCCTGCATGTAGCTGGGCACCGGCGCGCCGGCGTAGTCCAGCAGGGTGGGGGCGAAATCGACGTTGCAGACCATGTCGCGGCACACCCCGGGGGCAAGGGCCCGGGGATAGCGGATCAGGAAGGGCATGCGCAGCGATTCCTCGTACATGAACCGCTTGTCGAACCAGCCGTGCTCGCCGAGGAAGAAGCCTTGATCGGAGGTGTAGATGACGATGGTGTTGTCGGCCTGTCCCGTCGCCTCGAGATGATCGAGCAGACGCCCGACGCCCTCGTCCACCGAGGCGACGCATTGCAGGTAACGCTGAATGTAGCGCCGGTACTTGAACAGGGCGAGGTCCTGCTGCGTCTGAAAGGTGAAGACTTCGCCGGTGTTCACGTCGAAGAGGCGCAGGTCGCGGGGATCCTCGGGGTGGGGGACCTTGCGGCCCGGGCGGCCTTCGAAGTGGATCGCGCCCACCTCGGCGCCCCCCTCGGGCTGGGCAAGGCCCAGATCCTCGTATTCGAAATCGTCGCGCACCCGCATTCGGGCCTCGTGCGCGGCGCGGGACCGGGTGGCGTAGTCGTCGTCGAAGGTCTGCGGCACAGGGATGTCCACGTCGGCGTAGAGGTCGCGGAACTTGGGGTGCGGGGCGAAATTGCGGTGTGGCGCCTTGTGGTGGCACATCAGGAAGAAGGGGCGGTCGTCGTCCTGCCCCATCCAGTCCAGACACTTCTCGGTAATCAGGTCGGTGACGTAGCCGGGTTGGCGCGCACGGCCTTCAGGGCCGATGAACTCGGGGTCGAAGTAATCGCCCTGTCCGGGCAGCACGGACCAGTGGTCGAAGCCGGTCGGCTGATGATCGGGTCCTTCGCCCAGATGCCACTTGCCGATCATCGCGGTGCGATAGCCGGCCTGCTGCAGATGCTTGGCCAGGTGCGGGCGGCGGGAATCGAAGGGCGTGTTCAGCGTGGTGACACCGTTCACGTGGTTGTACTGGCCGGTCAGGATCGCCGCCCGGCTGGGCGTGCAGATCGAATTGGTGACAAAACAGTTGTCCAGCCGGATCCCGCCTTCCGCGATGCGGTCGATGTTGGGCGTGCGGTTGAGCACCGACCCGTAGGCCCCGATCGCCTGCGCGGCGTGGTCGTCGCACATGATGAAGAGAATGTTCGGGGCGCGGCGGCTGGTGGCGGGCATGTCGGGGTCCATCTGGCAGGGTGTCGGTCGGCGGGACGGGCCCGCCGCGACGACATTAGCTTTTTATGCATTAAATGCAATTACTGCGTCGCCGCGCCCTGCGAGGGGACGGTCAGGACAGAACGGCATGGTGGCAGGCCACGCCGCGCCTGTCCTCCAACCGGCGCAGCGGCGGGCTCTCGGCGTATTGCACAGATCGGGGCGTGATCGCAGTTCCCCTTTCCCCGGACGGATCTGTTTTGCGGGCACGGTGACAGGCATGCCGAGGGCAGTGTAGCCGTTGAGCGACCTGGCGCGCGAAGTCTCGAGCCATCAATGACTGACCAGGCAGTTTGACGCAGTTCATCTTGGCCTCGACCCGGCTTCGGCGGTGATATCCACTCCACCGACGCCAGAGAGCGCGTCCCAGGTACTTCGAAGCGCGCAGGGCTTCGTTGCGCGCCACGTCTCTGGCGCTCGGCCTCCCGTCACGGAAGCTGCAGGATAAGTCTGTCCGGGGAACGGGGAACCCCGGCCATCAGCTCTTTTGGGCAGCATAGTCGGCCTCTGCCATGTGCAGGGTCCCGAGCGGCGGCTTTCGCCGGAGATGCATCGGGCGCGGGCGCAGCGAGACTGCGATCATGTGTGGGCAGAGCGTTGGGCGCGTGCCTAGGAGAGGCGGTTGCCTGGCGCGGCCCGCCGGGTAGGGGGCGGCGGGCGCGATGGTGGCGGGCCCCCGGCGGGCGGTGCAAGGCGGTTGGGTCAGCTTCTGGAGCGTTCGAGCATTCCGAACAGGTCGCGCGGGTCGTCGGGGTCGGCCAGCATGTCGAGGCGCTGCGCGTAGTCGGTGCCCTGCACCTTGGCGTGGACGAAGCGGAGCGCCGAGAAATCCTCGATCGCGAAGCCGACGCTGTCGAAAAGGGTGATCTGCTTGTCGTCGCGGCGCCCGGCGGCCTCTCCGCGCATCACCTGCCACAGCTCGGTTACCGGGTGATCCGGGGCGAGCTGCTGGATCTCGCCTTCGATGCGGGTCTGCTCGGGGTATTCGACAAAGATGTCGGACCGCAGGAGGATATCGCGGTGCAGCTCGGTCTTGCCCGGGCAGTCGCCGCCGATGGCGTTGATGTGCTGCCCGGCTCCAACCATGTTGTCGGTCAGGATGGTGGCAAACTGCTTGTCGGCGGTGCAGGTGGTGATGATCTGGGCGCCCTCCACGGCCTCCTCGCCGGAGCGGCAGGAGACAACCTCGAAGCCCTGCGCCGTGAGGTTGCGCCGGGCCTTGCGCGTGGCCTCCGGGTCGATGTCGTAGAGCCGGAGCCTGTTGACGCCGAGGAGCGCGCGAAAGGCGAGCGCCTGGAACTCGCATTGCGCACCATTGCCGATCATCGCCATGACCTCGCTGTTCTGCGGGGCGAGGTAGCGGGCGACCAGCGCCGAGGTCGCGGCGGTGCGGAGGGCGGTCAGCACGGTCATCTCGGTGAGCAGCAGCGGGTAGCCGTTGGCGACCGACGAGAGGACCCCGAAGGCGGTGACGGTCTGGTAGCCCTCGCGCATGTTTCCGGGGTGGCCGTTCACGTATTTGAAGCCGTAGTTCTCGGCGTCGGCGGTGGGCATCAGTTCGATCACCCCTTCCGCCGAGTGGCTGGCCACGCGGGGGGTCTTGTCGAACTCCGGCCAGCGCTTGAAGTCCTCTTCGATGAAGCCCGCCAGCTCGGCGATGAAGGGCTCGACCCCGATGGCGTTGACGAGGCGCATCATGTTTTCGACCGAGACGAAGGGCACGTAGGCCAGGGGAGAGGGGGCGGGGCTTGTCATGCAGGTGGTCCTGTTTCGGAGGGGGGCGTCAGCCGTAGCTGCGGGTCAGGCGGTCGAGCACGCGCCGCCCCATGAGCGAGCCGGTCAGGTCGCAGAGCAGCTGGGCGGTGCGGCCGCGTTCGTCGAGGAAGGGGTTGAGCTCGACCAGCTCGAAAGAGGTGACGAGGCCGCTGTCGCAGAGGGTTTCCATGATCAGATGCGCCTCGCGGAAGGTCGCGCCGCCGGGGACGGTGGTGCCGACGGCGGGCGCGATCGAGGGATCAAGGAAGTCGACGTCGAAGCTGAGGTGGAGCAGGCCGTCGGCGGCGCGCACCCGGTCGAGAAACGCCCTGAGCGGCACCAGCACCCCGGTCTCGTCGATGGCGCGCATGTCGTGCACGTCGATCCCCAGCTCCGCGATCAGCCGGTGTTCGGCGGGATCGACCGAGCGGATGCCCATCATGCAGATGTTGGCCGGATCGACGGCGGCCTGCAGGGGCGGGTATCCCTCGAAGGGGCCCTGGCCGGTATAATAGGCCACCGGCGTGCCGTGCAGGTTGCCGCTCAGGGTGGTTTCGGTGGTGTGCAGGTCGGGGTGAGCATCGAGCCAGAGCACGAAGAGCGGGCGGCCCAGGGTTGCGGCATGGCGCGCGAAGCCGGGCACGGTGCCGGCGGCCATGGAGTGATCGCCGCCCATGAAGATGGGCAGGTCATAGGCCTGGGCAGCATCAAAGGCGCGGGCCTCCAGCGTCTCGATCCAGGCGCGGGTTTCGGGCAGGTGGTGGATGGCGGGATTGGCATGGGCCGACGGGTCTTGCGGAGCGATCCGGCAATCGCCGAGGTCGGTGACCTGCCAGCCCAGCTCCTCGATGGCGGCGGCGATCCCCGCCGTCCTGAGGCTGGCGGGCCCCATGAGGCATCCGGCCTGCGATGCGCCGGTTTCGACAGGGGCGCCGATCAGCGCGGCTGTGCGAGTCATGGCTGTATCCTTTTGCGTTTGCGCGGAGGATGCAGGAACGAGATGCGCGCCATAAGCAGCGATATTGACAGTTGGGATGGAAAAATCTTCCATAGTGACACATTGAATGAACAGTTTGGAAAGAACCTCGTGTCAGCCACCGACCGCACCCTGATCGCCGCCCTGCGCGCCGATGCCCGCCTTTCGATCACCGAACTGGCCGAACGTGCCGGGGTGTCCCGCGCGACGGCCAGGGCACGGCTGGATGCGCTGATGGCCGAGGGTCGCATCCGGCGTTTCACCATAGAGACGGATACCGACCTTGACGGGGCGGTTCGTGCGATCACGCTGATCGAGCTTCAGGGCAGCATGTCGCGAAAGGTCATCCGGGCGCTGTCGAACATCGCCGAAGTCTGGCGGATCCACAGCACCAACGGGGCCTGGGACCTGGTCGTGGAAGTAAGGACCGAAACGCTCCCGGACTTCGACCGGGTGCTGCGCGAGATCCGCGAGGTGCCCGGTGTTCTCAACAGCCAGAGCTCGATCCTGCTGTCACGGGTCAGCGGCTAGCAGGTGCGCGGGCCTGCGGGGGCAGGCGGCGCGGTTCAGGGGGTTCGGCGCGCGAGCCAGTCGAGGGTGGCCGAGAGCGCCGGCGGGCCCAGCACCTCGAACACCACGGTGGCGGCGATGGTCACGGTGAGCACGGGGCCGGCGAACTCCGGCAGGGTTTCGGCCGCCACCAGCGCCATGCCCACCGCCACCCCGGCTTGCGGCATCAGTGACGGCCCGTAGGCGTGGCGCTCGGGCGCGGGCACCCCGGAGAGCGCGGCGCCGAGTTCGCCCGCGAGGATCCGGGCGAGCACACGCAGGCCGAGATAGCCGAGGCCGACCCAGCCCAGAGTGACCAGAACGCCGAGGTCGAAGGAGGCCCCGGCCAGCAGGAAGAACAGCAGCATGAAGGGCCATTCGATGTGTTCGATCTCGTGGAAGGCGCGGTCGTGGTGGCGGGCGACATTGGCGATGATCGCCCCGGCGGTCATTCCGGCGACGAGGTAGGAGACCTCGAGCCAGAGCGCGACTCCGGCGGTGAGCATTACGATGCCGAGCGCCTCGGCCTGAAGCGGCTCGCCCGGCTTGAGGCGCCCGGTCAGCAGCGCGGCGGGCAGGCCCACGGCAAGGCCGAGCAGCACCGCTCCACCGATCTCGACCCCTGCCGCCGCCAGCGCGCTGACAGAGCCGCCGTCATGGCCCACCAGCGCGAGGCAGGCGCTGAACACCATGATGCCCCAGACATCGTCGATGGCGACGATGCCGCTGATGGTTTCGGTGAAGCCGGTCTTCACGCCCTTCTCCCGGAACACCTCGGCAATCGCCGCCGGGTCGGTTGCGGTGGCGATGGCGCCGAGCAGCAGGGCGAGGCGCGGGTCTACCCCGAGCGCGGTGAGGCCGGCCCAGGTGACGATCACGGTGAGGAGGGTGACGGTGAGCGAGATCACCAGGATCGGCCTGCCGTGGCGCCGCAGGTTCTCGCCGGTCAGCTCGCCGCCCAGAAGGAAGGCCACCATGGTGAGCGCCACCACCGAGACCAGCTCGAACCAGCCCGCCGCCTCCGCAGGCAGCAGCCGCAGGCCCGACTGGCCCACGGCGATGCCTAGCAGCAGGAGCATGGTCACGCGCGGCAGGCGGGTGAAGCGCCCGAGCGTATCGGCCAGCAGCCCGGCGAGAAAGAGCACGCCGAGCGTGATGAGAAAGCTTTCGTGTTCCACGCCCGCGGCGTCTCCCGGTCAGCGCAGAAGGCCGAGCTCGTCCATGTCCACCCCCAGCGGGCCGGAGAGCGCCTCGATCGAATCGTGCAGCAGCTCCAGCGCGTAGGCCGGGTTGTGGGCAAAGTTGCCGGGATCGGAGGTGACCAGCTTCCAGTTGTAGGCGGCCTTCAGCATTCGCGGCGACCAGGCGTTGTAGGCGATGGCCTTGCCTTCGGCCTCGTCGATCGCCCCGTCGCCATTGGCGTCGGCGAAGAAGTAGGGGTAGCGGTGGCCCTCGTAGAGGATCGGCACGCCGATCACCGTGGCGGCGTAGTCGCGGACCATGTCGAGCAGAAGCGCGGCGTTGGCGTCGATATCGGCCTTGATGCCCTTGGAGGTGTCGCCGCTGCCGTCATAGCTTTGCCGCGAGATCCGGATCGCCTCGGGCGCATCGCCCTGGTGGCAGGTCAGGCAGGGCTCGAAGGCCACCTCCAGCGTGTGCGGCTCGTGGCAGGAGTTGCAGGTCGAGACCGGGCGGGCGTGGAAGAACCGGCCGGAGTAGGCCTTGCCTTCGAAGTGAAAGCCCGCGCCGCCATAGCCGCCCAGCCAAGTGGCCCCGGCGGTGGCGTAATGCGGGTTGATGAAGGAAAGGTCCGGGTTGGGGGCATCCTCTTCGAGCCCGGTCACCTTGGCGGCCACGGTGCTGCCCGCGGTGCGGCCCTGGTGGCAGGTCAGGCAGGCCGCCTCAACGCCCTGCACCGGGTGCATCAGCCCGGAGGGAAAGGCCACCGCCTCGATCTCCGCAAGCCCGGCGTTGTGGCAGGTGCCGCAATCGACCACGCCGCCGGTGGGCACCGGCGTGGCGGGCAGCCCCGGCGCGCTGCCGTCGAGCCCGTGGAAGGCCCGAAAGCCCTCGCCCGCGTGGCAGACGGCGCAGACCGGCGCGATCTCCTCCTCCTCGTCCCAATGCCGGAACGCTTCTGCCGCCTGGTCGGCATGGGCCGAGCGATACCAGTTTGCGATCGCCTCGTTGTTGGCGATGTTGATCTGTTCGGGGTGGAACGGCCCCGACTTCGGCAGGACGTAGGGCACCTCTGCCTCCTCGGCGGGCTCGGTGCCGCTCTGGGTCGCGCCGGGCGCGACGGCAAGCGTGACGAAGCCGGCGACCATGAAGGAAAGAAGGACAAGGTAGGAAATGACGTTGCTGCGCATGGCTGCGTGGCTCCTTGCTTTGCGCGCGTCGTTTCCCTGAGAAAAACCATAGACACCCGGAGCGAATTGCGAAAGGTTCGTTTGCGCGCGACATGTGAAACTGGATGATCCATGCCCAACCTTGCGTCCTCCGCAGGGCTTATGCCGCGCTTTTCATCACCTCCCCGCTCCGGGTCCGAGGTGCCGGAGGAGATCACCGAAGAGGCCGGCGTGACCGGGCCGGAGGGGCCGGCGCTGCGAATCGTGCCGCTGGTCGAGGAGGGCGCGGTGGTGGCCCAGGGCGCGCCGCTTGCGCATCTGCGCGACCAGGAGGGCCTCTGCCTTGTCGCGCCGATGGCCGGGCGGGTGGCGCGGCTGCGGCTGCTGCCCGGGCGGCGGCTTTCGGAGATCGTGCTCTTCCGCGAGCCGGGGGGCGACCGGCACCGGCATGAGGCCAAGGGTGCCGAGGCCGACCCGCGCGGGCTGATGCAGCACGCCGGTCTCTGGCCGCTGCTGCGCCGCCGGCCCTTCGGGGGCATGCCCCCGCCCGGCGAGCGCCCCGCCGCGATCGTGGTGATGGCGGCCGACAGCCGGCCGCTCGCGCCCGATCCGCGGAGTGCGCTGGAGGGGCGCGAAGAGGCCTTCGGGCGCGGTCTGGCAGCACTCGCCGGTCTGACCGACGGGCCGGTGCATGTGGTGGCTGGCGCGGGGCCTGCGCTCCTCGAGCCCGGCCTTGCCGGCGGGCGGGTGCAGGCGGCACGCTGCGGTACGCGCCATCCGCAGGGGCTGGCCGGCTGGCAGGTGCATGGCCTTGCCCCGGCCCGTATCGAGGCCCCGGTCTGGGACATTCATGCCGAGGACGTGGCGACGCTGGGCGCCCTGCTGGAGACGGGGCTGGTGCCCGAAACCCGGCTCGTGCATGTCGCCGGGCCGGAGTTGCGCGAGAGCCGCCTGCTTTACACCCAGCCGGGGGCCGACCTGCGCGGCCTGACCCACCGCATCGCCCTGCCGGGCGGCCATGCGCTGCTTTCGGGCTCGCCGCTCTGCGGGCGTCCGGCGCATTGGCTCGGCGCGCGCGACCGGCAGGTGAGCGTGATGCCGCGCGAGGCCGGGCCCGCGCCTGTCCACTGGCTTCGCGCGGCGCTGACCCGCTCGGCCACGCCGCCGCCGGTGATCCCGACCGCCGCGCTCGACCAGGCCTTCGCCGGGGCTCTGCCGGCGGCTGCCCTGATCCGCGCCCTGACGGCGGGCGACGAGGACACCGCGATCGGGCTTGGCCTGCTCTCGCTGCTGGAGGAAGACCTTGCCCTGGCCGACTACATTCTCGGCGGCACCGCCCGGCTGCGCGCACTGCTGCGCGCCATGCTCGACCGGATCGAGACGGAGCGCGCCGCATGAGCCGGGGGCTGTGGGACAGGGAGACGGTTGCCCTGCTGCTGATCGCGGCCTGCCTGCCGCTGGCGGTGATCTGGCTTGGCTACGGCGGCACCGGGGCGGCGCTGCGGCTGGTTTCGGTGGGTCTGGTGCTCGCGGGCTGGCAGCTGGTGTTCCTCCTGGCCCGCGCCCAGCCGCCCTCGCTGGCCGCCGCCGTCACCGCTCTGGCCATCGCCATGCTGGCGCCCGAGGAGCTGGGCCCCCTCCGCATGGTGCTGGGCGTCAGCTTCGGCGTGGTGATGGGAGAGCTGGTGTTCGGTGGCTGGGGGCGCAACGTGGTGCATCCGGCGACGGTGGCGCTGGCCTTCCTGGGCTTCGGCTTTCCCGGCGTGGGCTGGCCCGAGATCCTGCTGCCGGTGGCCTGGGCCGCGATTCCGGCGGCCGCCCTCGGCATCGCGCTGGGCGTGATGCACTGGCCCGTCATCGCCGGTGCCGTACTGACCGGCGCCGTCACCACCCAGCTCGGCCACGTCCCCGCCGCGACACTTCCGGCGGCTGCGGTGGCGCTGGTGCTGCTCGTGGCCGACCCGGTGACCAGCGCCACCACGCCGCTCGGGCGCTGGCTCAACGGCGGGCTCTACGCGCTGATGCTCACCCTCTTCGCCAGCCATTGGGCGGGGGCGGCGCCGGTGCAGATCGCGGTGTCGGCGGCGCTCTTCGCGGCGCTCGCCGCCCCCTTGCTCGACGAAGCCGCCATCGCGCTCTGGCGCGCAAGGAGAAGGAGACGGCATGGCCAGCCCTGACCGAAACCCCTGGCGGCGCTTTCTGGCCCTGCCCAACACCAGCCGCACCAAGACGCTGGTGGTGGCCTTCCTGGTCTCGGCGATCTGCGCTGTCCTAGTGAGCGGGGCGACCGTGCTGCTGCGCCCGATCAAGGCGGCCAACCGCGCCGCCGAGGAGCAGGCCCGCATCGCCGCGCTGGTGCGGGGCGTGCCGGGCATGGCGGAGCTGCTGGAGCGCGCGGGCGGCACCCTGTCGACCGTGGTGATCGACCTCGACACCGGCCGCGCCGCCACCGGGGTCACCCCCGACACGCTGGAGGCCACCCTGGCCGATGCCGCCAACTGGACGGCGCTGGAGACGGGCGAGGACGTGGCCGGCATCGGCCACCGCCCGGATTTTGCGCAGATCTACCTGCTGCGCGAGGGCGAGACCGTCTCGCTGGTGCTGCTGCCGGTGGCCGGGCAGGGGTACAACGGGCAGATCGAGGCGATCCTTGCGCTGCGGGGCGACATGAACACCATCGCCGGGATCGCGGTGACCGGCCACGCCGAGACTCCCGGCCTCGGTGCGCGGATCGAGGAACCGGCCTGGCAGGCGGGCTGGCCCGGCAAGCTCTTGCGCGACGAGGCCGGCACGCTGCGCTTTGCCGTGGCGCGCGGTTCGGCCACCAGCATCCACGAGGTCGACGGCATCACCGGCGCGACCCGCACCAGCACCGCGATGACCCGGATGGTGCGCTTCTGGCTCGGGCCCAGGGGCTACGGCCCGCTGGTCGAGGCGATCCGGCGCGGGGAGTTCTGAGCCATGGCCGCCCGGTTCGACATCTGGTCCACCCTGACCGCGCCGCTGGTGCAGCAGAACCCGGTGACCCTGCAGATCCTCGGGATCTGCTCGGCCCTGGCCGTCACCACCTCGCTCGCCACGGCGCTCACCATGGCCGCCTCGCTGACCGTGGTGCTGACCCTCTCGGCGGGGATCATCAGCGGGATCCGGCGGCACATCCCCGACACGATCCGGCTGATCGTGCAGATCATCATCATCGCCTCGCTGGTCATCGTGATCGACCAGGTGCTGCAGGCCTGGTTCGCCGAGATCAGCCGGGCGCTCTCGGTCTTCGTGGGGCTCATCACCACCAACTGCCTCGTGCTGGGCCGGACCGAGGCCTTTGCCCGCCACAACCCGCCCCTTCCGGCGATGGTGGATGCCTTCGGAAACGGGCTGGGATACTCGCTGGTGCTTCTCGTCATCGGCGCGGCGCGCGAACTCTTCGGCAAGGGCGAGCTGATGGGGTGGCAGGTCTTTGCGCTGGCCGAGAACGGCGGCTGGTTCACCCCGCTCAGCCTGATGCTGCTGCCGCCTGCCGCCTTCTTCCTGCTCGGGCTGCTGGTCTGGGCGATCCGCACGGTGCAGCCCGAACAGGCGGAGGCGCCCGACCATGTCGCGCCGCTCGCGGGAGAGCCTGCGGAATGAGCGAGCTGTGGTCTCTCTTTCTCTCCGCGGCCTTCGTCGACAACATGCCGCTCGCGCTCTTTCTCGGGCTCTGCACCTTTCTCGCCCTGTCGAAACGGCCCGAAAGCGCCATCGGCCTCGGCGTGGCGATCACCGGGGTGATGGGGGTGACGGTGCCGCTGAACCAGCTCATCTACAGCCTGCTGCTGGCCCCCGGGGCCTGGGCCTGGGCCGGGCTGCCGGAGCTCGATCCCTCCTACCTCGCGCTCATCGCCTTCATCGGGGTCATCGCGGCCACGGTGCAGTTTCTCGAGATGCTGCTCGACCGGTTCTTTCCGGCGATCCACGCGGCCTTTGGCGTCTTCCTGCCGCTGCTGACGGTGCAATGTGCGATCCTTGCGGGCAGCCTCTTCATGGTGGAGCGCAGCTTCACCCTGCCCGAGGCGGCGTTCTTCGGGCTGGGCAGCGGCGCGGGCTTTGCGGTGGCGGTGGTGATGCTCAGCGCGGTACGGGCGCGGCTTGCCTATGCCGACCTGCCCGCCGGGTTGCGGGGCTTGGGCATCACCTTCGTGCTGGCCGGGCTGATGTCGCTCGGCTTTGCCGCCTTCGCGCAGATGGTGGCCGCGCAATGACCGAGATCGCGCTGGCCAGCCTGACCATCGTGCTGCTCGTCACAGGGCTGGCCCTCGGTCTGCTGGCGGCGCGGCGGCGGCTGATCCCGGAGGGCGGGGTGGAGGTGGTGGTGAACGGCGCCACCCGCCTGCACGCGGCGCGGGGCGCCCGGCTGCTGGCCGTGCTGCATGACGGGGGCATCCGTATTCCGGCGGCCTGCGGCGGCTCGGGCACCTGCGGGCTCTGCCGGGTGAAGGTGGAGGGCGCGGGCGCGGGCGAGGCGCAGGCCACCGAGCGCGGGGTGCTCTCGCCCCGCGAGCGGCGCAACCACCTGCGGCTGGCCTGCCAATGCAGCCTGCGCGGCGACTGCACCGTGGAGGTGCCCGACGACATCCTCTCCGCCGGCGGCGGGTTTACCTGCCGCGTCGCCTCCACCACCATGCTCGCCCCGCTCATCCGCGAGATCGCGCTGGAGCTGCCCGAGGGGCATGACACCGGCTTTCGCGCGGGCGACTTCATGCAGCTGACCGCGCCGCCCTACAGGATCGACTTCACCGACCTGGAGCTGCCCGAGCCGTTTCGCCCGGCCTGGGAGAGCGCCGGGTGGCGGCAGCTGGAGGCGCGCTCCGATGCGCCGGTCACCCGCGCCTACTCGCTCGCAACCCGGCCCGAGGATCGGGGCAAGGCGGTGTTCGACATCCGCCTTGCCGTGCCCCCGGCAGGCCGCGAGGGCGAGGTGCCCCCCGGTCGGGTCTCCTCCTGGCTCTTTTCGTTACAGCCCGGCGACGAGGTGCAGGCCTCCGGCCCCTTCGGCGACTTCCACGTCCAGCCCGGCGGGCGCGACATGGTCTTTGTCGGCGGTGGGGTGGGCATGGCGCCGCTGCGCGCGATGATCCACCAGCAGCTCGGGCAGGGCACCACGCGGCGGATGTTCTACTTCTACGGCGCCCGCAGCGCCGCCGACCTGTTCTACAGCGCGGAGTTCGACGCGCTGGACGCGGCGCATGACAATTTCAGCTGGACGCCCGCGCTGTCGGACCCGGCGCCGGGCGACCGATGGACCGGGGCCACCGGCTTCATCCACAATACCCTCTGGGACGCGATGCGCCGCCACCCGGCGCCGGAGGAGTGCGAATTCTACCTCTGCGGCCCGCCGGTGATGATCTCGGCGGTGCTGGCCACGCTGGAGCGGCTGGGCGTGGAGCCCGGCGCGATCTACCACGATGACTTCGGAGTCTGAGCGATGCGACATGGAGTGACACGACTGGACCTCGGAAAAGCGGGGCGGCCATGACCGAGGTGCTCCTTGCCATCGTCATCACGACCCTCGCCGCGGCGGGCATGGCGCTTGGGCTGATGCTGGGGCGCGGCCCGGCCAGGACGAGTTGCGGCGCCAGCGAATGTCTGCCCCGGGGCCGCTGCGACGAGTGCCCGATGCGCCGGCGGGAGGCAGGCTGATGGCGCAGTTTCCCGTGGCCTCGATCCTGCGCGCCGATGGCCCGACGCTCACGGCACCCATGCCGATCCGGCAGGCGGTGGCGCTGCTGGTGGAGGCCCGCGCCGCTGCCGCGCCGGTGCTGCGCGACGACGGCAAGCTGGCCGGCATCCTGAGCCAGAAGGACTGCTTCGGCCCCGCGCTCCACGCCAGCTACCACCAGGAGTGGGCGGGCCGGGTGGCCGACTACATGTCGGAGCGCGTGGTCACCCTCGATGCGGGGGATGACGTGGTGCGGGCCGCCGAGATGTTTCTGGCGCATCCGCATCGGGTGTTTCCGGTGCTGGAGGAGGGGCGGCTTGCGGGCATGCTCTACCGCTCCGACGTGCTGGCGCTGCTGGCGCGGATCGGATGAGCGGCCCGCCCGTTGCTGATGCAATCGTGAAGCCACGCAGGCCGGCCCTGCGCTAGGATCGGGGCGGAAGCGCGCATCAACCCGATGAAGGTGGGAAGATGCCGATAAAGTCGATCCTGATTGCCTCCGATCTCTCGGAGCGTTCCGACCGTGCGATCAAGCGCGGCCTGATGCTGGCCCGGAGCCTCGGCGCCGAGGCGACGCTGGGCTGCATCGTGGATGACGACATGCCCGAGGACATGGTGTCCGAGCGGGTGGAGCGCAGCGAGGCTCACCTCGAGGCGTCGATGAAGGAGCTTGGCGGGGGCCTGAGCTGCCAGGTGGCCGTGAGGGTCGGCGAGCCGGTGTCGCGGCTGGTCTCCCTGGTCAACGGAAAGCACCACGACCTCGTGGTGGTCGGCCGGCACCGCACGCGCGAGATGTTCGACGGCCTGCGGCGCACCACGGTCGAGAGCGTGGTCTCCCAGTCGTTGAAGCCGGTGTTGCTGGTTGCCGGGCCGGTGCACGGTCCTTACGAGCGGGTGCTGGCGCCGGTGGCCTTTTCGATGGCTTGCCGGAGCGCCGTTGCCCTGGCGCGGGAGGTCGCGCCGGGGGCCGGGGAGCGTGTGTTTCATGCCTGGATGGCACCCTTCGAGGGCCTGTCGCGGGGCGGAGACGACGGGCTGAAGAAGGCGGTGGAGCGGGAGATCCGGGAGCAGGCGCGCACCTGGGCCGCGGGCCTCGATCCGGCGCCGGAGGTAAAGCTGCGCCACGGCGGTGTGACGCCCCGGCTGGAGGCGGAGCTGCGGGCCTTCGTACCCGACCTGCTGGCGGTGGGGGCGAACACGCGGGCGCTGTCCTTCACCGGGGTCGGGGCCTTTACCTCGGAGCTGATCCGCCACCCGCCGACCGACCTGCTGATCAGCCGCGCGACCACGCCCTGAGCGCCCGGCATCCGGGCGGCCGGGAAACGCCTCAGGCGTCCGCGAAGGAGAGCTGCACCTTCACCGCGCCCGAGCGGTCGCCGGCCTGGGTGAAGGCCTCCACCGCGCGCTCCAGCGGGAAGCTGCCGGTGATGATCGGCGAAACGTCGATCCGCCCGGCCCCGATCAGCGCCACCGCCTCGGAGAACTCGCCGGCAAAGCGCTGGGTGCCGTGATAGGCGATTTCCTTGCCGACCAGCATGTTGAGCGGGATCGGCACGTCGCCCGACACGCCCACCTGAACCAGCCGCCCGCGCGGGCGCAGGCAGGTGATGGCGGTCTTGATCGCGGGGGCGGCGGCAGAACATTCGAAGGCCACGTCGAACTGGCCCTTGTTCTCGGCGTAGGGCTCCAGCGCGGCGGCGTCGGTGGCCACGTTGACGGTGCGGGTCGCGCCCATCCTGGCGGCCACGCCGAGGGTGAAATCCTGCAGATCGGTCACCACCACCTCCGCCGCGCCGGCCTCTGCGGCGGCAGCGGCGCAGAGCGCGCCGATGGGGCCCGCGCCGGTGACCAGCACCCGCTTGCCGGCGAGCTCGCCGGCCTGGTTGCGGGCGTGCAGGCACACCGCCAGCGGCTCGGCACAGGCGGCCTGCGCGAGGCTCACGCCGTCGCCCACCGGCACGCATTGCGCGGCGCTCACCACCATCCGGTCGCGGAACAGGCCCTGCTCGTGCGGCATCCGCATGGCCGAGCCGCTGAAGCGCATGGAGAGGCAATGGATCGGCAGGTCCTGCTGGCAGAAGCTGCAGCTGCCGCAGGGGCGGCTGGGGTTGATCGCCACCCGGTCGCCCTCGGCGAGGCCGCGCACGCCCGGACCCAGGGCCAGCACCGTGCCCGAGGCCTCATGGCCAAGGATGATCGGCTCGCGCACCCGGATCGGGCCGAAGCCGCCGTCCTGGTAGTAATGCAGGTCCGAGCCGCAGATGCCGCCCGCGGCCAGCGCCAGCAGCACCTCGCCGGGGCCGGGCGCGGCGAGGGGGGCGGTTTCGATCCGGATGTCGTTCTGGCCGTAGAGGCGGCAGACGCGGGTTTCCATGGGCGGCTCCTAGGGGATGAGGACCGAGGGCAGCCAGGTGGCGAGCGGCGGGATGTAGGTGACCGCCAGCAGCACGAGGATGTTGGTCAGCAGGAAGGGGAGGATTGCCACCACCACCGGCGCGAGCGGCAGCCGGGCGATGTTGGCACAGACGAAGAGGCACACGCCCACGGGCGGCGTGGTGAGGCCGATCATCAGGTTCAGAACCGCCACTGTGGCAAAGTGGATCGGGTCGATCCCCACCGCGTTGGAGAGCGCCAGCAGCGGCACGAAGAGGATGATCAGCGCGGCGATGGTCTCGAGGAACATGCCGACGAACAGCAGCAGCAGGTTGATCAGCAGCAGCACGAGGAACTTGTTGTCGGTGATCGAGAGCACGGCGTCGGCAATGGCCTGGGGGATCCGCTCGGAGACGAGGATCCAGCCGAAGACATTGGCGAAGCCCACCAGCGCAAGGATACCTGCGGCGGCCACGGCGCTGTCGACCACGATGCCGGGGACGATGCGCAGCGGCAGCTCGCGGTAGATGAAGGCCCCAACGAGGAAGGCATAGACCGAGGCCACAACGGCGGTTTCTGTCGGTGTTGCGAGGCCGGAGAGCAGGCCGTAGATGATGAGGAAGGTCATCGCCAGCGCCCAGATCGCCCCGCCGAAGCTGCGGGCGACCTCGCCGAAGCCCTGCCACGGCTGGTGCGGAAAGTTCTTGCGGCGGGAGATGATGTAGCATGTCACCATCATGGCGAGGCCCATCAGGATGCCGGGGATCGCGCCCGCCAGAAACATCTTGCCCACCGAGATGCCCGAGAGCGCGCCGACGATGATCATCGGCACCGAGGGCGGGATGATCGGGCCGACGGTGGAGGAGGCGGCGGTGACGGCGGCCGAAAAGTCGGCCGGGTAGCCCGCCTTCTTCATGCCGGGGATCATGACGCCCCCGATCGAGGCCGCATCGGCCACGGCGGTGCCGGTGATGCCGCCGAAGAGCATGGAGGCGGCGATGTTGGTCAGGCCCAGCCCGCCCCTGATCCAGCCCACCAGCGCATTGGCGAAGCGGATGATCCGCTCGGTGATGCCGCCGCGGTTCATCAGGTTGCCCGCAAGGATGAAGCCGGGGATCGAGAGCAGCACGAAGACATCCATGCCGGCATACATCTTCTGCGGCATGACCACGGGCGGGATGCCGGCGTACGCGAGGTAGGCCAGCGACGACAGGCCCAGGGTGATGGCCACGGGCACGCCCAGGGCGAGGCCGAGCACGAAAACGGTGAGGAGAATGGTCACGTCCATGAGGTCACTCCTCCTCGGCGGGTTTCACGGGGGTGCCGTCCTCGGCACCCGAGAGCATGGCGACGCAGCGCAGCAGCCCGAAGAGGGCGAGGCCGGCGAGCAGGATGAAGACGGTGAGATGCGCCCAGGTCATGCGGATGCCGAGGGCAGGGGCGGTCTGCATCTGGCCGATGGTCACGTATTTCCAGGCGTGGGGCAGCAGGTAGAGGGCGAGCGCGGCGGTGGCGGCGGCGGCGACAAGGCGCAGGATCCACGGCAACTTGCCGGGCAGCGACTCGCTGATGACATCCACGTTCACGAGGTCGCCGGTGCGCAGGCTGAGGCCCGCGCCGAAGGCCACGAGGTAGAGCAGGGCGAAGCGCGTCAGCTCTTCGGTCCAGACCGGCGACTGCCCGGTGCTGCGGCCCACGACCTGCACCAGCACGGTGACGATCAGCACCGCAAAGGCCAGCCCCGCGCCGAGGCGGGCGATCAGGGTGAGGAGGCGAACAAGGGTTTCGGCAAGGCGCATGGCGGAGGTCTCCGGACGGATGAAAGGTGGCCGGCGCGGGGGAGAACCACGCCGGCCCTGTGCCCGAGGGCGAGGTTACTCTGCGAAGAGCCCCTCGACGATCGGGCGGATCTCGTCGCTGACGTTCGACAGCACGGCATCCTTGGCCTTGGCGGCAAAGGCGGCGCCGTCGACCTCGACGAAGGTCATGCCGTTGGCCTCGAGCCAGGCGCGGTCATCGGCCACGCTCTGCTCGAACAGGCCACGCTCGTACTCCTGCGCCACGGCGGCGGCGGCCAGCACGGCCTCTTGGTCGGCTTCGGAGAGCTTGGCCCAGGTGCCTTCGGCGATGGTCAGGTAGATCCACGAGCGAACGTGCTCGGTGAGGTTCACGTGGCTCTGCACCTCGTTGAAGCTCGCCGAACGGATCAGCGCGAGCGGGTTCTCCTGCGCCTCGATGGTGCCGTTCTGGAGCGAGGTGAAGACTTCGGAGAAGGCCATCGGGCCGGGGGCGGCGCCGAGGGCGGACCACACGTCGATGAAGAGCGGCACGTTCGGCACGCGCATCTTCAGGCCGGCGAGATCGTCGGGCGTGGTGATCGGGCGGTTCGAGGTGAGGTTGCGCGGGCCGCGGGCAAAGTAGGCGATCGGGCGGATCTGCGCGGTGGCGATGATCTGGGCCTCGATCTGGTTGCCGATGTCACCGGAGGCGACCTCGTCCATGTGCTCGATCGACTTGTAGGCGTAGGGCACGGCCAGCAGGGCGGCCATCGGCGCCCAGTTCTGAAGGCTCTCGCCGGTGATCGTCATGTCGACGGTGCCGAGCTGCATGCCGTTGATCAGGTCGATCTCCTTGCCGAGGCTCTCGTTGGGGAAGACCTCGACCACGATGCGCCCGTCAGTGCGCGCGGCCAGCTCCTCGGCGAATTTCACCGAGGCGAGGTGCCAGGGGTTTTCCTCGTTGGCGAGGTGGCCGAGCTTCAGGGTCATCTCCTGAGCAAAGGCGGGCACGGCGGTCAGCGCGGCCATGGCCACGGCGAGAACCGGCTTTTTCCAGTTGAAAGTCATGCGTCTTTTCCTCCTTGCATGGGTGCATTGACCGGCTCGGGAATTTCCCCGTCCGGCACGTCGAAAAACTCTGGCCGCGCCGCCTGGATCTGCGGCAGGTCGATGAGGACCTCGCGCAGATGGGTGCGGACGGCGGCATTGGCGGCGCTCATGTCGCCCTGCTCGATGGCATCGACGATGGCGCGGTGCTGGCTCACCAGCTTGACCACCGGAAAATGGCCGAGCGACAGGAAGCGCACCCGGTCCATCTGCGATTTCAGCCCCTCGATCAGCCGCCACGCGCCGCGCTTTCCGGCGGCATCGGCGAGGGTGCGGTGGAACTGCTCGTCGAGCCCGATGAAATCCTGCGGGCTGCTGGAGGCCACCGCCTCCTGCGCCTCGAGCTGGGCGCGCAGCTCGGCGATCAGGGCCGGGTCGGGGCGCTGGGCGAGGATCCTGGCGATGTCGGCCTCGATGGCCTCGCGCAGGAAGCGCGCGTTCAGCACGTCGGAATAGCTGATCCGGGTCACGATGGTGCCGCGCTGGGGCAGCACGGCCAGAAGGCCCTCGCCGGCGAGCCGGATGAAGGCCTCGCGCACCGGCTGGCGGCTGACGCTCCAGCTTCGGGCGATCTCGGTCTCGGAGATGCGGTCGCCGGGGGAGAGGCGGTTGCGGATGATGGCGTCACGCAGATGCGCATAGATCTGCGGCGTGATCGGCGATGCCGGATCCAGCGCGGCGGATGTGATGCGGTTGTCCGTCATGATTCGGCCTCCTCCCGGCGCTTACCTACCATACTTCCATACTTCCATACTAGTCAGGATCGCACGGGTCTGATAGCTTGCCCCCGACAGACGACTCGGGAGGCTCCTTTCATGAAACAGACCTGGCGGTGGTTCGGCCCCCGTGACCTGGTATCCATCGACGACACGCTGCAGGCGGGGGTGCAGGGCATTGTCTCGGCGCTGCACCATTTGCCAACCGGCGCCGTCTGGACGCCCGAGGAAATCGCACAGCGGCAGCGCGAGATCGGCACCATGGCGGATGGCGCGCCCTCCGGCCTCGGCTGGGACGTGGTCGAGAGCCTGCCGGTCTCGGAAGACATCAAGAAACAGCAGGGCGACTGGCGCTCGCACATCGCCAACTACCGCACCAGCCTCGAGCACCTCGCGGAGGCGGGCATCGAGGTGATCTGCTACAACTTTATGCCGGTGCTGGACTGGACCCGCACCGACCTTGCCTGGCGGCTGCCCAACGGCGCCACCTGCATGCGCTTCGACCTCACCGACTTTGCCGCCTTCGACCTGCACATTCTCGCCCGCCTCGGCGCGGCGGAGGATTACGACGAGGCCCTGCGCAGCGCCGCCTCCAGGCGGTTTGCCGAGATGTCCGACGCCCGCAAGCAGCAACTCGCCAAGAACGTCGTCTTCGGCCTGCCCGGTGCGGCAGAGAACTTCTCGCTCGACGACGTGCGCGCGCATCTGGCCGAATACGCCGCGATGAGCGAAGAGACCCTGCGCAGGCATCTGCTCGACTTCCTTGCAGAGGTCGTGCCCACCGCCGAGCGCCTTGGCCTGCGGATGTGCTGCCACCCCGACGATCCGCCGGTGCCGCTGCTCGGCCTGCCGCGCATCATGTCGACCGAGGCGCATTACCGCGCGCTGGTGGAGGGCGTCGACAGCCCCGCCAACGGCATCACCCTGTGCTCCGGCTCGCTCGGCGCACGGCCCGACAACGACCTGCCGGGCATGATGGAGCGGCTGGGCGACCGGGTGCACTTTCTGCACCTGCGCAACGTGAAGCGCGAGACCGGAGAGATCCGCGGCGACTTCCACGAGGCTGAGCACCTGGGCGGCGACACCGACATGGTGGCGCTGGTCGAGGCCGCGCTGAAGGAAGAGGCCAAGCGAAAGGCCGCCGGTCGCGCCGACTGGAGCATTCCCTTCCGGCCTGATCACGGGCAGGACATTCTCGACGACCTTAAGCGCACCGCGCAGCCCGGCTACCCGGCGATCGGACGGCTCAAGGGGCTGGCCGAGCTGCGCGGCATCATCGCCGCGCTCGAACCCCGGATCAGCGCATGAGGCTCGCGGGCCCGGACGGCCTGCCGGATACAGTCGCGGGGCCCGGCTACACGCCCGCCGACCATGGCACCGGCATCGTCCACCTCGGTCTCGGGGCCTTTCACAAGGCGCACCAGGCCGCCGCGACCGATACGGCGCTGGCGGCGGGTGGTGACTGGCGCATCTGCGGCGTCAGCCTGCGCAGCCCCGAGCCCGCTGCGCAGCTTGGCCCGCAGAACGGGTTCTTCACCCTGATCGAACGCAGCGCCGAGGGCAGCCGCGCGCGGGTGATCGGCGCCATCGGGCAGGCGCTCTGCCTCGGGCCGGACCGGGCCGGGGTGCTGGCCGCGCTCACCGCACCCGCCACCCGCATCGTCAGCCTCACCGTCACCGAGAAGGGCTATGGCATCAGCCGCGCCACCGGCGGGGTGGACGAGGGCCACCCTGCCATCGCCCACGACCTCGCCACGCCCGAGGCCCCCATCGGCGTGGCCGGCCTGCTCGTCTGGGCGCTGAAGGCCCGCCGTGCGGCCGGTGTGTCGCCCTTCACCGTGCTGTGCTGCGACAACCTTCCCGAGAACGGCCGGCTCCTGCGCGGCCTGCTGGTGGATTTCGCCCGCCGGACTGCGCCCGAGATGGCCGGGTTCATCGCCGGGGAGGTCGCCTTTCCCTCCACCATGGTCGACCGCATCACGCCGGCCGCCACGCCCGAAACGCTGGCCGCCGCCGAGGAGATGACAGGCTTCCGCGACGAGGCGGCGGTGGAGACCGAGGCGTTCTCGCAATGGGTGATCGAGGATCGCTTTCCCACCGGGCGCCCGGCCTGGGAGGCGGCGGGCGCGATGTTCGTGGCCGACGTGAAGCCCTATGAGGAGATGAAGCTGCGCATGCTGAACGGCGCACATTCAATGCTGGCCTACGCGGGCTTTCTCGCCGGGCATCGCCATGTCTCGGACGTGATGCAGGATGCCCCGCTGGCCGCGCTGGTGCGCCGCCACCTGGCCGCCGCCGCCGCCACCCTGCCGCCGCTGGAGGGCGTGGACCTTGCGGCCTATGCCGAGGCGCTGGCCGCCCGCTTTGCCAACCCGCACCTGAAGCACGCCACCTACCAGATCGCGATGGACGGGACCGAGAAGCTGCCGCAGCGCCTTCTCGCGCCTGCGGCGGACGCATTGGCGGCGGGCCAGCCGCTTGGCCCCTACGCCTTCGCGCTGGCGGCCTGGATGCGCTATGCCATGGGCACCACGGAGGCGGGCGAGGCCTATGCCCTGCGCGATCCGCGGGAGGCCGAGGTGCAGGCCCGCGCCACCGGTGCGAGCGACACCGCGGAGATCGTCGAACGCCTGATGGCTCTCCCCGGCCTCATGCCGCCGGTGTTGCGCAACAACGCTGGGCTGCGCCGCGAGATCACCGCGCGGCTCGCCGCCATGCGCGACGGTGGCATGGCCGCCGCGATCCGGGCCGAGGCCGCCGGGCTGGCCTAATCAGGCCGCCGGCCGCTCCAGCACATGGGCCAGGGCCGGGTCGATCCCGATGGAGAGCTGCGCGCCGGGTTCGGGCGTGTCGGCCCCGGGATGCACCAGCAGAAGCACATCGCCGCCGGGCAGCTCGACATGGAGCAGGCTGTCGGCGCCGGTGTATTCCGAAGTGAGAAGCTGGCCGCTGAGGATCGCCTGATCTGGCGCGACGATCTGCAGGTGCTCGGGCCGCAGCCCGATCAGCGCACCCTCGGGCACCGGGCGCCCCAGCGCCGCCATCCGGTCGGCCACGGCCTCGGCCGCCACCAGGTTCATCTTGGGGCTGCCGATGAACTGCGCCACGAAGGCGTTGGCGGGCCGTTCGTAGAGCTCGCGCGGCGTGCCGACCTGCTCGATCCGCCCGTCGCGCAGCACCACGATCCGGTCGGCCAGCGTCATCGCCTCGATCTGGTCGTGGGTGACGTAGACCATCGTGTTGCCCAGCCGCCGGTGCAGTGCCGCGATCTCGGCCCGCATGTGCACGCGCAACTCGGCATCGAGGTTCGAGAGCGGCTCGTCGAACAGAAAGACCTGCGGCGAGGCCACGATGGCCCGGCCGATGGCGACCCGCTGGCGCTGCCCGCCCGAAAGCTCGCGGGGGTAGCGGTCGAGCAGGGCGCCGAGCTTGAGCACATCGGCGGCCTCGCCGACCTGCCGGGCGATATCGGCTGCAGGCACCTTCCGCACCTTCAGGCCGAAGCCCATGTTCTGCCGCACCGTGAGGTGGGGGTAGAGCGCGTAGGACTGGAACACCATCGCCACGCCGCGCCTTGCGGCCTGCACGTCGTTCATCCGCTGTCCGCCGATCATCAGGTCGCCGCCCGACACATCCTCGAGCCCCGCGATCATCCGCAGCAGGGTGGACTTGCCGCAGCCCGACGGGCCGACGAAGACGACGAATTCGCCCTCCTCCACGTCGAGGCTGACACCGCGGATCACGTCGGTCTTGCCGAAGGACTTGGTGAGGTTTCTGAGAGTGAGGCTGCTCATGGTTCAGGCCTTTCGGGTGGCGGTGGGCATCAGCCCTTCACGCCGGACATTGCGAAGCTTTCGATGATCTGCCGCTGGGCGATCAGGTAGACGATCAGGATCGGCACCACCGCCAGCGAGGTCGCTGCGAGTTGCAGGTGCCAGAGCGGTGCGCCGTAGGGATCGGTGAAGTTCGACAGCGCCAGCGGCAGGGTGAAGTTGGAGAGGCTGGAGACAAAGACCAGCGGCTCGAGAAAGAGGTTCCACGAGAAGAGGAAGGTGATGATCGCGACGGCGGCGAGGGCAGGGCGCGACATCGGCAGGGCGATCTTCCACCAGATGCCCAGGCGCGAGAGCCCGTCCATCTTGCCCGCCTCCTCCAGCTCCTTGGGCAGCGAGACAAAGTATTGCCGCATCAGGAAGGTTGCCATCACCCCGTGCGGGCCGAAGACCGGCAGCAGGATGAGGGGCACGTGGGTGTCCATCACGCCGAGCCACTTCATCAGGAAGAAGTTGGGCAGGATCGTCACCTCCTCGGGCACCATCAGCGCCGAGACCAGAAAGAGCATCAGCAGCCCGGCCCCGGCAAAGCGCATCCGTGCCAGCGCGTAGCCGGCGAGCGACGACAGCACGAGGGTGATGACCGTGACCGTGCAGGCGATGTAGATCGAGTTGAAATACTGCCGCGCGAAGGGCTGGTAGGTGAAGACCTCGAGGTAGTTGCCCCAGCGCCAGGTGTCGGGGATCAGGCTGAGCTGGCCGAAGATCTCGGTGGCCGACTTGAAGCCCGAGGAGATCATCCACAGGAACGGAAAGACGAAGGGCACCGCCACCACGCCGAGCGAGAGCGCCCAGCAGATCCGGGTGACGGTGCGGCTCTGGCTGCGGGTGAGGGCCATCAGGAGGAGCCTTTCTGCCGCAGCAGCAGCTGCACGATGGTGAGCGCCAGCACGATGACGAACATGATGATCGCCAGCGCCGCGGCATAGCCGATGTTGAAGAACTCGAAGGCCTGTTCGTAGATGTAATAGGCCAGCACCAGCGTGCCGTTCTCGGGGCCGCCGCCTGTCATCAGGTAGATGTGGTCGAAGACCTTGAAGGAGCCGATGGTGGTGATGACCATGATGATGAGCGTGGTCGGCGCCAGCAGCGGCCAGGTGACCATGCGGAAGATCTGCCAGCCGTTCGCGCCCTCGAGGCGGGCGGCCTCCTCGTAGTCGCGCGGCACGGCCTGCAGGGCGGCGATGTAGAGGATCATGTTGAGCCCGACCATCTTGATGACGCGGGTGACGATCACGGCAAACATCGCCCAGTTGGGCTCGCGCAGCCAGTTGGGGCCGTCGATGCCGATGGTGGCGAGCATCTGGTTGACCGCGCCGGCCTCGCCCTGCAGCAGGAACTTCCAGACGATGGCCCAGGCCACGGCGGAGGTGATGACGGGGGCAAAGAAGACGGTGCGAAAGAACACCACGCCCCGGCCCGGCCGGCAGAGCGCCATGGCCAGCGCGAGGGCCAGGGCCATGTTCAGCGGCACGAGCCCTGCGGCGAAGATCACCGAGTTGCGGATGACATGCCAGAAATCGGGGTTGTCGCGCAGGGCGTTGGTGTAATTGGCCAGCCCGACATAGGTGCTCTTCTGGCTCAGCAGGTTCCACTCGGTGAGCGAGTAGAAGACGACGGCAATGAGCGGGCCGAGAAAGAAGATCAGAAAGCCGATGAGGGTGGGGCTGACGAAGAGCCAGCCCTCGATCGCCTCGCGCCGGCGGAGGGTGAGCCACGGCGCGCGGGGTTTGCGCGCCGTGGTCTCGGAGGTTTGGGTCACGGCCATCTAGCGGGCGCTCACAGGTTGCCCTGGATCGCGTCGCAGACGGCGTCGAGCGAGGCCTGCACGTCGGCATCGGCACGCCAGAGCGCATCGAACCTGGGCTTCAGCGCCGCGCCGATCTGCGGGCTGTTCTGGTGGCTCGGCAGCACGTTGCCCTCCTCGATGGCGGCAGAGACATTGGCCATCTGCTCGGCGGGGATGAGCTTGTTGGCCTCGGTGAAGGCGGCGCTCCCCAGCACCGACTTGCGCGCCGGCGGGAAGAACTGCGCCATGACCGCCACGTTCTCGGCATTGGTCATATGGGCAATGAACGCCTTGGCCAGCTCCGGCTGGTCGCTCTCGGAGAACACCACGAGCCCGGCCTGCCCGATGATCGGCGAGGCGCCGGCGGGGCCGGTGGGCAGCGGCGCGATGCCCCAGTTGAAGCCCGCCTCCGCCATCCGCGAGGCGCGGCTGATCTGGTTGATCGTCATCGCCGCGCCGCCCGAGAAGTAATCGCCCTGCTCGCCCGGCGGCACGATCGAGCCATCCTCGAAGACCATCTCGTGGAGCTGGGTGATCGCGGCCACGGCCTCGGGCTTGTTGAAGCCGCATTCGCCGTCCTTCCAGGCGTAGCCGCCATAGGCGCGGATCGGCGGCATGATCGCATGCATGATCCGCGTGTCGTAGCCCTGGCCGTCCTTGAACTCGAAGCCGTAGGGCGCGCCCGAGTCCTTCAGCGCCTTCGCCACCTCGCGGAACTTGTCCATGTCCCACTCGCCCTTGGCGGCGAGCGCCAGCGGGTCTTCGAGCCCGGCGGCGTCGAACATGTCCTTGTTGTAGTAGATCATGAAGGGCGAGGTGGAGAAGGGAACGCCGTAGATCGCGTCGCCGTCCTTCCAGAGGCCCATCGCCGGCTCGGAGAAGTCGGCGAGGTCGTAGCCCTCGGCGGCCTCCAGCGCGGGTGTCAGCTCCTGCACCGCACCGGCGGCGACGAAGGCGGGCATGCTGTCTTCGAACATCCAGCCCAGATCGGGCGGGTTGCCGCCGGCGAGCTGGAAGGTGAGCTTCTGGATGTAGTCGCCCGCCGGGATCGTCTCGAAGGTGACGGTGGCCTCGGGGTGGGACGCCTTGAAGCTCTCGGCGATGCCGTTGAGCATGGCGAGGTGGGCGTCGTTGCCCGTCCACACGGTGAAGCGCAGCTCCTCGGCGGCCAGTGGGGCGGCCAGCACCAGCGCGATGGCTGTGGCCGACAGGCTCTTTCTCAGTGTCATGGTTTCCTCCCTTGAAATGTTGGTCTTCCGGTCTTGTCGTCGTCAGCTTGGCCCCGGCAGCGCGGACATCGCGTCGCCGATGCCCCACCCGCCATCGACCGGGATGTCGGCCCCGGTGATGTAGCCGCCGCCGTCGGAACAGAGCATGAGCACCGGCGGCACGATGTCTTCAGGGGTGCCGGGGCGCGCGGCGGGGATCTTGGCGGTGACGGCGGCCACGAAGGCCGGGTCGTTGTAGCGGTCGGCCATGCGTTCGGTGCGGATCGCGCCGGGCGAGACGGCGTTGAGCGTGACCCCCTGCGCCGCCACCTCGCGCGCCAGCGCACGCAGGGCGGTGAGCTGGGCCGATTTCATCGCGGCATAGGCCAGGGTCTCGGCCCGAGGACGGGCCTGCATGATCGAGCCGAGGCAGACCACGCGCCCCCAGCCCCGCGCAGCCATGCCCGGCACGAGACCCTGCAGGAGCGCGATGAGCGACAGGAAGTTGGCCTGCACATGGGCCTGCACGGTCTCGGCGGGCAGGGTCTCCCAGGGGCCGCGGCGCTCGATGGCGGCATTGGCGATGAAGATGTCGACCGGGTGCCCTTCGAGCGTGTCCAGCAGCGCCGCAGCCGCACCCGGCGCGGTGAAATCCCCGGTGACGATCCGGGCCTCGCGGCCCAGTCCGCCGATCTGCCGGGCGACTTCATCGGCCGCCTCCGGCTGGCCGTGGTGATGCAGAACCAGATCGGCGCCCGCACCGGCCAGCCCGAGGGCGATGGCCCGTCCGATGCCGGAGCTTGCGCCGGTCACCAGCGCCCTGCGGCCGGTGAGGGAGCCCCCGGTCACGCCCGTGGGCCTCCGGGCCCGGGGTCGCCGGCCACCTCGAGCGAGGCGAGGTCTGCGGCCTCGTAATGCGCCTCGATGCTGGCGCGGGCGGCCTCCACCGCGCCGGCGCGGATGGCCTCCAGCACCGCCTCGTGCCGCGCGATGGTGTGCTCCCAATCGGCCTTCGTGCGGTTGGAGCGGCGCGAGAACAGCTCCGACACCTCGCGCTGGATCGAGCCGAGGCCCTCCATCTGCACCTTGATCATGCTGTTGCCGGTGGCCGCCGCCATGCCGAGGTGAAAGGCGATGTCGCATTCGGTAAAGCCGCCCGGCTCGAGAATGGTCTCGCGCATCAGCTGCGTGGCCTCCTCCATCCGGGCAATCCCCTCCGGCGCGCGGCGCTCGGCGGCGAGCTGGGCGATGCCGGTCTCGACCACGCGGCGCATCTCGTTGGCCTCGCGCAGGCGCTTGAGGCTGGAGCGCACGGCATAGCCGTAGAACCTGTCGAGCGGTTCGCCGTTCAGCGCCTTGGCGCGGGCCACCTTGCCCTGTTGGGTGTGGATCAGCCCCACGCCCGCCAGCTGGCGCAGCGCCTCGCGGGCGATGGGCTTGGAGATGCCGAACTCCCTGGCGATCTCGCCTTCCGAGGGCAGCGCCTCGCCCGGCGCGATCCGGCCTTCCAGCAACGCCCCGGCGATGGATTGCGACACCGCATCGGCCAGCCGCCCGGTAGGGGGCATCGCTTCGAAAAGGGCTTCGGACTTCCGCTTGTCGATCATCTCGGCCTCTCGCTGTTGGAGTGACGTTAGGCGAGGCCTCCCAACTTAGCAACTAGGTTTTTTAGTTGTTATGTTTTTCAAATCTGCTACCCCTTGCCGGAGATCGGATGCGACGGAGGAGCACAGCGCATGGCGGGCGAAGGGGATCACAAGATCTCGGAAATAAGGGTTTTTCCGCTGGTTCAGCGGCTGCCCCAGCCGACGCGCACCTCCTGGGGCACCTACGACTCGGTCTCGATCCTGCTGGTCGAGGTGCGCACCTCCTCCGGGCTATCGGGCGTGGGCGAGGCGCTGGCGCGATTCGCCCCGCAGGGCTACGCCGAGCTGATCGAAAGCGCCCTCGCGCCCCGGCTGCTGGGCCGGGATGCCACCGCCATCTCCGCCCGCTGGGCCGACATGCGCCGCGCCCTCTCGGGCCGCGCGGGCGGCATGCTGATCGAGGCGATCTCGGCCGTCGACATCGCGCTCTGGGACATCCTGGGCAAGGCGGCCGACCTGCCGGTCTGGCAATTGCTGGGCGGTGTCGGGCGCAGCCATGTGCCGGTCTACGGTGCCTCGATCCGCTGGGGCGACGATGCGCAGGCCGATGCCGATGTGGAGGCCATGCTGGCCCGCGGCCTCACCGACATGAAGGTCAAGATCGGCGGCCCGGTGGAGGCCGCCTGCGCCCGCATCGCGCGGGTTCGCGCAAGGGCCGGGGCGGAGATCACCCTCACCGCCGATGCCAATTGGGCCTACAGCCTCGACGAGGCCGTGCAGGTCGCCCGCGCGCTCGAAACCCACGGCTATGCCTGGTTCGAAGAGCCGCTGCGCCCCGAGGACGAAGCGGGCTACCGCAGCCTGCACCGCCACACCAGCGTGCCGCTCGCGGCGGGCGAGAGCAACTATACCCTCGACCAGGCCATGCCGCTCGTCCGCGACCGGGTGCTCTCGGTCCTTCAGCCGAATGTCACCCGGTCCGGCGGGATCACCGAGGCCCGCCGCATGGCCGAACTGGCCGCGATGCATGACATCGCCTATGCGCCGCATGTCGGCATGTCGGGCATCGTCTGCGAGGTGGCGAGCCTGCACCTGGGCGCGGCCATGCCCAACACCCGCACCATGGAATGCGCCGCCAGTCCCAATCTCTTCCGCGACGGGCTGGCCGATATCGTCCCCGGCCACGCGCGCATCGAGAACGGCCGTGTCGCCGTGCCCAACGGGCCGGGGCTGGGCCTCACCCTCGACTGGGACGCGGTCAAGGAGCTTGCGGCATGAGCGACGCCACGATCACCGATGTCATTGCCCATCCGCTGACCCAGCAGATGCGGCGGCCCACCGTCACCTCCTGGGGCACCTACAGCGAGGTGTCGATGGTGCTGGTGGAGGTTCGCACCGATGCGGGCATCACCGGCGTGGGCGAGACCCTCGCCCGCTTTGCCCCCAGAGCCTATGCCGAGGTGATCGAGACCTTGCTCAAGCCCCGGCTCCTCGGCCGGCCCGTCGCCGACATCGCGGCCCACTGGCAGCAGATGCGCCGCGCCCTCTCGGGCCGCGCGGGTGGCATGCTGATCGAGGCGATCGCGGGCGTGGACATCGCGCTGTGGGACATCATGGGCAAGCGCGCGGGTCTGCCGCTGGCCACCCTCCTCGGCGGCTGCAACCGCAGCGAGATCGACGTTTATGCCGCGGCGGTGAACTGGGGCGACGACGCCCAGGCCGATGCGGAGCTGGAGCGCTTCATCTCGCGCGGGTTCCCCCGGATCAAGGTCAAGATGGCCCGCCCGGTGAAGGAGGCCTGCCGCCGGATCGAGCGGATGCGGCAGCGCGCCGGTGACGGCATCGAGCTTTGCGTGGATGCCAACTGGGCCTATGGGCTCGACGAGGCCATCGAGGTGGGCCGGGCGCTCGCGGCCAACGGGTACTTCTGGTTCGAGGAGCCGCTGCGGCCCGAGGACGAGCAGGGCTACGAGCAGCTGCGCGCCCGCTGCGACGTGCCGCTGGCGGCGGGGGAGAGCAACTACACCGTCGACCAGGCCATGCGGCTGGTGAGCAACCGCACGCTGTCGATCCTGCAACCCGATGTCGCCCGCGCCGGCGGCGTGACAGAGACCCGGCGCATGGCCCTGCTCGCTGGGGCGCATGACGTGGGCTACGCCCCGCACATCGGCATGTCGGGCATCGTCTGCGAGACCGCGAGCGTGCACCTCTCGGCGGCCATGCCGAACTTCCGGGTGATGGAATGCGAGGGCGACGAGAGCCCCTTCAAGGTGGATATCGCCGATCTCAAGCCCGGGTGCCTGCGCCAGCAGAACGGCACGCTCGACGTGCCGCGCGGGCCGGGCCTGGGCCTCGAGATTGACTGGGACGCGGTGGCACACCTGCGCAGCAACTAGAAACGGCGCCCCGGCCGGGGCAAGGAAGGACGCGATGCAATGACAGACCAGACCGAGGCCATCCGGCAGGGGATGCTGCTGGCCAACCCGCAGCTCAGCCGGTTCGACCCGATGCGCCGGATCATCTGCCACGACGACTTCAGCCGCGGGCATTGCGGCTGGTCGCAGCTGGTGGGCAACTACGAGGGCAGCCTTGACACCATGCTGCCCGGCTACGCCCAGCACACCAGCGCCATGCTCTCCACCCTGGCCCATTGGGATGCGGGCTCCCACGGCGGCTACGACAGCTCCTATGCCCTCAAGATCGCCACCCGCCCGCGCCCCGGCGCGCAGAACGTGGCAATCAAGCGGCTGACCATGCGCCACCGCGGGCCGATCCGCTTTGAGGCCTATGTGACCTGCAAGCCCGAGGCCACCGAGCTTCGGCTGGGCGACAATGACGTGCGCTCCTGGGGCTTTCTCTTCGACCTTCAGGCGGGCGACAAGGTGGCCGAGCGGCGGGTCATGCCGCACCTGCGCTTTCTCAACGCCGACCAGGGCGAGACCCTGCGCAAGTGGCAATACAAGCCCGGGCAGACCCGGTTCACCGACATCGGCAGCGAGAAGAAGACCGCAAGCCACTATCACCTCTCGCCCGATGGCTGGGTGGACCTGCCGGGCGGCGACCAGCTGATGTGCTACAACGAGATCGCGACCAAGGTGAACTGGCACTACATGTGCTTCGATTTCGACCTCGAGACGATGCGCCCCCTGGCGTTTCGGGTGAACGACCGGGAGTTCGACGTGACGGGCTTCGAGTCGATCGAGATCCCCGCCATGCCGAACCTCTGGAACATGCTCAACTTCGCCTTCTTCGTGGAGACGGACGCCGCAAAGCGGGCGTTTCTCTACATCGATTCGGTCTGCATTTCGGGGGATTTCTGATGCTGCCCGAGAACATCACCGCAATTCTGGCCCGCAACGAACGCTGGGAGGGCGCGGCGGCGACCGAGCCTTTCGAGGCCGGATGGGCGCGCGAGGCCGTGCTCTTCGTCCGCTCGCTGAAGGCCCCCGAGGGCGCGCAGCCCGCGCTGAGGGTGCAGATCTCGCCCGACGGGATGCACTGGCTCGACGAGGGCGCGACGGTGCAGGTGCCCGCCGAGGGCGCGCTTGCGGCGGTGCGGCTCGCGCACTTCGGCAACTGGCTGCGGCTGGCCGGCGATTTCGAGGCCGGAAGCGCCGCAACGGTGCTGGTTACCCTGCACCTGAAGGCCTGAGCGCCGCCCCTGCGATCGGCGTGCAGTCGGCCACTGCCCTGTCGGGACGCCGGTGACACCCGATCGGCGGGAGATGGACGCCCGGCCAGCTTCTGCTGCCCGTTCAACTCCACCGCCGAGATGCTGGAGCCGGTCTCCGCCGTCGACCGGCTTGAGCTGCGCAGCACCCCCGGCCTCTTCCACACCCAGATCGGCGAGGGAGGCAGCATCCGCGGGTGCGAGGCCCGCCCGACCCGGATCGGCGAGGTGCGGGTGGCCGACAATCCGGGCCGCTGCGAGCCCGGCACCGGCGAGATGAACCACCCCGCCACTGTCCGCGCGCGCGACGTGATGGGCTACGCCTGCCTCTCGCGCCTGGCGGGCGACCCCGAGGCCGCGCCCGGGGCCTTCCGTGCCGCCTTCGGCCCGCAGTGAGCCCGTCCGGCCCGGCTCAGGCGCACAGGGCAGGGGGCGCGGTCTCTGGCTCCGGGCTGCGTGCGCTGACCTCGCGCAGGTGCACCCCGAGAAGCACGAGGCCCGGCCAGAGCATGTAGGCCTCGATCTCGATGTTCTCGCCGAAGGAGAGCAGCACCATCGTCATCAGAATGCCCAGCGGCAGCCGTCCACCGGGGTGGCGTGCGGCGTCGAGAAGGGCGAAGCCCACGTGCCAGGCCATCGGCACCAGCAGCGCGAAGAACCCCACCAGCCCCTTCACGAAGAGCAGGCCGAACCAGGTGTGGTGGCTGCCGATCGGCATGTATTCCACCGCGTGCGAGCCGGGATGCACCGTACCGTGCCCGAACCAGGGCGCCTCGTTCTCCCAGCGCTCGCGGGCGATCCGCTGCAGGGTCTCCCGAACCCGCGTGCTGTCGGCCCGCGCGCCCTTGAAGGCCGAGACGGCATCCTGCGCCAGCGTCACCAGCGTGGTGCCCACCACCGCGAGCGAGGCGGTGAGCGCCGCCGTGACCTGCCACGCCCAGCCGCGCAGGATCAGCGGCAGCATCCGCGGCCCCACCGTGCAGGCGACGAGGCCGACGAGCCCCATGCGGGACTTGGAGGCGAGGATCATCAGCACCCCCGCCGCCACGCCCGCCGCCATCCAGCGCCGGTCCTTCTCTTCCAGCGCGAAGAGCACCATGATGACCCCGAGCAGCGCCGCGAAGGGCGACCAGGGGGCGTAGAACTGCCAGCGCGGCGTCCAGCTTGCCGGATCCCAGGTGAAGAAGAACACGCTGAAGTACTCCGGCCCCGGCCCGCCGATGGCCTTCAGAGGCGAGGTGAAGATGCGCTCGGGCAGGCCGATGTAGGGGGCGGCCAGCAGCACCGGCGCCAGCGCCAGCGTCCAGAGCCCGACCACGCATTGCCCCCGGATCAGCACCTCCCGGCGGATCTGCAAGACCGCGCCAGCGAGCGGAAACAGCGCCAGCAGCGCCCAGCCCTTGGCCCAGCCGATCGAGCTCTTGATCGTCTGCTTCAGCCCCAGCCCCCAGTCGAGGTGCCCGGCCCAGAGCGCGACGAGCATCACCGCCATGCCGATGAACCAGGCCCAGACGAGGGGCGGCACCGGGCCGGTCGGGCGCAGGTCGTCGCGCAGCGCCGGGCCGAGGTAGAGCGCCAGCGCCGCCAGCCCGCCCAGGAGCCAGGCCAGCACCGGCCCCACGACATAGAGCGCGCCCAGAGCGTAGAATGGCCACGTCCAGATCAGCGCCTTGTAGACCATCCGCTCGGGGCCGGTGAGCCCGGTCATGCACCCGGCTCCGGGCGGGCCAGCAGGCGGCCGATCAGGGCGCCGCGCATCCAGCCCAGCAGCAGACCGAAGAGCATCATCAGCGTCGCCGCCACCCCGGCGGCCAGTGCCAGCTTGCGGTTGGGAGACGAGGGATCCTCGGGCAACGAGGGATTCTCCAGCACCTGCACCAGCGGGTAGGAGGCATAGACGTCGGACTTGGTGGACTGGGTCCGCGCGATGGCGCTGGCGAAGACCGCCTCCGCCACGCTGAAGTCGCGCTGCAGGTCCTGCAGACGCGCGGCCGGCGCGGCCAGCTGCTTCTGCCTGGCAAGCTCCCCGGCCAGCCGCTCGGAGAGAGTGTCGTGCTGCCGGGCCACGCCCGCGCGCTCTGCCTCCATCCGCACCAGCTGCGCCAGCAGCTCGGCGCGGGCGCCGTCGGGCGCGAGGTCGAGCGCGGCCAGATCGGCCTCGCCCAGCCCGGTCACGCCCACCGCGCGGGCCAGGATCGCCTCCCGCGCCGAGCCATGGGCGGCCCGGGCCACCTGAACCTTGGGATGCCCCTCGCCATAGGCCGACCGTGCCTCGGCCAGGGTTGCGGCATGGGTGGCAGCCTCCTGCGTGAGCGCGGCGAACTCGGCATCGGCATAGAGCTTCAGCGTTGCGGCGGCGGCCCGCGCCGGCAGGCCCAGCGTGGCCTCCAGCGCGGCGACGCTCTGCGTCTTCTCGCTCAGCGTGGCTTCCACGTCGCGCACGCGGCTCTGCAGCTGGCGGGTTTCCTCCACCATCGCGTCATACTGGTCGGCCGAGATCAGCCCCGTCTCGCCCTGCAACGTGGCAATGTCCTGCCGGGTCGCCGCCACAGAGCTGCGATATTCCGAGATCGCGGCCAGCCCGCTGTCCTCGCGGGTGGCCATCTCGTCGGCCCGAAGCGCATCGATCTCGGCGAAGAAGGCCGCGATCAGGGCATCGCCGCGTGCCTGCGCCGTCTCCGGGCTGCCGCCCGCCATCTCCACGTGGATCAGGCTGGTCTGGTCGACGAGGTTGATCCGGGGCGCGCCGAACTCGCGGCGGGTCATCCCCATAGCGCCGGCGGCGGCATCCACGATCCGGTCGGCCCCGATCAGGCGCTTGTAGGTCTCGGTCGGGCTCACCGCGTTGCTGGCGAAGGCGGAGTTGGCATAGGACGAGGCCTGGCCGATCCCGTTGAGGTTCATCGAGGCCGAGGCGCCCGAGCCGGGCAGGATCAGCGAGGCGGTGGACTTGAAGGTGAGCGGCGCGGTCCGCAGGTAGCCCGTGACCGGCGCCCAGATCGCCGCCCCGCCCATGAGCGCGAAGGCAAGATACCGGGGGAAGCGGCCCAGATCGCCAATCCGCCCGCCCAGCAGGATGCGCTTGCCGGTCAGGCGGCGCTTGCGGGCAGGCTTGGCGGGTTGAAACGTGTCTTGCAGGGTCATCGGGCTTCTCCTTTGGCGAGGACCATAGAAGAAGCAGCCCTGCCTCGCCGCCGCGCGGGCGGGGAGGGCCGTGGGGTATCAGGGGGTGGGGGCTATCCGATGGGGTAGGGTGGGGGGCGTGCCTGCGGTCCGTGTGAGCGCGCCGCCGGATCAAGGGTCAACCGGGGAGGCCGTCGATCGTCTCGAGGGCGGCAAGGTCGTCGTCCCAATCCGCGCGATCGGCGAAGCAGATGTGCGCGTTGGGCTTCATTCCGATCAGGCCATCGAGTGAGCCTGCCGGCACCACAACCATGCCATCGTCTGCCTGCTCAAAGGGCAGCGCGGACCCGCACCTGGTGCAGAAGCACTTTGCGTGTCGCGACCCGGAAAGCCGGAAGCTTCTGACACTTGCCTCGCCCGACAGCCAGGTGATCCTGGCCGCCGAGAAGAACAGGTTTGCCGAATGGGCTGACCCGGTATCCTTGCGGCAGCGCGAACAATGGCAAAGAAAGAAGGCTTCGAAAGCGCCGGATATGGAGAACGTCGCATCGCCACACAGGCACTGCCCGGTCGCAGGGTCGGTCATCGGAAAATCCATCAGAACTCAAGCATCAAGTCGCCCGCAAGATTTGGATTGACGGGCGGCCTGCCCGCGCATCCCCCACACCCCCCTCAAAACAACCCCGCCTCCCGGGCCATCAGCGCCGCCTGGGTGCGGTTCGAGGCGCCGACTTTCCGGTAGAGGGTTTTCATGTGCAGCTTGATCGTCGGCTCGGTGATGTCGAGGTCGCGGGCGATTTCCTTGTTGGATTTGCCCTCGGTCAGCCCTTTGAGCACCTGCAACTCGCGCGGCGTGAGCTTGTCGGCCATCGGATGGGTGGGGGTCTCGTCGGCGGCGGTCATGAAGTCGATGGGGGCGTATTGCTCGCCCATCGCCATGAACTTCACCGCGTTGATCATCGACTTGGCGGGCAGGGTCTTGGGCACGAAGCCCGCCGCACCCGCCTCCAGCGCCTTCTCCGCGATCTCCTTGGTGGCCTCGCCCGAGAGCAGTGCCACGCGCTGGCCGGCCCCGAGGGCCAGCGTTGCCTTCAGCCCGTCGAGTCCGTTCATTCCCGGCATGTTGAGGTCGAGCAGCACGAGGTCGAAGGGCTCGTCGGCCGCTTCGATCAGTTTGTGGGCCGCGGGCAGGTCGGGCGCGGTCTCGGTCTTGATGTCACCCTGGCTCTGCAGGAACATCACGAGGGTGTCCCGCAGAAGGTCGTGGTCATCGGCAATCAGAACGCGCATCGGAGGCTCCCGGGTATCCGCACTGGTAGAACGCTTCCCTCATATCTAACCCGCGGGCGAACGGAAAGGCACGGCGAATTCGGCCAGACTTTATCCCCTTCGGATAGGTTTTCGCGCCGCAGGTAATAGCCTGTTAACCAACGCGCCGCGCACCTCTCCTCCCGCTCCGTTGAGCCGGGAGGGGGGCGGGGGGCATGAGAGGGCAACTTCCTGAACCACAAGGATTTGCCTGATGAAAGCCGCCACGTTCGACCTGCCCCTCACCGCCGTCACCCCGGCCCTCCCCACCGCCAGGCTGGCCGCGCTGGGCCTCGACCTTGTCGATGCCACGCCTGCCCGGACCATCGCCGCCCTGCTCGCGCCGGGCCGCCGCCGCGCCTTCTTCATGAACGCGCATTGCTGCAACGTCCATCGCCGCAACCGGGCCTACCGCGAGGCGGTGGCCGGTGCCGACGCGCTGCTGCCCGACGGGATCGGCGTTGAGCTGGCGGGCCGGATGACCGGCCAGCGCCTCACCGCCAACCTCAACGGCACCGACCTTGTGCCTGCCCTGCTCGAGCAGGCCGCCGCGCAGGGCAAGTCGGTCTATCTCTTCGGCGGCAAGCCGGGCACCGCCCGCGCCGCCGCCGCCGCCCTCCAGGCCCGCATCCCCGCGCTGACCATCGCCGGCACCCGTGACGGCTACGACGGCGCCGCCGATGCCGATGCCGTGGTCGACGACATCAACGAGAGCGGCGCCGACATCGTGCTGGTCGCCCTCGGCGTGCCGATGCAGGAGCTCTGGCTGCACCGCCATGCCGGGCAGCTGAACGCGCCGCTCACCCTCGGCGTGGGTGCGCTGTTCGACTTTCTCGCCGGCAACGTCAGCCGCGCCCCCGCCTGGCTCCGCAAGGCCAGGGCCGAGTGGGTCTGGCGGCTGGCGCAGGAGCCGCGCCGCATGGCCCGCCGCTACCTTGCCGGCAACCCGGGCTTCCTCGCCCGCGCCGCCCTCAAGGCCTGGGGCCCCGAGAGCCTTGCCGCCGCGCAGAGCCGCCTGCTCGACGTGACCCTCTCCTTCACCGCGCTGGTGCTTCTCTCCCCCGTGCTGGCCGTGACCGCGCTTGCGATCAAGATCGACAGCTCCGGGCCGGTGCTCTTCCGGCAGACCCGCGTCGGCCACAACGGTCGCCCCTTCACCATGCTGAAGTTCCGCTCGATGGGCGTGGATGCCGAGGCCCGCCGCGCCGCGCTCCTGGCCAGCTCCGACCGCGAGGGCGTGTGCTTCAAGGCCAAGGCGGATCCGCGCGTCACCCGCGTCGGCCGCTTCATCCGCCGCTTCTCGATCGACGAGCTGCCGCAGATCATCAACGTTCTGAAAGGCGAGATGGCCATCGTCGGTCCGCGCCCGGCGCTGCCGGTCGAAGTGGCCGCCTATCCGCCCCGCGCGCTGGGCCGCCTCGCGGTCAAGCCCGGCCTCACCGGCGTCTGGCAGGTCTCGGGCCGTGCCTCCGTCGGCTTCGACAAGATGGTCGAGATGGACCTCTCCTATGCCGCCTCGCGCACCCTGCTGCTCGATCTCTCCCTCATCGCCCGCACCTTCGGCGCCGTGCTCGGCGGCCGGGGTGCCTACTGACCCCAACCTGACCCCACACCACCCCCAGCTCTCACAAAGGACCACCCCCATGACCCACGTTCGCAAAGCCGTCTTCCCCGTCGCCGGAATGGGCACCCGCTTTCTGCCCGCCACCAAGTCGATCCCCAAGGAGATGCTCCCGCTGGTCGACCGCCCGCTGATCCAATACGCGGTGGACGAGGCCCGCGAGGCCGGGATCGAGGAGTTCATCTTCGTCACCGCCGCCGGCAAGGGCGCGCTGGAGGATTACTTCGACACCGCCGCCGCGCTGGAGCAGCGCATCGAGGCCGCCGGCAAGGCCGATGCCCTGGCCGCGCTGGAGCGTACCCGGATGCCCGAAGGTGCGCTCAGTTTCCTCCGCCAGCCCAACCCGCGCGGCCTCGGCCACGCCGTCCGGCTGGCCCGCAAGCTGGTGAGCGACGAGCCCTTTGCCGTGCTGCTCCCTGATGATGTGATCCGCGCCCGCCGCGGCGCGCTGGCCCAGATGGTCGAGGCCCACGCCCGCACCCGTGGCCACATGGTCGCCACGATGGACGTGCCGCGCAGCAAGGTCTCCGCCTACGGGGTGCTCGATGTGGCGCGGCGGGACGGTCGCGTTGCCGTGGCCCGCGGCATGGTCGAGAAGCCCCGCGCCGAGGCGGCCCCCTCCACCAGCGCCGTGATCGGGCGCTACATTCTCGAGCCCTCGATCTTCGACAAGCTCGAAACCCTGGGCCCGGGTGCCGGCGGCGAGTTGCAGCTGACCGATGCCATCAATGCCGACCTGCCCCGCGCCGGGGTTTGCGGCTACGCCTTCGAGGGCGAGCGGTTCGACTGCGGCTCGATCCAGGGCTTCGTCCAGGCCACCGCCGCCTTCGCGCTCGATCGCCCCGAGCTGGCGGGCGAGCTGCGCGGCTTTCTCGCCGAACGCAGCGCGCCCCTGCGCCAGGTGGCCTGAGCCGACCCTATCCCGAAGGATAGGTCCCTATCCGCCTGACCCATTGGGTCGGGCGGGTGTTCCGTGGGATAGAGTTCTACAGGAAACCAAGGAGCCCATGATGCTGCGCAGATTCATCCCGTCGCTGGCGATTGCCGCGTTCGCCGCCCTGCCGCTCGCCGCGCAGGAGCTCGCCGCGCCTGAGGGCGAGGTGATCCTCACCCTCTCCGGCGAGATCGCCACCACCAACGCCGGTGACACCGCCCAGTTCGACCTCGCCATGCTCGAGGCGCTCGGCACCGAGACCATCGAGACCACCACGATCTGGACCGAGGGCACCAACACCTTCGAGGGCGTCTCGCTCAAGGCGCTGGCCGAGGCCGCCGGCTTCGAGGGCGGAACCCTGCGGGCCACCGCGATCAACGACTACGCCGTGGAGATCCCCGTGACCGATGCCGTCGAGGGCGGCCCGATCGTGGCCTACCGCATGAACGGCGCCGAGATGTCGGTGCGCGACAAGGGCCCGCTCTGGATTGTCTACCCATATGACGCCAGCGCCGAGTATCGCACCGAGGTGATCTACTCGCGCAGCATCTGGCAACTCGACCGCATCGTCGTGACCGACTAAGGCTGAACCGGCCCGCGCCGCCCGCGCGGGCCCGACCCAGGAGCCGCACATGTCCGGCAGAAAGCGCCGCAACAGCCACCCGCGTTTCATCGCCTCCGCGCTCGCGGGGGCGTTCTGCCTTGCGGCGCTTGTCTACCTGTCGATCAACGTGGCGCGCGACCTGCGGCTGCTCAACTCGGCCAGCTCCGACAACGTGCAATGGACCCTGTCCCAGGCCGAGGTGGAGTTTCTCGAGTTCCAGATGCACCTGGCCGCCCTGGCCGGGGCCGATGCCGAGGAGCTGCGCACCCTCAGGCGCGAATACGATATCTTCTACAGCCGCATCACCACGCTTGAGCAGAGTTCGATCTATGGCGGGCTGCGCGATGAGCCGGAGTTCTCCCGCAACCTGCGCATCGTGAAGACCTTTCTCGACCGCACCGTGCCACTGATCGACGCGCCCGACGATGCGCTGGCCGCCGCCGTGCCGGAGCTTCTGGCGCGCACCGAGGCCGTGCGCATCAACGTGCGCGGGCTGGCCAACTCGGGGCTCAACTACTTTGCCGTCGAGTCCGACCGGCGGCGCGACAACGTGGCGGTCACCCTGACCCAGCTCGCCGTGGGCGTCACCTTTCTGGTGCTGGCCCTGCTCGCCTTCGCCGCCTACCTCAACCACCTCAACCGCCTGAACATCCGCCGCCGCCGCGAGGTGCTGGAGAGCGCGCGCCGGATGAACGTGGTCACCTCCACCGCGCTCGACGCGGTCATCGTCGTCGACAAGACCGGCGCCGTGCTCGACTTCAACGCCGCCGCCGAGCAGATCTTCGGATACCGGGCCGCCGAGGCTCTGGGGGCCAACCTGGGCGAGCTGATCGTGCCCGAACAGTACCGCGCCGCCCATGACGCCGGGATGCAGCGGATGCGCGATGGCGGCGAGCCTCGCGTGGTGGGCAAGGGCCGGGTCAAGCTCGAGGCACGGCGCAAGTCGGGCGAGATCTTTCCGGTCGAGTTTGCCGTCCAGTCGGCCGAGACCGACGCGGGCACTGTCTTCATCTCCTTCCTGCGCGACATCTCGCACCGGGTGAAGGCCGAGCAGGAGCTGGTCGAGGCCCGAGACCGCGCGCTGGCCGGCGAGAAGGCCAAGACCGATTTTCTCGCCACCATGAGCCACGAGATCCGTACGCCGCTGAACGGCCTGCTGGGCAATCTCGAACTCATGCAGGACACGCCGCTCAGCGCGCGCCAGGCGCGCTATGTCCGCAACATGGACACCTCCGGCAAGCTCTTGATGAGTCACATCTCCGACGTGCTCGACATCACCAAATACGACGCCGGCAAGCTCCAGCTCCGCCCGGTGGCGATGAACCTCTCCACGCTGCTGCAGGATATCGTCGACAACCAGAGCGGCGCCGCGCTGGCGCAGGATACCACGCTCGAATGGGGCTGGTCCGGGCCCCGGCTCGACTGGATCAGGGCCGACCGCGACCGGTTGCAGCACGTGCTGATGAACATCATCGGCAACGCGGTCAAGTTCACCCGCGGCGGGCGTGTGAAGGTCGAGGCCGAGCGGTTCGACGGGGCAGGGGGGGCGGAGTTGCAGATCACCGTCAGCGACACCGGCATCGGCATGGATGCGGGGCTTCAGGCCCGCATCTTCGACGATTTCATGACCGGAGACGCCTCCTATGACCGCGAGGTCGGCGGCACCGGCCTCGGGCTGGGCATCGCCAGGCGCTTCGTCACCGCGCTGGGGGGCACGATCGAAGTGGAGAGCGAGAAGGGCCAGGGCAGCAGCTTCCTGATCCGCCTGCCGGTCGAACCCATCGCCGCGCCGGGGCCGGAGATGGCGGCCCGCAAACCGCGCGGCACGGCAGCGGCCAGCAAGGTGCTGCTGGTCGAGGACAACGAGATCAACCGCGTGGTCGCCCGCGAGATGCTGGAGGCCTCGGGCCACAGCGTGACCCTGGCCCACAACGGGCACGAGGCGGTGGAGCGGGCCGGAAAGGAGCGTTTCGATCTCATCCTGATGGACATCTCCATGCCGGTGATGGACGGGCGCGAGGCCACCCGCACCATCCGTGCAGGCAAGGGCCCCTGCGCCCGCGTGCCCATCGTTGCCCTCACCGCCAATGCGATGGCCGAGGAGCAGGAGGCCTTCCTGAAGGACGGGATGGACGACATCGTGACCAAGCCGCTCTCCCGCGCCGCGCTCGACAGGGTGCTGGCCGACCACGCGGGCGCCGACAGCCCCGAGCGCGCCCCCGAGAACCCCGCCGTCGCCGGCAGCTACCTCGACGAGCTGCGCGAGACTCTGGGGGTCGAGGCGCTGGGCGGCCTGCTCGACCGCTTCGGCACCGAGGTGGAGGCGCTGCTCGCCTTTCTGGGCAGTTCCGCCGGGGAGGATCTCGCCGAGACCGCCGCCCGCGCCCACAAGATCGCCGGCAGTTCGGCGACCCTTGGCGCTGTGGCCCTGCGGGCTGCGCTGGTGCGGGTCGAGGAGGTCGCCAAGGCCGGCGAGGTCGCGGTCATGCAGGAGGCCATCGCGGCCCTGCCGCAGGTCTGGGCGCAAACCCGCGCCGCGCTCGTGGCCGAGCGCCGCAGGGCACCCCGCCCGGCGGCGCAGTAGGCCGCGTCAGGGCCGGACCAGCCCCAGCACCCGCCCGATCTCGCCCACGTTGGTGATCGTGCTGTCATAGCAGGCGATGGAATCGCCCGGCAGCAGGAAGGGGTCGTAGTCGTCGCGGTCGGCGCGGCGCAGAAGGTTCTCGATATCGCGCTCGATCACCACCGAGACCTTCGTGATCGGGTTGCGCGAGAACAGCACCGAAGAGCGGTTGGCGCTGGTCGCCCGCGCACCGCCCACGCAATTGGTGTTCACCACCGCCTGCAGATAGCGGGTGCCATAGGGCACCTCGCGGGTCTCCCGCCCGATGGCGGAGGGCGCGTTGCCGGTGGCGGGCTGGGTGAGGTTCGACAGGAACAGCGAAATCCCCGGCGGGCTGATCGGGCTCGGGCGCATCAGGTCTTCCTGGAAGCAGCCCCGGCTCGGCACGTTCACCTCGTCGCCGGTGAGCAGCATGATGTCCACCGCGTTCTGCCCCTCGAACACGCCGCGCATGTCGAGCGTGTAGAGCGTGCCGCCCCGGCGCACCTCGACGGCGGAAATGTCGGCATCGGGCCGCACGCCCCCCGCCGCCCGCAGCGCGGCAGAGAGGTTGCGCCCCTCGGTCGAGGCCCCCAGCGCCTGCTGGCGGCGGCTGTCGACCTGGTCGCCCGGCACGCCCCCGATCTCCACGGCCTGGGGCTCGAAGACGGCGCCCGAGACCCCCACGGTCACGGAGGCGAAATCGGCAACCCGCACCGAGATCCGCGGTGTGTCGGCAAAGAAGTCGCCGGCCAGCAGCTGGCGGGCGATATCGGCCTCGATCTGCGAGGTGAGCCGCCCCTGCGCCGAAATCGGAGCGAGGAAAGGCAGCTTCAGGGTGCCGTCGCGCGACACGACGTAATCGCCGTTGAAGGTTTCGTCGTCTCCGACGCGGATATTCACCAGGTCGTTGCGGGTGAGCCGCTCGCCGCGCAGCGCCGAGGCCGCCGCCGCGCCACTGCCCTTGCCGCCCGCGCCGCCGCGCGGGGCGCGGCATTTCTGGGCGTTGAGGGTGGCCGAGCGGAGAAACTGCGCCTCGCCCCGGCTCACGTCGGGCTGGCGATACTGCGCCTGGTAGGCATCGCCCTGGTCGACCGGTTCGAGGTTGTCGGGCGTATCGAGCGCGGCGCAGGCCGTCAGGGCCAGCGCGGTAACGAGCGCCGTGGAAGATTTGAAGACCTGCACCATCACTGCTTTCGCCTTGTCACCTGCGGTTGAGTGATTGTTATTGCCTTGTCTCGCCCCGGTCGAGAGAGCGTCGGTCGCGGACACCCTATCCGTTGGGATATGATGCACAACTGTTGCGCCTTTCGCCTCTCCTTGGGCGCGCAAGACGGCGGAATGCTGCTGGCGTAGACCTTGGCCACCAACAGCCAAGGGACCAACAGATGCTTACCACTCACGGAACATCTCGTATCGTGCAGAACCTCCTCGCCTACGGCGCGTCGGAGGTTGCTGCCAAGGTCTCGCGGCTGTTGGTGGTCGTCGCCGTCGCCCGAACGCTCGATCTCGAGCAGATCGGTGTGGCGGCGGCGGCTCTTGCGGCGGCCGACATCCTGAAGGCGCTCACCGAGAACGGCGTCGGCCAGCGCATCATCGCTGCCCGCGACGACGAGCTGGAGGCCACCTGCGCCACCGCTCACCGGATCTTCTGGGCCTGGTGCCTCGGCCTCTTCGTGCTGCAATCGGCGGTGGGTTTTGCGCTCTACGCCGCTGGCGGCAGCCTGACCCTGCTGCTGCTGATCCTCCTGCTGGCGGGCGAGTACCTCTTCATGCCCGGCGGGCTGGTGCAGACGGCGCTGGCCATGCGCGCGGGCAAGCTGCGCCAGACAGCCGCCATCTCCGGCGGCCAGATCGTGGCGGCCAACTTCATGTCGGCGGCGCTTGCCCTGGCCTGGCCCTCGGCACTGGCGCTGATCCTGCCGCGCCTGCTCACCGCGCCCTTCTGGCTCGTCGCCATGCGCCGCCTGCACCCCTGGACGCCCGATGTCACCGCCCCCCGCGCCCCGCTCGCACCCTTCGCCCGCTTCGGCGCGGCGGTGCTCGGGGTGGAGCTGGTCAAGGCCCTGCGCCTGCAGGCCGACAAGCTGATCGTCGGCACCCTCATGGGCGCCGAGGCGCTGGGCCTCTACTTCATGGCCTTCAACGCGGGCCTCAGCCTCGCAACCTCGTTCTCCACCGCCTTTTCCACCGTGCTCTTTCCGCACCTCTGCACCAGCACCGACCGGGCGCAGGCGCTGCGCCAGGCGATGCTGCTCGGCCTCGGCCTCATCACCCCCGCCGTGCTGGCCCAGGCGCTGCTGGCCCCGGTCTATGTTCCGCTGCTCCTGGGCGCGGGCTGGGAGGAGCTACCGCAGATCGTGTCGATCCTCTGCCTCGTCGCCATCCCCACCACCCTCTGGGCCGCCGCTGCCGGCTGGATGCGGGCGCAGGGCCGCGCCGGGGCCGAGTTTCGCGTGACTGCGCTGATGACCGCCGCGCTCATGCTCAACACCGCGGCCCTCGCCCCCTTCGGCTTGCTGCCCGTCGCCACCGGCTACGCGCTCACCGCCACCGTGGTGATGGTGCTGGCCTCGCTTCCCGCCCTGCACGCGGCCTTCGCCCGCCCCAACCTCGCAAAGGTCTGACCCATGCCCGCGATCTCCATCGTCATCCCCTGCTACAACGCCGAGGCAACCATCCTCGCCACACTCGAAAGCCTGCTGCGCCAGAGCTTTGCCGACTGGGAGGCCATCTGCATCGACGACGGCTCGACCGATGCCACCATGACCCTGGTGCGCTCCGCCGCCTGGCAGGATCCGCGCATCCGCCTCGTGGTGAACCTCGGCAAGGGCCCCAGCGTGGCCCGCAACGCGGGCGTTCTGCGCCATGCCACCGCGCCGCTGGTGGCCTTCTGCGATGCCGATGATCTCTGGCACCCGGAGAAGCTGGCCCAGGTCGTCGCCGCCTTCGACGACGAGACCACCGAGGCCGTCTATGGCCAGATCGAGTTTTTCCGCCAGGCGCCGGGCGATGGCCGAGTGCGCTCCACGGTGCCCGAGGGGCCGCTGACCATTCCGATGCTGCTGGGCGAGAACCCGGTCTGCACCATGTCCAACCTCTCGGTCCGGCGCGAGACCTTCGCGCAGACCTGCGGGTTCGACAGCGCGATGGTCCACAACGAGGACCTCGAATGGCTGATCCGTCTGGTGGGCGACGGCGCCCGTGTGGTGGGCCTGCCCGCCCTGCACACCTACTACCGCACCAGCCCGGGCGGGCTCTCCACCGACCTCGCCGCCATGACCGCAGGCCGCGCCACCGCGCTCGAAACCGCCGCCCGCTACGGCTTTTCTCCTGACGCGGGCAACCACGCCCGCCACGAGCGCTACCTCGCCCGCCGCGCGCTGCGCCTCGGCGCGCCCGCCCGCGAGGCCCTGCGCCACGCCCTGGCCGGGCTGCGCCACAGCCCCGCCGGCTTTTTCTCGCCCGCCCGCCGCGGCGCGCTCACCCTTGCGGGGGCCGCGCTCGCCCCGCTTCTGCCGCGCCCCCTGCGCCGCGCCCTCTTTTCCTGATCGCCCGCCAGAAAGGCCACGCCATGACCCTCGCCTCCATCATCGTCCCCGCCTTCAACGTCGAAGCCACTCTGGCCGAGACCCTGACCGCGCTGCTTGCCCAGACCTACCCCGACTTCGAGATCATCGTGGTCGACGACGGCTCGACCGACCGCACGCCGCTGATCGCGCAGCGCTTTGCGCGCGACGCCCGCCTGCGCATCGTCCAGCAGGGCAACCGGGGCCTCGCCGGGGCCCGTAACTCCGGTATCCAGGCCGCACGGGGCGAGATCATCGGTTTCTGCGACGCCGATGACCTCTGGCACCCCGAAAAACTCGCCCGCCACGCGGCCCACCTCGCGGCCAACCCGGAGGTCGGCATCAGCTACTCCGGCTCGGCGCTGATCGACGAGGCCTCCCGCCCGCTCCGCACCGCACAGCGCCCGCGCCTCGCCGGGGTCGACGCCAGCACGATCTTCAAGCGCAACCCGATCGGCAACGGCTCTGCCCCGGTCATCCGCCGCGCCGTCTTCGACGAGATCGGCTACTGCCCCCGGCAGGAGCCCTCCCGTATCTGGTATTTCGACGAGACCTTCCGCCAGTCGGAAGACATCGAGTGCTGGCTGCGCATCGCCCTCTCCACCTGCTGGCGCTTCGAGGGCATCGAGGGGCTGCTCACGCGGTATCGGGTCAACTCCGGCGGCCTCTCGGCCAACACCGCCCGCCAGCGTGCCGCATGGGAGCGGATGGTTACCAAGCTGACCCCGCTCAACCCCGCCTTCTTTGCCGTCAACACGCCCGCTGCGCGGGCCTATCAGCTGCGCTACCTGTCGCGCCGCGCCATCTCCGACCGCGACGGTGCCCGCGCATGGGAGCTGCTGCGCGAGGCCATGGCCGCCTCCCGCCTGCCGCTGCTGGAAGAGCCGGTCAAGACCGGCGTCACCTGCGCCGCCGCCGCCCTGCTCAATGCCGCCGGCCGCCTCGGCAAGGCCCGCATCGCCGGGGAGCAGGCCCGATGACCCGCCTCCGTGTTCTCCATCTCGTCGACGACACCACCGCCGGCGGCGTCATGCGGGTGATCGACCACCTGCTGACCGCCCCCGAACTGGCCGCGCAGGCCGACCACGAGCTGCGCACCGTCGCGCGCGGCGGGATCGGGCCGGGGCGGCTCAAGGCCGATGTGATCGTGTCCCATCTCGCCGTCAGCTGGCGCGCGCTGCCGATGCTGGCGCTCCTGCGCCTGTGCAACCCGCGCGCCCGGCTCATCCATGTCGAGCACAGCTACACCGAGGCTTTCGTGGCCGAATGCGTGCCGCGCAAGGGCCGGTTCACCCGCCTCCTGCGCACCGCCTACCGCCTGTTCGACACGGTGGTGGCGGTGAGCGCGGCCCAGGGCGCATGGCTTGCCCGCATCGGTGCCGTCAGGACCGGTGCGCTGCGGGTGATCCGCTCCACCGTCGACACCGCGCCCTTCCGCGCGCTGCCGCGCCCCGCCGGTCCGGTCCGGGTGTTCGGTGCCATCGGGCGGCTCGACCGTCAGAAGGGCTTTGACACGCTCATCGCGGCCTTCCGGCAGGTCGAGCGGGAGGACATCGCGCTGCACATCTACGGCGAAGGCCCCGAGAAGGCCGCGCTCGAGGCGCTCGCCGGGGCGGACCCGCGCATCCGCTTCATGGGCTTCGCCGCCAATCCGGCAGAGGCCTTTGCGGCGGTGGATTGCGTTGCCATGCCGTCGCGCTGGGAGGCCTATGGCCTCGTCGCGCTGGAGGCCCTCGCCGCGGGTCGCAGCCTGCTGGTCAACCCGGTCGACGGGTTGCAGGACCATGTCGCCACCGGCGCTGTTGCCGCCCGGGCACCCTCCGCCGAGGCCTGGGCCGCGCTCATCACGTGCACCGCCGAAAGCCGCGAGGCCCGGCCCGACGCCCCGATGCCCACCTCGCTGCCGCTCTGGCAGGCGCTCATCGCCGGGACAGACACGCAGGCAGGGCAGGGGGCCGGTGAGCCCTCCGCCGGGCCGCGCGCGGCCTAGAGCGAGGTCAGCCCCGCGTTCGCGTTCAGCAGGAACTGCGAGAAGATCGGTGCGCTGGCCGCGCCGATGCCCCGCGCGATCTGCCCGATGCTGCCTGCCTCGATGCGCGGCTCGATCAGCCCGCGCGTGTCCTGGTTCACCAGGTAGCGCCGCACCCGCGCCACGAGGTCGGCCCGCACCTCGGGCGGAAAGGCCCCGTCGATCACGATGGCCTCGAAGTCGATCACCGAGCAGATCGAGAGCGAGGCCTTGGCCAGCTCCTGCGCCGTCTGCGCCAGCCACGGGTCCACGTAGCGCGCCAGCATCGGCCAGTCCTGCGGCTTTTGCCACAGCAGGCGCGGGTCCACCCCCGCCTCCGTCAGCCGCCCCTCGAGCAGGTGAATGGAGGCCACGTCGATCATCTGCCGGCTCTCGCCCATCGGCCCGGTCGTGCGCAGCGAGCCCAGTGCGCCCGCATTGCCCTGGTTGCCGGCAAAGACCGTGTTGTTCAGCACCACCCCGCCGCCGATGAAGGAGCTGACGAAGAAGAAGGCGTAATCCCTGAACTCCTTGCCGCGCCCGTAGAGATGCTCGGCCTGGCAGGCGGCGGTGCCGTCGTTCAGCATGAACACCGGCAGATCGCTGAACCGGGCCACCTCGGCGGCAAAATCCACGTCCTTCCAGGAGCGGAACTTCTCGGCCATCTCGCCGGTCAGGTCGTGCCACTTCCAGAGTTCGAAGGGCGCGGCGATGCCGATGCCGCAGAGCCGCCCGCGCGCGTCGGGCGCCAGCGCGTCGAGAAACCCGGCGATGCCGCGCTCCAGCAGGCTGAACACCGCCTCGGGGAAGGGGTAGTCGTAATGCTCCTGCAGCTGCTGGCGCACCTTGCCGTCGATGCCCGTCAGCACCAGGTCGGCGCTGCGCCGCCCGATCTTGAAGCCGATCGAGAGCACCCCGTCGGGGTTGAGCCCCATCGGGATCGAGGGCTTGCCCACCCGGCCCCTGCTCGGGGTGCCGCGCAGCACGATGCCGTCCTTCTCGAGGCGGCGCAGGATGATCGAGATGGTCTGAGGCGAGAGGTTGACGAGCCGGGCAATGTCGCTTCCGGCCATCGCGCCGCGACGCTGCAAGACAGAGAGCAGCAGGCGCTCGTTGTAATCGCGCACGCCCGACTGGTTCACACCGCCGCTCAGCCCTTTGATCTCGCTGCCGTCCATCCCCTTGGCCATACGCACATTCCCGCTCTCGCGGAAGTAGGCCCGCTGCCGATTAATAAATCAAGTTTATTTATTTATTGACAGGTTCGTGAGAATCGAGCTTTCCTTCGCCTCACCCCGAGGCAGAGGACGGCCCCGGGGCGGATCAATGGGAGATCCGACCAGGTCAATGATCCCAGGGAGGACATCATGAAGAAACTCGTCGCAACCACTGCGCTCGCGCTCTGCGCCACGGCCACCACCGCCGCGGCCCAGGATATCGGCGCGTGCCTGATCACCAAGACCGATACAAACCCCTTCTTCGTCAAGATGCGCGAAGGCGCCGAGGCCAAGGCCGCCGAGCTGGGCGTCACGCTCAACAGCTACGCCGGCAAGGTCGACGGCGACCACGAGACCCAGGTCGCCGCCATCGAGACCTGCATCGCCAACGGCGCCAAGGGCATCCTGCTCACCGCCTCCGACACCAGCTCGATCGTGCCCGCCGTGCAGCAGGCCCGCGACGCCGGCCTGGTGGTGATCGCGCTCGACACCCCGCTCGAGCCGATCGACTCCGCCGACATGACCTTCGCCACCGACAACTTCCTGGCCGGCGAGCTGATCGGCAAGTGGGCCGCCGCCACCCTGGGTGACGAGGCCGCCAACGCCAAGATCGCCATGCTCGACCTCGCCGTCAGCCAGCCCAGCGTGGGCGTGCTGCGCGACCAGGGCTTCCTGCAGGGCTTCGGCATCGACCTCGGCGACCCGAACAAGTGGGGCGACGAGACCGATCCGCGCATCGTCGGCAACGACGTGACCGCCGGCAACGAGGAGGGCGGCCGCAAGGCGATGGAGAACCTGCTCGCCAAGGACCCCGAGATCAACGTGGTCTACACCATCAACGAGCCCGCCGCCGCCGGCGCCTACGAGGCGCTCAAGTCCATCGGCCGCGAGAACGACGTGCTGATCGTCTCGGTCGATGGCGGCTGCCCCGGTGTGGCCAACGTGAAGGATGGCGTGATCGGCGCGACCTCGCAGCAGTACCCGCTGCTGATGGCCTCCAAGGGCATCGAGGCGATCGTGGCCTGGGCGAAGGACGGCACCAAGCCCGCCAACACCCCCGGCAAGGATTTCTTCGACACCGGCGTGGCGCTGATCACCGACAAGCCCGCCGAGGGCGTCGAGAGCATCGACACCACCGAAGGCACCGAGCTCTGCTGGGGCTGACCCGACGGGGCGCTACATGACTCAAGGCCGGGGCGGCGCGGGCTGCCCTGGCCAGACCATCAGGCAGTGAGCGGCACGGGGGGCGTGCCCTGGGGGGAACCATGTCACAATCCGACAATTTCGAAGCATCCGCGTCGAGTGCGCCCGGCGAGGTCGCCTCCTTCGGCGCCCGGGACAAGAGCCTTGTCGACCGCTTCCAGCACCTGCTCCACACCACGCCCGCGATGGTGCCGCTGATCGTGCTGGTGGCCTCTGTCCTGATCTTTGGATTCGCGCTGGGCAGCAAGTTCTTCTCGCCCTTCGCGCTCACGCTGATCCTCCAGCAGGTGCAGATCGTGGGCATCGTCGCCGCCGCCCAGAGCCTGGTGATCCTGACCGCGGGCATCGACCTCAGCGTGGGCGCCATCGCTGTGATCTCTTCCGTCATCATGGGCCAGTTCACCTTTCGCTACGGGCTGCCGGTAGGCATTTCCATCCTCTGCGGCCTGACGCTGGGCACCGCCATCGGCGCGCTGAACGGCTGGCTGGTGGCGCGGGTCAAGCTGCCGCCATTCATCGTCACCCTCGGCATGTGGCAGATCGTGCTGGCGGCCAACTTTCTCTACTCGGCCAACGAGACCATCCGCAGCCAGGACATTGCCGAGGCGGCCCCTCTGCTTCAGCTCATGGGCGCCAAGTTCAGCGTCGGCGGCGCGGTCTTCACCGTGGGCGTGGTCTTCATGCTCATCCTCGTGATGATCCTCTCCTACGTGCTGCGCCACACCGCCTGGGGCCGCCATGTCTATGCCGTGGGCGACGACCCGGAGGCGGCGGAGCTTTCGGGCGTCAACGTGAAGGGCGTGCTGATCTCGGTCTACGCGCTCGCGGGCCTGATCTGCGCCTTCGCCGGATGGGCGCTGATCGGGCGCATCGGCTCGGTCTCGCCCACCTCGGGGCAGCTGCTGAACATCGAGAGCATCACCGCCGTGGTGATCGGGGGCATCTCGCTCTTCGGCGGGCGCGGCTCGATCCTGGGCACCCTCTTCGGCGCGCTGATCGTGGGGGTCTTCACCCTCGGGCTGCGCCTTGCCGGGGCCGATGCCCAGTGGACCTACCTCCTCATCGGCACTCTCATCATCGCGGCGGTGGCCGTGGACCAGTGGATCAGAAAGGTGGCAGCCTGATGGAACCCATTCTCAAGGGCCGCGGCCTGACCAAGCGCTACGGCCGCGTGACCGCGCTCGACAACTGCGACTTCGACCTGATGCCGGGCGAGATCCTCGCCGTGATCGGAGACAACGGCGCCGGCAAGAGCTCTCTCATCAAGGCGGTGTCGGGGGCGGTGATCCCCGATGCCGGGACCGTGACGCTGGAGGGCAAGCAGGTGCACTTCTCCTCGCCCATCGACGCCCGCGAGGCCGGAATCGAGACCGTCTACCAAACGCTCGCCATGTCGCCCGCCCTCTCTATCGCCGACAACATGTTCATGGGCCGCGAGATCCGCCGCCCCGGCTGGCGCGGCAAGCTCCTGCGCCAGCTCGATCGCCCGGCGATGGAAAAAATCGCCCGCGACAAGCTCACCGAACTGGGCCTGATGACGATCCAGAACATCAACCAGGCCGTCGAGACCCTCTCGGGCGGCCAGCGCCAGGGGGTTGCCGTGGCCCGCGCCGCCGCCTTCGGCTCCAAGGTCATCATCCTCGACGAGCCCACCGCCGCGCTGGGCGTGAAGGAAAGCCGCCGGGTGCTCGAGCTGATCCAGGACGTCAAGTCGCGCGGCATCCCGATCATCCTCATCAGCCACAACATGCCCCATGTCTTCGAGGTGGCCGACCGCATCCACGTGCATCGGCTGGGCCGCAGGCTCTGCGTGATCGACCCGCGCGACTATACCATGTCCGATGCGGTGGCCTTCATGACCGGCGCCAAGGAGGCGCCCGCCGAGGCGGCATGAGCGGGCCGGTGGCCTCTCTCGCCGGGCTGGCCGAGGCGGTCGCCGCGGCACCGCGGCGCGGCCGGCGCCGGCTGGTGGCCCTCGCCGGGCCGCCCGCCAGCGGCAAGTCGACCCTCGCCGAGGCGCTCTGTGCCCGGCTGACGGAGGCCGGGACGCCCGCGCAGGTGGTGCCGATGGACGGCTTTCATCTGCACAACCCGATCCTCGTCGAGCGCGGGCTGCTGGCCCGCAAGGGCGCGCCCGAGACCTTCGACGCCGCGGGATTCCTGCATCTCGTTCGGCGGCTGAGCGAGGAGGCCGAGGTGGCCTACCCGCTCTTCGACCGCAGCCGCGACATCGCCCTCGCCGGGGCCGGCATCCTCGCGCCCGCCTGCGATACGGTGATCGTCGAGGGCAATTACCTGCTCTACGACGCCCCCGTCTGGCGCGACCTGCGGCCGCTGTGGGATGTGGCCGTCAGCCTCGACGTGCCGCTCGCCACGCTGCGCGAACGCCTGGTCGCACGCTGGCTCGCCCATGGCCTGTCGGAGCCCGAGGCCTCTGCGCGGGCCGAGGGCAACGACCTTGCCAATGCCGCGCTGGTGGCGGGCGCCATGCTGCCCGCCGACCTCGTCTTTCCCGCCTGACCGGCCCGCCTCAGGCCTCGGCCTGCGCCGCCTTCCAGGCCTGCCGCCGCCGCCAGGCGATCCAGCCCGCGCCCGCCAGCAGCAGCAGGTTGATCGCAAGGATGCTCGCCGCCACAGGCCGGTCGAGGAAGATCCAGTATCCCTCCCGCGAGATCAGCAGCGCGCGGCGCAGGTTGTTCTCCAGCAGCGGCCCGAGGATGATCCCGATCACCACCGGCGCGAGCGGATAGTTCGTCGCCCGGAACAGGATGCCCACCAGCAGCAGCGCGATGGTGGCGGCGAGGTAGACCAGGAAGATGCCGCCGACGATTTCTGTCTGTTGCTCGAACAGCGTCGGACCGGGGAAGAACCCGAGGATCAGCAGCGAACCGATCAGCACCGCCGAGGAGGCGTCGCCCGGAATGCCCAGCGCCAGCGAGGGCACCAGCGTGCCGCCCACGGTGGCGTTGTTGGCGCTTTCGGTCGCCACCACGCCGCCTGCGCCCCCTCGCCGTAGCGCTCGTCCGGCCTGGCGGCGGCCTTGGCGGCGGCATAGTCGGCAAAGGAAAAGATCACGCCGCCCGCACCCGGCAGCGCGCCGAAGAAGGCGCCGATGCCCCAAGAGCGCAGCAGGTTCACCCAGTGCCGCAGGGTCAGCAGCACCGAGCCGAAGCCGGGCCGCACCACGTCGATCTTCTGCCGGTCGAGCAACTGCCCGCCGGTGAACTGCTCCACCATCTCGGAGATGGCGTAGAGCCCCACCACCACGGCGACGATGTGGAAGCCGTCGAGCATGTGGTAGGAGTCGAAGGTGAAGCGATACCCGGTCGAGATCTCGTCGGTCCCGATGGTGGCGATGAGCAGCCCGAAGCCGCCGGCGATCGGCCCCTTGACGAGCGATCCGTCGGAGATGACGGCAATGGTGATGAGCCCGGTCACGGCAAGCGCAGCAAACTCGCGCGGGGCAAAGCCACCGGCGAAGCGCGCCAGCAGCGGCGCGAAGAGTACCAGAGCCACGCCACCGACGAGCCCGCCGAGCGCCGAGGCGGAAATGGCGATGCCCACCGCATCGGCGGCCCGGCCCTGCTGGGCCATCGATTCTCATGCGCAAGTGTGCCACCGTCGAGCACGGGGTGGTGCTGGCGGCCAGCGATCCGCTGGCCGGCGGCAGCAAGGTCCGCGCCGACCAGATCCTTGACAGGCAAGGGGTGATCTACTCCGACGACCCGGAGACCGAGCGCTGGCTCACCGGATACTTCATCCGCCACGGCCTGCCCGAGCCCACGATCTGCGTGCGCACCAGCTCTTTCGCCAATGGCATGGACCTCGTCCGCCACCCCGGCTTCACCATGATCGCGCCGATCCAGCTGAGCGCCAGGATCACCGATTTCGGCCTCGTCGCCCTGCCCGCCGAACCGCTCATCACCCGGTTGCCCGCCGGGGCCTACATGCGATCGAGCTCCGCCAGCTACGGCGCCATCACGCGCTTCGTCGACCTCGTCGAGACTCACGTGCTGGCGCAGCTGCCCGGCTGAGCCGAGCCATTCCTGCCGGTTATGGCTGGGTGCCAATAATGCGATTTTACCCCGGCGCGAATCCGGGTTAGCCCTCGGGCCGCGCCGCTGCCGATGCGGCCAGGCGCAGACACCAAAACCAAAGCCGCAGGACCGCCGCACCATGCCCAAGACCGAGGCACGCTTCACCGCTTTCGCAACCCTCTGGACAAGACTGCTGCGGTGGGTCGGACGTGGCGACGCCGCCGCGCGGGCCTATCGCCCCGAGCGCAACTACATGCGTGGCCCGGGCGAGGCCTGCACCCGTGCCGGCAGGGGCGCCGGGCACTGAGCAGGGCCTGCGCCCGTCACCAGGGCTTTGCAATGCGCGGCCGAATCCGCTCTGCTGGGCGGACCGATGCGCCGAGGGCTGCGCAGGGAGGACAACCGGATGCCGGATCAAGCTGACGCAGGAAACGCGGGCAAGGAGAAGAGCGGCTGCTGCCCCTCCACCGGCCCGCGCATGGACGGTCGCGCGGACTACCTCGCGCTGGCCGAAGACGTGGCGCCCGCCGATCCATCCACCCGCGACCGGCTCCGCGCCGCGCTGATCGACCTGCCCGGCGGCATCTTCGAGATGGGCACCCGCAAGTCCACCTTCGCCGCCGACCTCGACAGCCCGCGCCGCAAGGTCAAGCTCTCGCCCTTCGCCATCTCGCCCCACAGCGTGACCGTCGCGCGGTTTCGCGCCTTCGTGGAGGCAACCGGCTACGTCAGCGTGGCCGAGCACGAGGGCTGGAGCTACGTCTTTCACCTGCTGCTGCCAGATCCCGCCGCATGGCCGAACAGCCCGCCCGGCCTGCGCTGGTGGCGCCAGGTCAACGGCGCGACCTGGTTTGCGCCCGAGGGGCCGGGCTCCACCACCCGAGGCCGCGAAGAGCACCCGGTGACCCATATCTCCTGGTACGATGCCCGCGCCTATGCCCGGTGGAGCGGGCTGCGCCTGCCCCGCGAGGCCGAGTGGGAGTTCGCCGCGCGCGGCGGGCTGGCGCGGCAGAAGTTTCCCTGGGGCAATGCCTTCGAGCCCTCGGGCAAGCCGGCGATGAACACCTTTCGCGGCCAGTTCCCCGACCGGCACGACCTCGGCCCGGACTGGCAGGGCACGGTGCCTGTCACCGCCCACGCGCCCAACGGCTACGGGCTCTACAACATGACAGGCAACGTCTGGGAGTGGGTCGAGGACCGCTTCGGCCCGCTGCCCCCGGCGCAGGCGATCCCGCCGCGCGACCCGGGCGGCGCGGCAGAGGGCTACGCCCGCGTCCAGCGCGGCGGCTCCTACCTCTGCCACGTCAGCTACTGCGACCGCTACCACGTGCACTCCCGCACCCGGACCGACCCCGACACCTCGATCGGGAACTGCGGCTTCCGGGTGGCGGCGGGCGGCGCCGCGCCGGTGGTCTGCTGACAGGCGCGGCCCGGCCGGGTCAGGCGGCGCGGGTCATGCCCCGCGCGCTCGGGCGCGGCGCTGCCGGGCGCGGCGTGAGCGGGGTCACGTTGTCGGGGGTGGCGGTGGCGCGATAGGTCGCCCTCACCAGCGCCCGAAACACCAGCCCCGCCGCGACGATCAGCGCCACGGCCAGCAGGTCGGTGCCCGCCGTCAGAAACGCGCCGGCCGTCACGCCGCCGGTGAGCGACTGCCAGAGCGCCGCCCCCGCCGCGCCGAGGGCGAGCGGCAGCAGGCTGGTCAGCAGCGCCATGAGCACCATGCCCAGCAGGTCGCTGCGCAGCCAACTGCCGGGGCGGGTGCGGAGGTTGCAGAGGTAGATCGCGCTGACGAGGCCGAGCACGGCCAGGGCAGAGGCGAGCGAGAAGCTGTGATACATCACGAGATCTTTCCGAGGGCCGCCGGAATGGCGTCCGGCGGAGGGGTGAACGGGAGCAGGGGCAGGGGGCCGTGCCGCCGGGCCGGAACGGCGCGCGCAGGGCTGCACCCCGCGGGACTCGCGCAGTCACGGACCGGAGGCCGCAAGTCGGGTATGCTCAAGATCAACCCCCAGGCGCCCCGCAGGGTCCGGGGCGCATAGACCGTCCGTCGAAGGGCGCAAGACGCGGGCGCAACGGGTGCGCCCGTGGATGGTCTGCGGCGGGCAGGCAGAGTATCGGAGCGTCAACGTGCCGTTGCAATGGCTCCGCAAAAATATTCCGCCCCGCCGCCCTTGCAGCCGCGCCGCCGATGCCCACTTCTCGGAGGCCGGACCTTCCCGGCGTGGCCAGCTCCGGGGGTGCCGCCAACATGCCTTTCGCCGCCAGCCAATGCCCTGCGCACCGCGCCGCATGACCCATATCGACGAGCCTCTCCCGCTGCTCAACCGCCAGCCCGGCCGGCGGCTCTCCGAAGTGCTGCGCGACCTCCAGGCGGGCGATGCGGCCCGCATATCGGTGGGCGACATCATCGCCGCCCTGCGCGACCGCAGCTTCGCGCCGCTGATGGTGATCTTCGCCGCGCCCAACGTGTTCCTGTTCATCCCCGGCAGCTCGGTCTTCACAGGCCTGCCGCTGATGGTGCTGGCGGTGCAACTGGCGCTGGGGCGGCCCGATGTCTGGCTGCCGCGCTGGGTGGCGGCGCGCTCGATCGAGCGCAGCGCCTTTGCCCGGATCGTCACCGTGACGGTGCCCTATGTCGAGCGCATCGAGCGGCTGGCACGGCCGCGCTGGTGGCCCAACTCCTACCTTCTGGCCGAACGGGTGATCGGCCTTGCCACGCTGATCCTCGCCGTCTTTCTGTTCTTGCCGATCCCCTTCGCCAACGGGTTGCCGGCGCTCTCGATCATCATGCTGGCGCTGGGTCTCAGCGAGCGCGACGGCTACTGGTTCGCCGCCGGGCTCGTGCTCTCCCTAGCCTCCACGGCGTTGGTCGCCGGCATGGTGTTTCTCGGCGGTTTCGCGGTACTCGAACTGCTCTTCCGCTGAAGGAGCCGCCCGGCGCTCAGATCCGGAACACCCGCTGGAGCAACCGCGGCAGCAGCGCCGAAAAGCGCAGCGGCGCATCGGTTGCGGCCAGGCAGATGCAGGTCTCGCCCGGATCGGCGATCGGGGTGTGCTCCAGGTCCGCATCCGCGATCTCGAGGTCGCCGACGCCGTAGCGCCCGGTCTCGTCGCTGAAGCTGCCCTGCAACACCAGCGTCAGCTCCATGCCGTTGTGGCCGTGGTCCGGCACCGCCTGCCCCGGCGGGATCGAGAGCAGACGCACCGAGCCATGCCGGTCGGCGCCGATGATGCACTGGCGAATGCCCATGCCGAGCGGGCTCCACCGGGGCTCCGCGCCGTTCAGCGCCTCCATCACCGGGCCGGGCAGGGGGCCCTTGCGCACCTGCCGCGGCTTCTCGTGCACTGGCGCATCGAGCAGGGCCAGCACGTTCTGCTTAAGCCCGTCCGAAACCGCCTCGCCCCGGCCATTGGCCATCAGGCTGCCGCCCACGGCCTGGTGCGCCTCGTAGGTCGCCCGCGCGTCATCGCTCAGCGAGACCTGCGTGGCCATCACCAGCGCATAGTGCTGCGGAAGACTACCGGTGGCATAGGCCGCCAGCAGGGCATCGGGGGTGGGGTGTGCAATCGCCGTCATCTCAACGCATGTCCTTCAATTCATGGCGCAACCGCTCGAGCCCCAGCCGGATGCGGGACTTGATGGTGCCCAGGGGAAGGCCGGTCTGGTCGCTGATCTCCTGGTGGGTCAGCTCGCCCATGTAGGCCTTCTCGATCACCTCGCGCTGCGCCGGTTTCAACCGGGCCAGCGCCTCCTTCAGGGCCCCCGCCTCCTGCTCGACGGCCAGCACCTGGCCTCCGTCGGGCTCGGGGTCGGGAAACCCGCCGATATCTTCGGGCACCGGACGCCGCTCCTTGCGGATCACGTCGATCTGCCGGTTCCGCGCGATCTGGTAGATCCAGGCCGCAACCTGCGCCCGTGCCGGGTCGTACATCGACGCCTTCCGCCAAACCGTCAGCATGACCTCCTGCACGATCTCCTCGGCCTGGGCGGCGCCCATGCCGCCCCGCATCATGAAGCCTTTCAGCCTGGGGGCGAAGTCGTCGAACAGGGCCTCGAAGGCCGCCCGGTCGCGCCGGTCGCGCACCGCAAGCATCCACACCGTCTGGGCAGAGAATTCGGGGTCAGCGGGCATTTGTGTCGGCACGTCCTTTCGCCGCCCCCGGATCGGGGCGGGGACCGGTCGCCGCTGGGGTGCGGCCACTTCTGAAGTCTGCATCAACATAGCCCTCCTACGCAGAGGGGTAAAACCCGGATCATTTTTTTGATCCACGGCGTTGATCTTCGCGTAATCCCTTGGAAACTGGACAAACGAGGCCCCATGTCGCTCGACGCCCCCCCATCACGCCCGCAAAGGGTCGCCATCATCGGCGGCGGCATCTCGGGGCTCGCGGCCGCGCACCTGCTGGCTCCGCAGCATTCGGTCACGGTCTTCGAGGCTGCGCCGCGGCTCGGCGGCCATGCCCGCACCGTCACCGCGGGCCTGCGCGGCGATCAGCCGGTCGATACCGGCTTCATCGTCTTCAACTACGCCAATTACCCGCATCTCACCCGGCTCTTCCAGGAGCTCGATGTGCCGGTGACGAAGAGCGACATGAGCTTCGGCGCCTCCATCGACGGCGGCCGGATCGAATACGCCCTGCGCAACCTCTCCGCGCTCACCGCCCAGAAGCGCAACCTCGCGCGCCCGGGCTTCTACCGCATGGTGCGCGACATCCTCCGCTTCAACGCCCGCGCCGAGGCGCTCGCGCAGGACGAGGCGGCCACCATCGGCCAGTTGATGGACGAGATGCGCCTCGGGAGCTGGTTCAAGCAGTATTACCTGGTGCCCCTCTGCGGCGCGATCTGGTCCACGCCGCCCGACCGGATCCGGGAGTTTCCGGCGCGCGCCGTGCTGCAATTCTTCCGCAACCACGCCCTGCTCAGCCGCGGCGGGCAGCACCAGTGGTGGACGGTCGAGGGCGGCAGCATCGAATATGTCCGCCGGCTCGAGCACAGCCTGCGCGGCCGCGGCGTGGCGCTGCGCACCGGCACGCCTGTCGCTTCCGTGACCCGTGACGCCTCGGGCATCACCCTCCACGGCACCGGCGACGAGGCGCCCTTCGATCAGGTCATCCTCGCCTGCCACGCCGACCAGGCGCTCAGGCTGCTCGCCCGGCCCACGCCCGCCGAGCAGGCCGCGCTCTCCGCCGTGCGCTTCCAGGACAACCGCATGGTGCTTCACCGCGACGAGGCCCAGATGCCCCGCCGCCGGGCCACATGGTCGAGCTGGGTCTATACCGCCGACACCACCCGCCCCGCGCCCGCCATCGGCGTCACCTACTGGATGAACCGGCTCCAGAACATCCCAAAGACCGACCCGCTCTTCGTCACCCTCAATCCCGCCCGCGAGGTGCCCGAGGCCCTCACCTATGACGAAACCACCTTCCGCCACCCGGTCTTCGACGCCGCCGCGCTGAAAGCGCAAGAGCAGCTCCGCAAGATGCAGGGCGCGAACAACACATGGTTCGCCGGCGCCTGGACCCGCCACGGCTTTCATGAAGACGGCTTCGCCAGCGCCGTCCGCATCGCCCGCCAGATGGAGCTTCAGCCAGCATGAGCTTCGCGCCCCAACATCTCGCCGGCACCACCACGCACACCCGCCGCGGCGCCATCCGCCACGGCTTCCGTTACGGCGTGGATTACGTGCTGATCGACCCCGAGCAGGGCGGGCCCGGCCCCCGGCTCTTCTCCCGCAACCGCTTCAACCTCGCCTCGGTCCACGACACCGACCACGGCGGTCCGCTGAAGCAGGGGCGCGGCCCGGCCTGGGCCCGCGAGGTGCTGGCCGCACACGGCCTGCACCCGGCCCGCCTGCTGCTGCTCACCCAGCCGCGCTTCCTGGGCTATGTCTTCAACCCGGTCAGCTTCTGGCTCGCGCTCGATGGCGACAGCCTGCACGCCGTCATCGCGGAGGTCTCCACCCCCTTTGGCGACCGCCACTCCTACCTCTGCCACCTGCCGGAGTTCGCACCGATCACGCCCGAACACACGCTGACCGCCAGCAAGGCGCTCCATGTCTCGCCGTTCCAGGACGTGGCGGGCCGCTACGACTTTCGCTTCGACCTGCGGCCCGACCGGCTGTCCTTCACCATCCTGCACCGCAACGGCGAGGAGGGTGTGGCCGCCGCGCTCTTCGGCCCCCGTGCCCCGCTCACCAACAGCGGCCTGATCCGCGCCAGCCTCCGCCGCCCGCTGGGCGCGCTGCGCACCATCGCCCTGATTCATTGGCAGGCCCTGCGGCTGCGCCTCAAGGGCGCCCGCTACCGGTCCCGCCCGACACCCCCGTCTTCCGAGGTAACCTCATGACCTTCCTGACCAACCGCGCCCGCCGCGAGTTTCTCGACAGTTGCGCCCGGATCACCCGCGGCAGCCTCCGCCTGCGCACCCCCGAGGGCGAGATCCACGACTTCGGCAGCGGTACGCCCGCCGCCGAGATGGACATCCACGACTGGTCGGTGGTCACATCCATGGCCGCGCGGGGCGATATCAGCCTGGGCGAAACCTATGTCGAAGGCCTCTGGGATACCCCCTCGATCGAGAGCCTCGCCGAGCTTGCGCTGCTGAACTTCGACCAGTTCGAGGGCCACGCCGACGCGGGCTTCTGGAGCCGCCTCAAGTTTCGCCTCACCGACCGGCTGCTGCGCGCCAACTCCCGCCGCGGTGCCTCGCGCAACATCCGCGCCCATTACGATGTGGGCAACGAGTTCTACCAGCTCTGGCTCGACGAGGGCATGACCTATTCCTCCGCCCTCTACGCGCCGGGCGACGACCTGCCCACCGCCCAGAACCGCAAGTACGACCGCATCCTCGACCGTGTCCGCGACGCCGACAGCCTGCTCGAGATCGGCTGCGGCTGGGGCGGTTTCGCCGAGCGTGCCGCCGACCGGGGCCAGCATGTCACCGGCGTCACCATCTCGCCCAGCCAGAAGGGCTATGCCGACGCCCGGCTCGACGGCCGCGCCGAGATCCGGCTCCAGGATTACCGCGCGATCGGGGGCAAATACGGCAGCATCGTCTCCATCGAGATGATCGAGGCCGTCGGCCAGCGCTACTGGCCCACCTACTTCGCCACCCTCAAGGACCGGCTGGCCGAGGGCGGCCGCGCCGTGCTTCAGGCCATCACCGTGCCCGACGCCAACTTCGACCGCTACAGCACCCGCTCCGACTACATCCGCCACTATACCTTCCCCGGCGGGATGCTGCTGAGCGACGCGGTGATCGCCGACCAGGCCGGGCGCGCCGGGCTGAAGGTGACCGACAACTTCGCCTTCGGGGCGGACTACGGCCGCACCTGCCGCGAATGGGACGACCGGCTCGAGGCCGTCTCCGACAAGGTCCGCCGGCTCGGCCACGGCGAGCGCTTCCTGCGCAACTGGCGCTACTACCTCGGCACCTGTACCGCCGCCTTCGCCACCGGGCGCTGCGACGTGGTGCAGGTGGAACTCTCCCATGCCTGAGCCGGAGCGCATCTGGATCATCGGCGCGAGCGACGGCATCGGCGCGTCGCTCGCCCGGCATTACGCGGGGCAGGGCGCCCGGCTGATCCTCTCGGCCCGGTCGGAGAACAAGCTCATGGCGCTGGCCTCCGAGCTCGGAGAGGGCCACGAGGTCGTCACGCTCGACGTGGCCGACCGCGCCTCCGTCGAGGCCGCCACCGCCCGTATCGGCGCCTCCGGCCCGCTCGACCGGATCATCCACCTCGCCGCGCTCTACGACCCGGGCCGTGTGGCCGACCTCGACCCGGACAGGGCCGCGCAGATCGTCACCGTCAACCTCACCGGCAGCTTCTACGTCGCCCAGCTCGCCCCGCCGCTGCTGCGCGAGGGCGGGCAACTCGCTCTCTGCGGCTCGGTCGCCGGCTACATCGGCCTGCCCAGGGGGCAGATCTACTCGGCCAGCAAGGCGGGCGTGATGAACCTCGCCCAGACGCTCCGCGCCGAGCTCGCGCCGCGGGTGGATGTCCGCCTCATCAGCCCCGGCTTCGTCGACACGCGGCTGACCCGGCAGAACGACTTCACCATGCCCGCCATCACCACCCCCGAGAAGGCCGCCCGCGCCATCGCCTCCGGCCTCGACCGGCGCGGCTTCGAGGTCCACTTCCCGCGCCGCTTCACCTACCCGATGAAACTCCTCGCGAGCCTGCCCAACTGGGCCGCGCTCCGCCTGACCGGGCGGCTTGCCCGATGAGCCGCCGCCCCGCCATGAAAGACCCCAGTCGATGAAGATCGCGATTCTCTACGCCGTCACCGCCACGCTCTTCCTGGTGGGCGATGCCATCGGGCTGAAGCTGCTCGTCAAGCCGGTGTTCGAGCGCCACGTCGGCCACCTGCTGGCAACGCCCCTGCGCCTCGGCCCCGCGGCCGCCTTCTACCTCGCCTATGTCGCCGGGCTGCTCTGGTTCGTCTCGGTCCCCGCGCTCAACGCCAAGGACCCGACCGCGGCCCTGATCGGCGGCGCCCTGCTGGGCCTGCTGGCCTATGGCACCTACGAGTTCACCAACTACGCCACCCTGCGCGACTGGACCCTGCACCAGGTCGCCGTCGATACCCTCTGGGGCGGAGTGCTCACCGGCTTCGCCGCCTGGGGCGGCGTCTGGATCACCCGCGCGCTGATGCCGTCGTAAGCCACGCGGGGCCGCATAGCCGGCCCCGGCGGCACGCCTGCGACCCGTTCCATGTGAGATGCGGGGAGATGGTGCAGCTAGAGGGAGAAACTTGGAACTCTCTCTTTGAGATTTTGCACGATTGGGAACTCCAACTCAAGGCTGTCGAAGACCTTAACACCGTAACTCAGGACAACGATCCGAGGTGCGGTGATGAGCATTTCGGAACGTGATTTCAATGCGGTAGCAGCCGCCAAGCCTAAAAAGAAGAAGCGCGAGGCTCCGTTCTCGCTGCGCTTCTCCTTTGAACAGATGGCTCTCTTGCAGTCCGCCGCGAATGGCGTACCGCTCGGCGCGTACATCAAGGCCAAGCTGTTCGATGAGCCGCTGGAGAAGGTCCGCCGCCGCAACACCAACCCCGTCAAAGACCATGAAGCCTTGGGCCGCGTCCTAGGCGAGCTTGGCAAGTCTCGCCTGTCGCAGAACCTCAACCAGCTTGCCCGCGCGACGAACACGGGCGCGCTGCCTGTTTCGCCTGAGCTGGAAGCCGAACTTCGCCAAGCCTGCGAGGACGTGAAGGCCTTGCGTGAAGAGTTGCTGCGCGCGCTCGGCTCCCTATCCGATGGAGGCGAGCCATGATCCTGAAAGGCTCACAGCGCGGGAATGCCGCCAAGCTGGCGACGCACCTGATGAACATGCAGGACAACGAGCATGTCAGCCTCCACGAGCTTCGAGGCTTCATGAGCGAAGACGATCTGCATGGCGCGCTGAAAGAATCCGAGGCCATCGCCAAGGGCACGCGTTGCCAGCAGCATCTCTTCTCGCTCAGCCTCAATCCCCCGCAAGATAAGCAGGTCGACACCGCCACCTTTGAAGCTGCCATCGAAATGGCGGAGCAGCGGCTCGGCCTGAACGGCCAGCCGCGCGCCGTTGTCTTCCATGAGAAGGAAGGCAGGCGGCACGCCCACGCTGTTTGGTCCCGCATCGATACGGACACCATGACGGCCAAGCAGCTATCCTTCACCAAGCGGCGGCTGATGGGTTTGAGCCAAGAGCTTTACCTCCAGCACGGCTGGGACATGCCAAAAGGCATGATCGACCGCGCCGCCAAAAACCCGCTCACCTTCACGCGTGCCGAATGGCAGCAAGCGCAAAGGACCAAGCAAGACCCGCAAATCATCAAGGCCATCTTCAAGGACGCCTGGCAGCGCTCGGATTCAGCCGACGCGCTGAAGGCCGCGCTGGAAGCAAGGGGCTACTACCTCGCCAAAGGCGACCGCAGGGGCATTGTCGCGGTCGATTATCGAGGCGAGGCCTATGCCCTGTCGCGCTGGTCGGGGGTCAAGGCGAAGGATGTCACCGCTCGCTTCAAGGAAGTGGAGGCGTTGCCCTCCATCGAAGAGCAGAAGCAACGGCTCGGCGGCCTGGTGGCCGACAAGCTCCGCAGCCATGCGCAGGAACTTGCGGCAGGCCACAAAAAGCTGCGCCCCGCATTGGAATTGCGGCGCGCGCAAATGGTCGAGCGCCACCGCACTGAGCGCACCGAACTCGCCCATCTTCACAAACAGCGCGAAGCCAGAGAAGCGGCGGCGCGGGCCGCGCGCCTGCCGCAAAAGGGCTGGGGAAAGCTCTGGAGCCGCCTGACAGGTAAGTATTCCGAGCTTAAGGCGCAGAGCGAGCATGATGCCTGGCAGGCGCTCCGCCGCGATCAGGCCGAGCGCGACAAGATGATCGCCAAGCAGCTCGATGAGCGCCAGCGGCTGCAAGAGGTTATCAAGAAGCAGCGCGAAGAGCAGCTTCAAGAGCTGATGTCCATCCGCCAGCAACTCGCCAATGTCATGCTCATGAAGCAGGGCAAGAACCCGACGATCATGCCAAAGGACGCAGCCCAGAAGCTGAGGCCGCAAGCCAGAAACACAGAGAGAACCCGTGAGACCAGACCGGGCCAAGGCCGTGAGCGTGAGCGCTCACGCGGGCCGACCCGAGGATTTGAACGCTAATGCATAGAAAGGAGACTACAAATGCGACACACACTTATGCTCAATCTTGACGAGGCGCATGCCTGCTTGCTGGACGAGCTGCGCCAGCATTTTCATCTGGCGGCGGAGGACACGGTACGCCTTGCCATCCGCCTGACCCACGCGCGCCACAAGCAAAAGCCGGACGTGCTGGTGCCGGAGTTCAAGCCTCGCGCAAAACGCGATGACTGGTTTGATGATGAAGAACATCTGCCGGAATAGCCCGATGGTTGAAGTTGATGAAGAAATTGAACGCCGTCTCAAGGCGCGCGTCATGGACGAGTTCTGGCGCAAGGTATCTGCCGCAAAGAAGCAGTACGGAACACATTTTATTCAGCGGCTTATTCTCCTGAGCGTGCGGGTCATGCATGAAGGCAACGAGGTCGTGCGCGCTTCCTACGCGGACCGAATTTATTCCGTGGTGCTGCTGGCGAAAAATGGCGAGGCTTTTTTGCAAAGCCCATATGCAGACGCTCTTTTTGCGCTGCTCCGGCACTATCGCCAGCGGCGAACGGTGCATTGAGCGCCGCCCAAGACGGGCGAAGCGGGCGAACTACAGTAAGTCGAATATATCTGATTGCTCGGGCGCGGCCTTTTCTTCGGATGGAAGGAAGAGGCTGGCGGGGCCTACAAGCACGCAATCAAGCTTACCCCATTTCACGCTCATGCCGTGATAAAAGCCTTCTGGCCGTCCACGGGCAGCGGCGCTGAGGCGAGCGTTTTCGTTGTAGGTGATTGGCGTGCCATCGAAGAACTTGCGCTCTATGATGCGGTAGGCCTGCACGGCGCGGTAGTCGCCTCTGGACGTGCCGCCGACCGAAACCCAAAGGGCATTTTGCCATTTGAAGGGTGAGCGTACGCGGCCCTCGGCGATCTTGTCGGCGCTGTATGAAGCGCTGATATCACCTTCTCCGATCTGGCGGTCTCGCGTGTGGCACCATCTGCCGGATGCAAGACGGGCAGGATCAACGAAAAATTCCTGCAACTTGACGGGGGCGCTCATGAGCGCCCCGCGTCGTTTGCTGCGTCGGGGGCATCTTCCAGCGGCAGGCGCAAGACGATGCGGCCATCGATCGGACAGGTCTCAAGCTGGAGCGTGTAGCCCCGCTCATCCTTATGCTTCCATGCGGCTCCGACCTTGTTCCAATAGGCCTTGTCGCCTTTCTGGGTGACGTGCCACGCCAAATAGTCGGGCGCATTCAGGGGCAGATTTTGGTTGGTTTTTTCGCGTAACATGATGTTTCTCCTTTGCTTGTCGTTGGCTTGCTAACGCCCTCCCGACAGGCCGAAGCAAAGGATCGGCCTTCATGTTCAACACGGATTTTTGGAGCGGGCAGGACATTGAAGGGCGAGCCGCTTCGGCCAGGGATTAAGGGCTCTCTGAGGCAAGCCATCGATGAGCAAAGGAACTCAAAGCAGCACGGCTAACGAGAAAAGCGGCCAGCCTGACGCCTATGCGCTGCCGGGCACGAGGCACACCTGTTCCCAGATCGATGATTGTGCCTTTGGAACGCATCGCCGCTCTTGGATACGCGGAGGCGGGCAAGCGCCGTTGTCAGACCTCTTCCGACAGTCCGATCATTCCCGCCAGCACTGCAAAGATCACTGCATCAAACCGATAGTGAAGCGCCATCTGCGCATCCGCCTGTTTGCAGGATCAAGTTCACCTCCCGAACCATCAGGCCTTCCATGGGCCGATGATGGTTGTGCGGGGCCGAAAGGCCCTGAGTGGTTCGGGGCTTCCTTGAAGCAAAAGGAGGATGAGATGACACTCGTCTCACGTTTTGAAGCGGCATCCCGCAGCACGGCAGAATTGCACGGCCTGTTGGCCGAGGCGTTCAACGCCTTCGCCGCCGCCCCGCGCGGATCGCAAGAGCGCTGCGACGCACTCCAATCGATGCACAACATCGAGAATGAACTGGCGACACGCGCGCCAGGTCTCTAACCGATCAGCGGTCAGCCGTCAGGCTGGCCGCACTTCTTGAGTTGTGGGTAGATCGGCAAAGCGCTGATTTCATACTAGCCTCTGCTGAAACTGCTGCTCTACGATAGCAGGCATGGACAACAGGCTTGCAGACTTACAACGATTTTATGAGCTTATGGCTGAACTGGATAGCTACATCGAGGGGAAGCATCTGCTTCGAGACTGCCATGGCCGCATGAACTGGCCTATGCGCGGCGTGTACTTTTTCTTCGAAGACGGTGAAGTGCGCGGCCAATCAGGTAACGGGCCGCGCGTGGTGCGGGTCGGCACGCACGCGCTTAAATCCGGTTCCCGCACAAGCCTTTGGAAACGGCTTTCGCAGCACAAGGGCGTTGCGCTATCTGGCGGTGGCAATCATCGTGGTTCGATTTTCCGTTTGATTGTCGGCACGGCTCTTCTCGAACGTGATGGCCTTACGTCCGAGAGTTGGGACAATCGGAAATCAACCGCTCCCCGCGAAGTGCGCCTTGCAGAGCAACACATAGAACAATTGGTTAGCGGCGTGATCGGGGCGATGCCGTTCTTGTGGCTCGATGTCGGCGATGACCCTGGCGCAGAAAGCGAGCGCGGTATCATCGAGCGGGGTTCCATCGCCCTTTTAAGCAATTGGCGGAAAGAGCCCATCGATCCTCCGTCATCTTCCTGGCTTGGGAAATATTGCAACCGTGAGCGTATTCGTTCGTCGGGTCTATGGAATTCGAACCATGTGGATGAGGCCTACGATCCAAACTTTCTTGACGTTCTTGAAAGCCGCGTCGAGCAAATAAGGAGACGTCGATGATTGTGGTCATTCAATGCGCTGGCTCCAAGCTTGCTAATGCCGGAAGCCTTAGCACGCCGGACGGCAGAAGTGTTCGCTTCGTCGCCCATCCAGAACTTGCGCCGGATGATGGCGAATTTTACGCAAGGCCGGATGATGAAGCGGACAAGGGTAGATCATGGCGCGATCTGCTGCGTGACATCAATCGCGGTTTGGCGGCGGCATCGCCAAATCTGCTGGCGGCAGGAGACCTCTATCGGCCTGCCGCCTATCGAGGCCTGTTAGAGTATGCAGGACGCGAAAAGCTCTACATCCTTTCCGCTGGCTGGGGGCTGATACGTTCAGATTTCCTGCTGCCCGAATATGACATTACCTTCTCGGGACAAGTCGATACCTACAAACGGCGACGGAAACCGGATCGCTATCGGGATTTTTCCATGCTGCCGCCAAACTGGCTTGAGCCGCTCTTGTTCTTTGGCAGCAAGGACTATCTGCCGCTCTTCCGCGAACTGAGCGCAGATCATCGCGGTCAACGGGTCGTCCTGTTTAGATCGGCGGAGCCCCCAGAAGTCCCCGACTGCGTAGCAGTGCGGTTTGAAACCAACCGTAGGACGAATTGGCATTACGAGGCAGTCGAACGCTACATAGCTGGCAATCTTCAACTTCCCGTCCGATAGGACGCTGAGCGGCTGGCCATCAGGCCAGCCGCGAAATTTTCTGGATGTGGAGCCGCCGCTTAAGCGGCGACTCCTTCGGCTTGTTCTTCCTCGATCAGCGGTTGTAGTCCGTGTAGGAAGTCTGCGGCGCGCTGCGCATGGGCGGCGGCGGCGAAAATCGCGCGCTTGTCGTCCTTCAAGACCTTGAGCCAACTTTTAATATAGGCGGCATGATCCATGCGAGGTTCGGGCGTTAGCTCCAGATCAGCGCAAAGGAAAGCCGCGCCAAGTTCGGCGACCAGCTCTTCGCGGGCGTAGCCTTCATCACCCCAACGCTTCCGGCCAAAGTCGCGGTCAAGGCGGGTTTTGTGCTTCGTCCAGTGGGTCAGCTCATGGGCAAGCGTGGCGTAGAAGCTCTCAGGGCTGCGGAAGGTTTCGAAAACTGGCATCTGCACATGATCGCTGCCGCCGCTATAGTGTGCGCTGTTCCCGCCGTGGCGGATGTCTGCGCCAGTGTTCCCGAAAAACTCTTCCGCGTGGCTGATCCGCAAGGCGGGGTCAATCACGGGCTCGGGCTTCGCATAGTAATGCTCGGGCAAGCCTTCGATCTGCTCGACATTGAAAACGCTGTAGCCCTTCATGAAAGGGATTTTGCGCTCTTCCTCGCTGCCATCGTCCTGCTCTTCGGTCTTGGTGATGGTGTTCGCATAGACCACCAGATTGCCGCGTTCGCCCTTCTTGACGTGCGCGCCAAGCTCCTTGGCTTGTTTGAAAGTCATCCAGTATGGGGAGAGATACCCCGCCTCAACGCTCGCTCCCCACAGCATCAGCACGTTGATTCCGTTGTAGGGCATGCCGTTGTGCCGTAGGGGCTTGGTGATCTTGCCTTCAAGGTTTCCAGCGTTCCACGGCTTGAGCCAAGACAGCTCGCCCTTCTCCAGATCGGCAATAATCTTGTCTGTTACTTTCTGATAAACATCTGCTTTCATTTTTTTTTCTCCTTTGTTCGGTTGCGCATGCAACCGAACTGCCCCTCTGGCGAAGAGAGGGGGGAGACCGTCCAGACCGAAGGCCATGGTGGGTGGTGCGGGCGCAGCCGAAGGCGAGCCACGGCCCATGGCCTTCGCCCAAAGCCGTAGCGAAGGGCTTGGTCTTGACGGGGGATGGGCCGTCAGGCCCCAATGAAAGAGAAGGGTGTCAGCCGTTCATGGCTGGCGAAAAGTGTGCAAGGGATGGAAGCCGCATGGCCGAGACTTCAGGCTCGGTTCACGACAGCCCGACCCGCAAGGGATGCGCGCAAATGCATCCGTATGGCCTACTTTTTATCGCAAGTTTTCATGGACTTAAGTTGCGAGCTCTATATATTGAACAACCAGAAAAAGTATGTTCTGGACGCCTCGGCTAGACCTGAACGATAGTGATAACGAGAAAGAATGAGAGCAGTCGAATGCCGATAGATTTTGACGACCTTCTGGATGACGATGATTCAATCGTCACGGACCCCAGAGATATTTTTCTGACGCTGGATCGAGACAAAGCGTTTGCATTTCCTCGCGACATCCAAACGGAAGTCATGAAAGAGTGGTACGGGAATAGAGATCAACCGGACACTGTAATCAAACTAAATGTTGGTAGCGGCAAAACTCTGGTTGGGCTCTTACTTCTGCAAAGTTCGCTGAATGAACAAGTCGCACCCGCCGTCTATATCGCACCCGACAAGCAACTCGTCGATCAAATTATTGCCGAAGCGAACGCGCTTGGGATCGAAACGACTGACGATCCTCATGACGCGGATTTTCAGTCGGGTGAAAGTATCTTAGTTACGACAATCCATCGGCTGTTTAACGGGAAATCTATATTTGGAGTTGGCGCAGAAGGTGTGAAGATAAAGTTGGGTTCCGTCGTGATCGATGATGCCCATGCCTGTATTGCGACTGTTACAGAGCAATTCAGGATAGAGCTTCCCAACACGCATGCGGCCTATCAGGAAATCCTCAAGATCGTTGAACCCGACTTGAGAAGGCAAAGCCATGCTCGCTTCCTCGATGTTCAGTCGAGTGATCCGCGTGCGATAATGGAAGTGCCATACTGGGCCTGGGCAAAGGCGCAGGAAGAAATAATGCAGGCCTTGCATAGCCGCAAGAACGACGACGAGCTGAAGTTTTCCTACCCGCTTCTTCGCGACATCCTACACCTCTGTCGGTGCGTGATAGGCGGTCAAAAACTAGAAATCGAGCCAGATTGCCCACCAACCGATCTTATTCGCGCATTTTCTCGTGCGAAGCGTAGAATATACATGACCGCAACGCTTTCCGATGACAGCGTTCTGGTGACACATTTCGGGGCTGACCCCAACAAACTTTCTGATCCGATCGTTCCTACGTCCTCCCAATCCATGGGCGAGCGCATGATCCTTATGCCCCAAGAACTGAACCCCGAAATCACCATGAAGGAAATCAAGGGGCTTCTGGTCGATCTAGCGGAAGAAGAAAATGTCGTTGTTATTGTCCCGTCCAAAAGTGCCTCGGAGGATTGGAAGGATGTTGCCGACCAGATTCTAACTGCGGGTAACGTCGTGGATGGCGTGGAGAAGCTTCGCGAAGGCCATGTAGGTCTGACGGTTCTCGTAAACAGATATGACGGGATCGATCTGCCCCACGACGCCTGCCGCGTCCTGGTAATATATAACCTGCCAGAAGTAGCATCGTTTTCGGACCTGACAGATATGGCTGTCTTGAGCGACTCGCAAACCGGACTGCGGCGTCAGATGCAGCGGATCGAACAAGGCATGGGGCGCGGTGTGCGTTCCAACGACGATTACTGTGTCGTCTTGCTCGCCGGATCGAAGCTTACGCGGCGCGTGAAGTCACCGGACGGACTCAAGTTGTTGACTCCCGCCACGCAGGCACAGCTCGATCTTTCAAAGAAGATCGCCAAGCAACTTGATGGCGTTGACATCAAAGGAATTTCAGACGTTATTGACCAGTGCCTTAAGCGTGATCCCTCTTGGGTGAAGGTCAGTAAGAAAACGCTGCTGAAGGCGCAGGCCCAGACGGGTCTGGTTCTTGATAAAGCCAGTGTTGCGGTGCGACTTGCTTTTGACACAGCCCGCTCAGGCGATTACAAGGCCGCCGCCGAGCTACTCAGCGCCGCGGCAAACAAAGCACAGGATGACGATGAGAAAGCATGGCTTATGTCGAAATTGGCAGGCATGCAAAATCACCTAAATCCTGCGACGTCGCAGAAAACCTTACTGGCGGCACACAAACTTAATCCGAACGTCCTTCGGCCAATCGAGGGTATCGCCTATCAAAAGCTGGCCACCCAGAAAGGCGCGCAAGCTGCTGAAGTCCAGTCTTATCATCAGGAACGATTCCTTGAAGCGGCAGACCGAATACTGGAAGTCAACCAGCTTACAGACGAGTTGCGCTTTCAAAGCGTGACGCCGGATAAATTCGAGGCAGCGATCAATGATCTCGCGCGTTTCATCGGTCTTCACTCCCAACGACCTGAAAAACAGTTCAATGATGGACCGGATAATCTTTGGGCTCTACCGGGCGGTTCATTTCTTGTAATCGAATGCAAGAACAATGCGACCTCGGAGAGTGGAATATCCAAAAGCGACTTGGGACAGCTCGATCAGGCTATGTCTTGGTTCTTCGGCAAGTACACGAAAGCTGCAATCGGAACACCCATAATGATACATCCGCTTCGGAAGCTCGGCGAGGGGGCGTCCGAAGTGGAAGGCATGCGGATCATCACAGAAAAGGAACTGAAAAAGTTGCGGAAGGCGCTCTCGGAGTTTGCGAAGTCGCTTGGTGATCCTGATATTCTGAATAGCCAGAAGCAAATAAATGAGTTGCTCGCATCCCACGGCTTCAACGGCGATGAGTTCTTGAAACGGTATACGACAACCCTAAAATGACGCTGTTACGGCAAAGGACTTGGGTGATCTGCCGTTGAAATGACAGTGAGTGATCGTGCAGCCTGCGCAAGTGAGCAACAGAGTAAATATGCGCTAGATTTCGCGGACATTCACCAAAGCACCTTGCTCCTCAAGATGAGCTTTCAAACGCGTCGCCTGGCTTCTGGGTGCGGCTATAACCAGCAGCTTTTCTGCGCGCGATGCCGCCACGTACAGCTTTCTGGCGTTCTCGGCTTGCTCAGCAGGCTCGCCCGTCAGCAAGAAATCGAGAATTCCTCCTAAGGTTCTTGATGTCGTCACCACACACACGGCAGGAAATTGCATACCCTTGACCGAATGGATCGTACGCGCAAAGACAGTGTCCGCTGGAGCGTCTGCAAGCAGGCCTTCGAGACCTGCATTCCAACTCAGTTTTTGTGAGATCGATTGACCATCATCGATGCAAAGTTCGCGCCCCAGCACTTCTTTGGCAGCGCGGTGCCAACCACGGGCATCTCCATGAACATCTGGGGAGAATCGAAGCATCCGCATTACTGCAATCACTTGCGAGCGCCAACTGACCGGATCTATGCCGTTATCTGCGACGTATTGATGATAGGACGCGCCGCCAAGTTTGCCTTCAAGGCTCAAGAATAATTCATGGGCGCTGTCCATGGCCTTCCTCATTTCGATGTAACCAGCGGCAAAGTGAAATTCCGAGACCGCCTCTGCAAGACGAAGAGTGCGGTGAGCGGAACCTGTCACTTTGGGCTGACCTGACGCAGCGGCTCCACTCGCCTTTGTGGAAGCGACAATCGGGGCGGAAGAAGGATGGATATGAGCGTCGCGTAAAATGGCGGAGAATGTCTCTCCTATTAAGGGCGGAACGCTAGTGCCTCCGTAGGCCAGAATCTCGACAGGTGCGGCATGTTCCTTATGTGCTCCAAGCGCTTGATCAGAATCGCCCCGCACAGCGATAGGGCGAAATCCGGAGACGGCCTTGCAGATATCGGGGGAAGAACGAAAGTTCCCGCTGACCTTCTTGCGCTGCTCGGCAGGAAAGGTCTCGGCAAATGAATAGAGGTGGTCTGTAACCCCGCCGCGAAATTCGTAAATCGCCTGATTGGGATCGCACACTACTTTGGTCGGAAGGCCGGAGTCGCGGAGCCATGTAATGATTCTTAGATCATCAGGGTTACAGTCCTGCGCTTCATCAACGATCACTTCACAAAAGCGCCCTTTCAGCGCGAGCGCGATCCTTTGCGCGGCCTCTGCGTTTGATATTCTCTGCAAGGCGAGCGACCGTGCTTCATCAAAGCCGAGATGGCCACGCGCGAGGAGGTTCTCTCGTATGCGTCTCGCCGTCGTTTGATAGGCCTGCACCTGATGATCGGACTTTTGAGTGACATCAAAGCCCTTGGATTTTGCCTCCGCCGGATAGATCGCGCCTGTCTCGGGGCAAAAACAAGATAGCGGCAGGGATTGCGCACCATCAAATGGCTCGACAGAAAGCCCTGCCATATCGGCAATCAGGCGAGGCCGAACAGTTGCGCCAGGCAGTCCGAATGGCGCGACGAGGAACTGCCAGACAAAACTGTCGAACGTTCCAATAAAATTTGGGAAGACAGGCGCCGGCAGCAATCGCTCCTGCGAAAGTCGGGTCTCCAACTCGAAGACTGCGGCATGGGTGAAAGACAAAAAGGCGATGCCTCTTCCGTGTCCCAATGCGCCGAAGAGCTTGCGGGCGCGTTCGATCAGAATTCTAGTTTTTCCGGCTCCTGGACACGCATCAACAAAAGCCGAACCGTCAAGCCCTATGACAGCGCGCTGCTCTTCTGTTGGCGTGAAAGGCTTTGGCGTCATTTGACGATGGCCTCAATCGCATCGATCAGGTATTGCGGCACCTGGAAGTCGGCGGAGTTTGCGACTTTTCCAGATAAAATCTGAGCGAAGTCTCCCTTGCGCGTGCCCTTGAATATCTCGTGGATTTCCTTTGCTTTTTCGCTCCCCTCCAAGGCTGCGGCCCTATCCCATTTCGCTTCTGATCTGGAATGGAGTTCAAGGTAAACTTCCTTCATGATGGCGGCGTTTCCGGCGTTCAAAAGTTCGGTCTCAAGCGAATAGGTATTGATGCAAACGTCCAGATTGCCTGACGCCGCCTTGATTCTTGCCAGTTCTTCCAGTTTGTTCTTGCGGTTTTGACCAGGCAGTTCATCACCTTCATCGTCGGACGCTTTTGCATCACCATCTGTGACAATCACCAGTCTTTCGGCGATCCTGACGCCGTTATAGGGTGACAGAAGCGCTTTGGCGTAGGGTTCAAAGTCGACCCCATCGATCGGCACAAAGACGGCTGAACGAAAAATACGAAAGTCGGCGGGCCTGTCTTTAAGCACGTGATGCTTGGCAATGGCGGGCAGGAGCAGTGCCTCGGCAATGCCTTCGACCAAAAACACCCGCCCTCCGAACAAAAGCGCGGATTTGGTGACATCGAGGTAGCGATCAATCTTGCGCCGCTCTTCATCGCTCAGTTCTAGTTTTGAGAGCGGGATGCACCGCGACTCCGGTCGCAGTGGTTGCGCCGGTGACGGTTCCGCCTGAGCCTCGGAAATGCCTCGTGGCTCGGCGCTGTCCCCAAGGTCTGCGAGAGATTGCTCTTCGTCCTCGGCTGGCGTCTCCGCAGTTTCTGCGGTCATGGTTTCGGGGATGATTGACTTAACGAAGACAAGGTTGCGGTTTGGCACCCAGGCCGAGAGGTTAGGAGAATGTGTGGCGACGACAACCTGTAAATTGCCTGCGGGTGCGTTCGGATCGCTCTTGGGCTTGAATGATTGTTCGGCGCGCTCTTCGAGAAAATTCAGAACGGCGGCCTGAAGTTGCGGGTGCAAGTGCGCTTCCGGCTCCTCGACAAGAAAAAGTGTTAACTCTGCATTGTCGGTCTTCTCTAGTTCCACGGCGATAATCGCCATGTATAGGAGATTGGCATAACCGTGACCGGAGTATTTCAGGTCTTCCGGTGATATACCGTGATCTGCAAGCTTGAAGCGAAGGTCGCGGGCAATGTCGATCAGGCTTTCATTTGTATTAAAACCCAATTTGGCACTTTGCCGCCGCACGCCTGCTGTCAAGTCATTGAGACCGCTCGCTACGGCGCTGTCCACGTTTCCCAGGATCGGGTTGTCCGCGCTACGGGCAAGGCTCTGCGCTACTTCGGCGGCTTCCTGGTCTCCGAGAAAGTGATTCAGGAGAGCGTGTATGCGCGTCGGATTGCCGGATGCCAATGCTAGCTTGGCATCACGGAGGGGCGGTAGATAAACATGGCGGATCATCTCATGCGAGCCTGGCTCGGGAGCGGCTTTGAAGCGCCCGCCCCACAGGGTCGGCCTAGCATATTGCGTCCGAACCGCCGCATTGTAAGTAATGCCGAAGCAGGCGCTTTGCAGGCTATCGTCCATTGTTGCCGAAAGCATTCGCCCCTGCTGCGGCGGGGTAAGGTCTTGAAAGTTGGCCTTCAACTCAAAGCTTGCAGGACTTGATCCAAATCTGATGTCGGTATGCTCGCAATAAAGCTCCCTGCGCCCACCAAGCGGTGTTGTCAGAAGCCGGATTGCATCGATGATATTGCTCTTGCCGCCATTATTTTCACCGACCAGCACTGTGAGCTTCTTTTCGAAATGGACCGTCTCCTCAGAGAAAGACCGGAAATTATTCAACTCCAATTCACTTAAATGCATATCAAATTACCTACGCGCTAAATAAAGAACCTCGAGCCATCTGGTCAGTCCCGATAATTTCGGATCGCGCCTTGATCAATTTGTTTCGCAGGAACTAGTCGATAATGACGCTCTTCGACGACGCGAATTTCATCTTCCTGCAATGTAAGCTCAAAAAGTGCAACCACGTCATCGCCCATGAATTGCGCTGCGATTGCGCGGCATCGCATACCAGAGAACTTTTCTTCTACAAAACGAATATCTTGAGAAATCTGGACGATACCAATTTGATCTTTTCCACCCTTGGCCTGTACTGGAATGACGTAGTGACAGCCTCTCTTGTCAATCCCGACATAAAGCTCATCTATTTCAATCTGCCCAACACCCTTTACGGTTGTGCGCAGATGGTTCTGGAGACTGTAAGTGGTAAGTCCCAAGAAGGTGTCGATTAGGCGGTTGTAGCGCACGATCGCAAGTAGTGCCTGCTCATCGTCCAGAGCATATGCACGAATAATTTCTGGGGTAGCGTCGGGAATGTCGATCCGCGCAAGGTCTTCGCGTGGCAATACCCGATTGATCTTGACGAGAGAGAACCTATATTTGGCTCTTCCTGCAAGCTCTATAACCCACTCCTTACCTTCAGGTTGTGTGGCAATAATTTTTTCCGGCAGGTCGGTTCTAAAGCGAAAGGAATAAATCACGTCACCCAGGTTGTCCGGCAATACAATGCCTAGGTGGGCGGCCGCGTCTTTTATCTCAGGTCGCGTGAAGTCAAGTGACGTTTTTCCATCACTATAATGATCGAAGAAAATCTTCTCGATAAGAGCCTGATATCGGTTTCGAACTTTGCTAGCCATAAATCTTCTGCCCCGACAGTCTTTCTCTCTCAATATCAGCTTGCTTGCGTTTCTTTGCTCCGCTCTTTTGATCTCGACGACTTGGCAGTGGCTTTACGCCAAAATGAGCAGCGGCCTTCGACAAGTCCATTGATAATAGTTCTTCAGACCCAAGAGGGATAATTTGGGCGGGACGTGCTGGACGGAAATCGAGAGATTCAATCACCTGCGTTGCAATCGCTCGTGCAAGAGGTGGAGGAACGGCATTTCCGATCTGGCGTGCTCCGTGCCATTTTGTAACATTGAAGCGAAACCAGTCAGGGAAGCCATGTAGTCGTGCCATTTCCCGTACTGTCACGCATCGGTCATAGCGGTAGTGGATGGGTCTGGGGCTCGTGAATGCGCCCCGTGCACCGTCTGTACCGGCGCGAAGAGTATTTGAAACCCCCCGCGAAGGCAGCTTGAAGAAACGACTGATTGGCTCAACAGAGCCTGGCTCGGTTTCGGAGAAGCGCCGCTGCGAAATCTCCGTATGAGCTGTACGTGCACTGGAAGTCAGCAGAGCAGGATTCCACTCCCGCACGTAGCCGAAATGCCAAGCGTCGTTTGTCATACAGCGCAACTCGGCTGAATACGGCGAAGGCGCTCCGAACGCACTGGTTTTCACAGCATCACTAGTGAGCAAACTCTGAAATTTGTCGGCGTCGGGAAGATCGGCCAATGCATCTGTGCAAGTGGGTCCTGATGGCAAGCCATCCCTTGTTCCTTTACGCCCCGCAATATTGGTAGCCGGATCGGGGTACTCTGGCAGTGCTTCGCCCTTGCGGCATCCAAACAGTATCAGTCGCTCTCGGGATTGCGGCGTTCCGTAGTTTCCCGCATTCAACACCTTCCAAGGGGTTCTCACTTCATACCCTGCGGCATCAAACGCTTGAACCAATTCCTTTAGGAATGCTTTGTGCTTGCCGACAGTGAGACCTTTTACGTTTTCAAACACAAAGGTTCGAGCTTTCAACTCGGCGACAATGCGGACAAAGTCTAGAACAAGGCTGTTTCGAGGGTCATCCAATACGCGGTGACCAATAAGCGAAAAGCCCTGGCAAGGAGCTCCCCCGAAGACGCAATCCACTGGAGCGTTGCCGATGCTGGCAACCTTTCGAATAAGCTCGCCGCTCAATCCTTCCACCGAGCGAGGAATAATGGCGGTCTTCGGGAAATTGAACTTATGGACAGCGCAATGCACAGGGTCGATTTCAACAGCGGCAGCTATATCGAAACCTGCTTGCTCGAAACCGAGGCTCATGCCGCCTGCGCCTGCAAACAGGTCGATGCCTATCGGTCGGTGGGGTTCGTCGTCGATCATGGGCCTGTGCTGATTCATGTGGATAGCTTACCGTGAATATCACAGCATGTCGATCGGCTTCTAGCTTTCATCCACAAATTGTTGTAGCCGCTCAGCGAGAGCCGCTCGATCTCTCGTTTGACACTGCCACACAACAAGGACTGTCCACCCCATCGCTTCCAGTTGGCCAGTCTTCGCGGTGTCACGGCGAACGTTGGCAGCCAGCTTTGGTAGCCAGTAGTCTTGTCGAGACTTGGGCGGTTGCCCCTTAGCGCAACCGTGCGCATGCCAGAAACAACCATGTACCAAGATGATCTTTCGGTATTTTGGCAGAACGATGTCGGGCTTGCCTGGCAGGTCGTTGCGGTGGAGCCGGAAGCGGTAGCCTTGTGCATGCAGCAGGCTCCTGACCAGAACCTCTGGTCGGGTGTTCCTGCTCTTGACAGCTTGCATGATGCGCCGTCTCTGCTCTGGGCTGCGTGTGTCCATGTGTCTACCTATCAGGCACGCCCGCTGACCGACAGCACTCGCTACCAGTGAGAAGCGGAAGGTCTCATGATCGGGTTCAGCGCCGACGCGCTGGCGGCATCCAATCCGCGGAGGGTTGGTCAGGGGTCCACGGGGGCAGGAACGCCCCGTGGTCGATGGGATGGTTCCAAGGCAAGGGCAGCTATGAAATGCTCGCTTCCTGGTCTCGATGAAGTCGTCTCCATGACATGGCGCGCATCCAAACTGCGGAAGGTTGGTCTCCATGAAATGGTGGTGATCGGACGGCCAGACGTTCGTGCATGGTTCGGTGTTGGTGGAGAGGCACGTCTCCAAGCCCAACGACTGATTGAACGGGGATACGTTCTACTGGCTCTGGATGGGTTCAATGCCCAGGAAGAGCCACTGGCCGGGGGGATGCAACGGGGGCGCGCAGCGGGACCCCTTGCCAAGCGCGTGGTACTACCACGCACAGCTTGCGTTCGCTCCTAGTCCTGCCGTCATCCTTAGGGGACAAGTGGTAGTACCAAGTTTGAGATGCTGCTAGCGCTAAGGCTTTGTGCAGAGGAAGCGTTATGCCGCTGTCTTATTTACTAGCGTAGTGTCGACCAACCATGCCACCCACCGCCGTAGAAACTCTTTGTAGTTGTCCTCGCTGATACGCAAAATATTAATCCGTTCAAGTTCGCCCATACCGAAGCGGCAATCACCTTCAGCGTGTTGGCATTGGGGCTTCCCATACTTTCCGCTGACGAATGCGTACATTCTTACCGCTGCGCCATCTGTACTGTGGCCGTTCTCATCAAGGTAAGCGATGCCGCCATGTGCCATGGCATTTCGGAGGACACTTACCCACTGAGACGCGTTCATCTCGTGCGCTCTCTTTTCCGCATCTGCGCCTCTTAGTTCGTTGGCGAGTTCCGTGGAAAGCCCCTTGGCAATGTTAGGCAGAGTCTTCGGCTCCACCTGTACGAAATGCCACACACCCGTTTGATAGAACGGTGCGTCGGAGAGCCTACCCTTACGTATGACGTCGTCAAAAGCCTTCTCTGCCTCAGCATTCAGATGCCGATCATCAGCGTATGTTGCTCCCTCCGGCTTATTAATATGCCGCTCGATCCGCTCTAGCGGGATGTTGATAACTGGGATGGACATAGACAGCAGAAAGGTTGATGTCAGTGGCCCTAGGTCCGGTCTTTCTCCACCGTGCACTTCGCAGGCAGCAGGCCAGAGCTTCTCTATAAGCTCAAGGCAGCGTACAGGCAGTTCGATTCCGTAATGCTTCGGATTTCCCATGCTTTCCTCCATGATTCCGATAAGCTCTTGCTCCTTTCCATACTGAACCTGATCGCTTGGACATAGGTTCGGTTTTACTTGCTCGGCGGAGGGCCAGCGCGTCATATATAGATTGTGATGGATGGGGCGGCTTTTCCGGTGCTAAGGCGCTCAAAGATGGGGGAGACCTTCCGGTCATCGGTCCTCCGGCTCGCTCACGAGGATCGTGCGGAGTTTTTTGAGCCTCGGCGTTCCAGAACCTTTCCATGGTACTTGGTACTCTTTCGTATTGCCCTTGAGGACTGTTCAGGATCGCTAAGGCTTTTCTCGAAGGGCGTGGACGATGACCGGACCCAGCGGCGCGCCCGAGAAGTTGTCGGGATTTTGCGCGAGCTGCATTCTGATCGTTGTCTAATCCCGCAGCCGGGGCTTGCCGCTCGGCTGCTGCGTGAGGCGCTGGACAACCAACCGCTCTTTGATGATCTGGCTCGCCAGATCATGATCGATGTGGGGCCACATCTAAACAATGCAGAAGAAGTCGCGCGCTATGGTAGGAAGAAGCATGCGTACAAGCTGCCCCGTCGTCCGGCTCGCAAGCGCCAGCAACTTACAGATGCAGAGCAGCCTGGATGGGCGGGAGTGAACAGAATGCCGTCGCAGAAGGTCCAGATGCCGTGCCGCGTCGTACCCGACATCAAGAAGCTCATAGAGGATGAAGCTTTTCACGTAGGCATCAGTCAGAGCCGATGGCTTGAAGAGGCGATAGCGGAAAAGCTCCAGCGTCAGGGACACCCAGTCTACCTCCCCGCGCCATCGAAAGCGCCCAAGACGTCCGAAGGCAGTGCCAGACGCCCTCGGCGCGCTTCACTTCCCCATCCAGACAAGTCGCGCAGCTCTGCCGCGAACCGCGCCGACAAGATGACCACCGTTCGGTTTAGCCGAACGCTTGCGGCGCAGATCGACAGAGCCCGTGGCCGCACGGAACGCTCGGCATGGGTGAACGAGGCGGTGAGCTCCTTCATGAACGAGGAGGCAAGGCTGCCCGAAGCACTCGCCCCAAAGCAGGCGTTGCCTGTGGCTGTGTCAGTTGGGTTCGATCACCAAATTTTTTGCTGCCATCGAACGCGCTGCGAAGAAATCTAAGCTTACCAAGTCCGAGTGCATTCGCCGTATGGCTACATGGTATCTTACTGATAAATCATAGTTTTATTCGGCTTAGAGTGTATTGCGTTAGCGGTTGCATGTGATCGCATTGGACGGGTCGAAATTTGAGCCCGCATTTTCTTTTTGTCGCCCCCATATCGGCTGAGCAACGGGAAACGACCCGGAGCAGCAAGCCTGAGGGGATGCTCCCCGAAACACACGAAGAAGACCAAACCCGCCGGAGACATGCGCTTTCCGGTGACCTGAAACCTGCGTCCTGACGGACGCCGAAAATAACAAAGGAAAGACAATGTACGCACCCAATAACTACCCTCCACGCGGGCCGCAGAGCCCGATGGATGATATCAAAGGCGGATTTGCGACCACGGCTGCGGCCATGGTGGCGATCCTTCTCGGCTCTCCGTTCAACGCGCTGACAGCACCGTATGTCACCGCAATGGCAGAGCGCTCCTATTCCTATGAGGTCGTCGATCTCATCGGAATTGCCTGGATGATCTTGGCGTACCCGTTCGTGTTCTTCGCGGCGCGGGCAAGCATTCTCGCAGCCCTCACGGCGGCGGGCGTGTACCTCGCCTACAGATTCATCTGAACCCAGAAACCCACATCAGAAAAGGAAATACCATGATTAACCGTGCACCCAAAACGATCACCAACCCGCTCGCCGAGTTGGCTCAGAACGCACTCTTTATTCTTGGCGCGATCATCGCGTTGGCGGCTTTCGGCGCGTTCTCAAACGGTGAATATCTGGGAATGCTGATCTGCGGCGGTCTCTCTCTCGGAGCATTCCAATGGGGCGCGTCGATCAAGACGCGTTGGAACGCCAAAAGCCAAATTACCACTTACGAGTGATTGCAATGCTTGGCGATCCCGTTTCGGCGGGGTCGCCATCCCATCCACATCCTCAAACCTCAATACAAATAAAGGAGTAAACCATGGACGCTTTCTCTCAGATCTCGGCGCAGAACAGTGTGCTGCACTTAATTGCCCGTCCCTTCAAATGGCTTTGGGAGCTAAATGAGACGCATTGGATGAATCCTCTCATCCTGATGATCTGCTGGCCCGTGATGTTCAATGTCACAGCCGCGCTCTTCCCGCCAATTGAAAATAGCTGCTGGCTAAATTCCAGTTCAATCGTTCCCGTAGCCTTCAGCGATGAGGGGGATCAGCCATGAACCCCATCGATTATCCGTACGGCTCGGCGCGTTTTGCGGATGAGATGGAAGTCCTGCGGGCGTTCCGTGATCAGGGTGGTGTGCCCTTCGGCTTCTATAATGGGCGTAAGCTCTTCCACGCCAAACAAGCTGGCATGCTGCTGATCGGCGGGGCGGGCTCCGGCAAGTTCACGAGCGTTCTTGCGCACCTGATGGACGCGCCAGGCCGCAAGGGCGAGCCGCCGCGCTATGCGATCTTCGATCCCAAGCGCGAGCTGCGGGCAGTCTTGGAGCCGTATTTCGCGCACATCAAGGCAGCCGTCTATGAGATCAATCCCTATCTCACCCACGGCGTGCAGGGCCACCGTCTCTCGGTGCTCTCGCACCTGACGCCGCAATCGCCGCGACTGGTCGCGGACAGCCGAAGGGCAGCACGCACCTTGATCGCGGAAAGCGGCGGCGGCGATGCCCGCTTCTTCGAGCAGAAGGCACAAAACTGGCTCGATCCGCTGATCCGGGGGCTCGTGCACCTCGATGGCGGGGTCTCCCCGAGTTCGCTCTATGAGCTGGTCGGCATGATCCGCTCCGCTCCCGAAGCCTGGGCTGAAGTCTCGGAGCTGATGGAAGCGCTCGGCGAGCCGGACTTGCACGTTACCTTCGCCGAGATGCGGAATATGGCCGAAGATGCCAGCCGCACTTTCGAATCCGTGATGGCGGAAATCACGAACGCCCTGGCCTTCATGAACGATCCGAGGCTGCAAGAGACCTTCGTGGCATCGGCGCAAGCGGATTTCTCGCTTGATGTGCTTTGCGAAAATTCAAGGCAGTCCGTCTTTGTGTTCTTCGTCATGCCGCCGGAGATGACGCAGCAGAATGCGGCGCTCATCCGCCAGTTCTTCTCGACTTTGCGCACGCTTAAGCAGGTAAGGCCGGAGGCTCCGACGCTGAACCTCGTCATCGATGAGGCCGCCCAGCTCGGAGCCTTCCCTGAAATTGCAGAGTTCTATTCCATCGGTCGAGGCTTTGGTCTGTGCCCGGTTTGCGTCTATCAGGATATCGGCCAGATCAGAAAGAACCTGGGGCCAACGGGAGCGATGACGCTCTCGGCCAGCGCGGACCTCGAAGTCTATCTCGGCGGCGGAATCTCCGACCTTGAGACCGCAAGGATGCTGAGCGCCAAGCTTGGCAACCAGACCCTCGCTCTGGAAGATCACCTCGTCCAGCATCGTGCGCAGCGCTCCCGCCGCGAAGCGCTATTGGATGCGTTCAGTGGGCGGAGCGATCCCTTGAAAACAGGATCGGCGCTGCGCGCGCTGGACTATGAGCAGCAGCATAAGCGCAAGCTCTCACGTCCGCTCTGCACGCCCGAGGAAATCCTTGCCATGGCGCAAAGCCAAGCGCTCGTCATGCCGTCCGGCTACGGCATCCCGCCATTCTTCGCGGCCAAAACACCGTACTACGCGAACAAAGCCTACACAGGCCTCTACGGCCCGAACCCGTACTTTGACCGAGAGTTAAGCGCGGTCAGCGTCCCTGGCCGATGGGGCGGCACGTCCAGTCTGCGCGTCATTCGCGAGACTGTACCCGCCAGTCATGCCCACCTTCCGCAATACAAACACGGCGAATGGCAATTCATCGAAGGCCACCCTCCGCAATCCTGACCCCTCAACCCTTGCCAAAAGAGAAAGCACACAATGGAAACGACTATCAGAAATACCCGCGAAACCCGTAGAATTTGCGATAATCGCAATGATTATGGTAAACTTAAGGTAGAAGGAGCAATTGCGCATACAATCGAATGTGCTGGCCAAAAAGCTCCGGTTTCAGAGAGTTCACCAAACGATGCATATCCGCATAACGCGGATGATGGTACGCGCGCGCCTGCAAACCAGCCAAGCAAGGAGGTTGCAGCGATGGAAGAAGAAAACGGTAGCGGCCTCGGCCATGCTGCGCTGATAGGCGAAGCCCTAGGAGTGGCACTCGATGCGCCGCCAAAGAAGACCATCAAGGTCGATGTGCAGAAGTATCAGGCCTGGCTCGATGATCCCGCGCTGAGCGATCAGCAAAAGGAGCAAATTATTGAGTCGCTGTGGCAGATGATCCTTTGCTTCGTGGACCTCGGGTTTGACGTCTCTCCGCTGGAGGATGCCTGTGGACAAGTGGCAGAAAGTGAAGGTTTCTGCGGTGATCCGGCGCAAGATGTAGTAGTCTGCCAAGGTCACACATTGAGCAAGAAATTCAACCAGATGGCGGCTGAGTAAAGCCGCGTAAGATAGGAGGATTCATGGGCTATGTTCAAAAAATCGAAGGCGATGCGCCCGCCGCGCTTATCTATTGCCGCGTATCGTCTACCAAGCAGAAGGTAGACGGGAGCGGCCTGGAGAGCCAAGAGCAGCGCTGCCGCTCGTACGCCGACATGCACGGCTATGCGGTGGAGGCTGTGTTCCCCGATGATGTCTCTGGCGGCGGCGATTTCATGAAGCGCCCCGGTATGGTTGCGCTGCTGAGCTTCCTCGATGCCCAGCCGGGCAAGCCTTACGTCATTATTTTTGACGATCTTAAGCGCTTTGCCCGTGACCGTGACTTTCACTGGAAGCTGAGAAAGGCATTGTCCGCGCGCGGCGCGGTGCCGAAGTGTCTGAACTTCAATTTTGAGGATACGCCCGAAGGCGAATTCATCGAAACGATTATGGCGGCACAAGGTCACCTTGAGCGCGAACAGAACCGCCGCCAAGTGATCCAGAAAATGAAAGCGCGCGTTGAAGCAGGCTATTGGGTGTTCCGCGCCCCGGTCGGATACAAACACGTTTCCGCCAAGGGAGGTGGCGGCAAGGTGCTTGTACCTGATGAGCCTCTAGCCTCTGTCGTGCGCGAAGCTTTGGACGGCTATGCCTCTGGCCGCTTTGTCAGCCAAGCCGAAGTGCAGCGCTTTTTAGAGCGCGATCCGCATTTCCCGAAAGACCGCAAGGACGGCTCACTTCGCCCCATGACAGTCACGCGCCTTCTCAAGAAAGTCGTCTATGCGGGCTATGTCGAGGCCCCGAAGTGGGGCGTGACCGTACGCGAAGGTCAGCATGACGGTCTTATCAGCTTCGAGACATACCAGCGTATTCAGGACAATCTGGAGGGCAAGAAACGCGCTCCGGCTGCGCGGAAGGACTACCACATCGATTTCCCGCTGCGCGGGTTCGTCGCCTGTAACTGCTGCGGCAATGCCATGACGGCGGCTTGGTCCACAGGCTGCCGCAAGCGCTACGCCTATTACAGATGCGAGACGCGCGGCTGCGAAGAAAAGAGCAAAGGCATTCCGCGTGCCAAGATGGAAGAAGCCTTCGAAGGCATCCTCCAGAGCCTCACACCATCTCGCAAGCTCTTCGGGCTGGTAAAGGCAATGTTCGCTGATGCCTGGGAGATGAGGAGCGCTCAAGCCCATGCGGCGCGGGATGAGTGGAAGCGCCAGCTCAAGGACGCTGAGAAGCAGGTTGAAGGCCTCATCGACCGCCTGGTCGATACCGAGAACCGCACGGTCGCGAAGAAGCTGGAAGAGCGCATTGACGCTCTGGAGCGGCAGAAGCTCGTGCTGGCCGAAAAGGCCACGAAAGAGCTGCCAACCAAGGCAAGGCTGGAGGATTGTATGGAACTAACTCTCCGATTCCTCTCAAGCCCTTGGAATATCTATAAGAATGGCACTCATGCGGTGCAGCAAACAGTGCTCAGACTGGCCTTCGCAGAGCCTCTGAGATACTGCCGAAATAATGGGTATGGAACTATAAAAACTGCCTTTCCCTTCAAGGTGTTAGGGGATTTGACAGGCCTAAATGGAGAAATGGTGCT